>JAJDDP010000155.1 GCA_029260235.1 Phycisphaerae bacterium | reverse complement strand
TGTTGTATCCACCCATGGTTACGATCAAATCAGCCTGATGCATTCGACAGCTCATGCAGGCCTCAAAATCAAGCCATGACACTTGCGGCGCCTGCTCAGCCTGAATCTTCAATTTTTTCCTGAATCGTGATGGTAAATCGGGACCGCCAATGATGACGGATCGCCCTCCCGCTGCAGCGACCCTCCCAGCCGCTTCAGCCAGGTACGTCCTCAACACTGTTTCTCCGTCGCTGCCTCCACCGACAGTGACTAGAACTTCGGGCTGATGAGAGTTGGGCTTGGTTGCATGATCGCAGCAGTCACGCGTGACATAGCCCATGAATCGCGTCTTCTGCACGACCTTGCCCGGAAACTTGTACTCCTTCGTCACGTCGAATACGTCTGAGTTCCCGTAGACCCAGATTTCGTCGTAGCACGCCGCCAGTGCCTCGTATACGCCGTTCCGGGTCCACTCCCTGATGGTCGCATCAGGATCGTCTTCGATGTCCCGCATGCCAAAGACGATGCGAACATCGGGTCGATTCTGTTTGAGCCAACGGAGGGTAGGTAGTAACTCACGACAAACGCCCAACGGAGCCTTATCGACCAACATCACGTCGGGAGCGAAGTGCTTTGCTGCATCCAATAGCATTGATTCTCGGCAGCGCATCATCCGTTCCATAGGAAGTGCCAGATATTTGCACCCGTAGGCACCATCGCGGTCTTTGGTCAGAGCGGGGAGTTTGATGTAGTCAATCGGGGCTGAACTTGAGAACAGCGAAGCGTAGGGCGTTCCGGTAGCCAGCAAGAAGGATGCACATGGATGAGCCTTGGCGGTGCCTTCGCAAATAGCCAAGGTGCGCCGCAGATGCCCGATGCCCATACTGTCATGGCAGTATGCGAAGACGTTCCGCGGGTTGGGACACTCCACGCGGGACTGCAGCTTCAATTTCAAGTTGGACATCGTACCCGTCTCTCTGGTGGAGAACTCAGCCACCGAGGCGATTAACCTATCTTCGCCGATCGACAATGAGCGGTGAACGACTCGAGACACACCGCGACGCAACCTCTACGGTCGAGAGCCATGTTAGCTCACCGCGCACCTGCACCAGCCGGTGCTTAATTGTTTCTAAGGGTTTCCTTCGCAACACCGGAGGCATGCTATGTTTACTCCCAAGTAGCGGGCCAATGCCTGATGCGCCCGCACCCGTGGACGTCAAACAAACTGGTGGGGCACTCTTCTGGTCCTTGGTCATTGTTCATCCGATCCGTTGCTTGTTCCCACGGTGAGTCGCCGCCTCCGGCCGGGCTCCTTGCACGAATCTTCAAAGAGAGCACCTGGCGTGCCGTTGCTCAGGATGAAGCGATGAGGTTCGTTAAAGTATTGTGTCAAGTAGAGTTACACCATCGCTGCATCTGGCGAACTCGCCGACCCAATGGATCGAGTGGTGGGCATATGGCCCGCGCCTGCGAGCCTGGTCGCAATTGCGCACGGTGAGCAAGGCGGACGAACCTAACGCAGTGCTTGCGCCGCAATTGCGCAACACTAACCGCAGTCAGCAGTTGCGCACGATATGGATCAGGATTGAACGCATCGGCACGCGCATTGCCCTGTGAAGATCGAGTAACTGCTACACGCATCGGCTTTGGGGTTAGCCCGCGCCAACATTAAGCAAAGAGCGATGGAGAATCGACAGATGACCAATCGGGAAAATATCAAGGGTGTGGCCTTGGCGTCATGCCTTGTCACTTTGTTCGGTGGCTTAGCCGAGGGGCAGCTACCGGATCATCCCGTCATTACTGAAGTCTATACAGATCCCGAGGGCCTGGACGATGGCCCTATCGGAAGGGATCCACTGAATGCCCACCAGGAATTCATCGAAATCTATTTGCCCCCCAGCTTGCCGCTCGGTTCAACCCTCAACAAGGATTTTCTGGAGCTGACCTTCTATGAAGTCGAAGGCGATTCATCCAGCTCTGGCGTGGACCTCGTCAATTACCGGTTCGACCTGCCGCCGTTCGATCTTGACATAAGCAACGGCCAAACCCCCGGCACAATCCTGAGACCTCCTAACGGCGTCATCGTACTTGGCTGGCTGGACTACGCCGATGCAGTGCCGACGGCTTTGGCTGGGACACCGAACACGAGGATCGGCCTGGTGAACGGGCAGATTTCCGGGCCGCCGGCGGATTACATGTTCATCGCCATCAACGGTAACCATTTCAGCGGGACCACCAATTTCCCCTCCTTGTTGGCTGAGTCGCTGATCGATTTGCCCGGCGAGACGGTCAGCGGTGTCATACAGAACGGATCAGCTGCCTATCTGCTGGTTGATCGTGCATCTCCGGGTTATGTCGAGTTGTACGATGATAAGCACATTCCAATAGGTGGAAGTGCATCCCCGAATCTAGCGGCTGGTACGGTTTTGCAGACCAGCGCGCTGTTGGATGGGTTGGCCGGCAACGATCACAGCAAGTTTGACGTGATCGATCAACCACTCGCCACACCCACCGGCGACGACATAGATCTGGAGACTTCGTTGCCACTCAGCGGTGCTTTTAGCCTTCTAGTGCCCCAAATCGACGAAGATGGCATCAAACCTGCCTCCGGCGTGGGCAACGGCTATGCTCGCATCTACATGGACCTAGCCAAGACTACTGAAAACGGAACCGCCTTCGATGACGACCCAGTCGCCGACGCGATGAACGCCTACCGGGTGGTACGAAACAACGGCCCGTTCTTTCCTACGCCGGGCAAGGCGGCATTGACTTCCTCAAACCCTGAGCTCTCCGTCGCACTCAGCGTAGAGCAGGCCTTCGAGGTGCTCAGCCAAACAACCGGCGGTCCGGGCGTGTTGTCTGCCAATGTCGGCGGCGATTTTGGAATTGACATCGCTGCTTCACCAGGCCCGTCCGATGCGCCGACAGTTGCTTCCTTTAGCCCAGGCGCCTCCGCAATCAACGTGCCGGGGCAGAGCTTCGGATTTCCCACCCTCGCGGTCACGCCGACCGCCCAAGCCACTGACGGATCAACAGCATCGGCTGTCGTGACAGTCACCGCCTCCAATTCCCTGCCCGGTGACCCCACCATTCTTGCCCCCGTGGAGAACGTGACTGTCACGGCGACGGTGTTGGATCCAATTGTCGGCAGACGAGCCAATGGACAACCCTTTCAGACTACGGTGTTTGCGGCTGTCCAACCTTTGGTGTCTAACCCGGGTGTCCTCAACGAATTGCTCCCGACTGACCTGGGCGGTTTCCTTGCCGCCAACCTTGGCGGCGCCGCCCAGGACACTCAGGGGTTGGGCACGATCCTCACGAATCCCTTGACTGATTTGAGCGATCCACTGCTGGTCAGGCCCTGGGTCAAGCAATTTCCGGACAACTTCATTGAGTACATCAATCCGGCCGGCCCGCCCGGAGAACTAAGTTTGGTTCAAACGGTGCTTACATCCGCCGAAGTCGGCGCCGGCAACGGAACCTACGACGAGATGTTCACTCCGACGAACGATGCAATACGTGCGATCCGAATGAACATCCCCGACACGACTACCTTTGGCGGAACTTTCAGCCCTTCCGAAGCAGTTCACTTCGCGTCGGCTACGGGCCTGCTGGGCGATCCGCGTAGTGGGCTTAGTAATGCAACGACCACGCGGACGTTTGAAGTCGTCTTGATTGATACGAATGTACGTCTGACGGGCACGATTGAGAGTGGTGCGACCGACGACGTCGGCATTGTCGTTGAGGTACAGGATACTGAGGCCAGTTCCTCTTTGGTGGACGGCCAGTTCGTATTCCTCAGCTTTTCGGGCGGATTGCAGGGAGCAGATCTTGACGGGTTTGACGTTGCACCAGATCAAGAAATCGTGACCAACCTGATCTACCTGGACTTGGACAATCTGCACGATGTTCTGGGGATCCGCACCATCGAAGCCCTGTGGCTTATCGATGCGGGTAGCTTGTCTGAACCTGAATTCATCGAGGCCTTCAGCCTGAACCCAGCCGCGCCGCCATTGACTTTTGATGACAACAATGACGGGTCCGTCAACCTGGCAGATCTGCCCGGGTTCGACGTTTGTCTGAGCGGGCCGGTGGCTGCTCTGCTGCCAGGCTGTCTCATACACGACATCGACGGCAATAGCCGTATCGACTTGTTAGACGCCGGCGGGTTGCAGGTTGCCATAACCACACCGTGATGGGACAGCGCTGCTGAGTTCAGGATGAACCAGGTTCTCTGGAGGAGAAATGGGAAGGCATGCATAAGAATCGTTTGGGAAGAAATTGGCGGCGACAACTCTAGATTGTGGGTCGCTCGTACGGAACAAGAATCTTGAAAGACACCAACCTAGGAGAAGTACAATGAAGAAGCATTTGCTCGTATTTGTCAGCATCATCATGGCGGCGGTCTTCTTTAATGGCTGCCAATCACAATCGGGAAGCGGATCGACATCCTCACCCGAGGCAAGCACCGTCGCAGTGGATACCAGCACCACGGAACCACTAGAGGCTGGACCTGATGTGACTGTCAAAGTGATCACGTCGGTGGACGTGAGCGAAAGTGTGCCGGCCGGCGGAGCCGACCTAGCCACGCTAGCGTTGGACCCTGACGACATTTTCATCGAAGAAGCAGTCGCTGAATCAGCCACGTTGCAAGCCATCCGCGGCGATTTGATGATCTCGTTCATCGTAGCGGACGCGGCGGCGGGCGACGCCTGTACCAACGGCGTTGATGCGGCTGATTTCGTCGTCGAAGTCACTGGCGGACGAGCGGTCTCGGTTGATCCGCCGTCTGTTACGGTTGCTGAAGATGTCCGAAATATCCTGCTGGGTGGACAATTCGACCTGTGCATGCAGGTCCAAGCATCCTTCAGAGCCGACGTGATCGTCGAGCAGGTTCAAATCGGATTCGAGGACATCGCCGCCAATGACAACGGCAGCCTCGACAACGATAACGGCAACGACGACAACGCCAACGACAGCGACGACGACAACGATAATGACGATGCCGATGACAACGACAACGACGGCGATGACAATACCAACGAGAACGACAGTGCCAACACCAACGGCAACGACAACTCCAGCGACAATGGAAACATGAACGGCAACGGGAACGACAATTCTGATGACGATGACAACTTGAACGACAACGCCAATGGGAACGACAACTCCAGCGACGATGGGAACATGAACGGCAACGGAAACGACAATTCCGGTGACGATGATAACATGAACGACAACGCCAATGGGAATGACAATTCCGCTGGCGATGACAACGGGAATGCGAACGCAAACGACAATTCTCCTGCCGATGACGGCATGATCGGCAATGCCAATGGCAATGCCAACGGAAACGACAATTCCGCTGACGACGACGGGAACGGCGATGGCAACGAGAGTGGAGGCTAGTGCGTCGTCACAAGTAACTTTGCTGCCTCAAGGGAGTCACTCGAGTCCGAACCGAAATCGCGAGGGAACGGTCGGTTGAATCCGGCCGGCACGGAGGCACGACGCAATCACCGGGATATTGGATCGCCTTGCTCTGAGGAGATAAGAATGATGTCCAATCAAGATCTATGTTTCTCTCCGAACCTCCTCCAGCGATTGGGTTTTGAAGCTCCTCTGCGAGTGGTGAACCAACGCCTGGCGTCTGTCTTCTCGAACCCCGTAGCCACGCAGGCTGATCGATCGTCTCAAGCTGCTCCGCCCAATCTTGGGCGGAGCTCCCTGCCCGCGACAGTTTTCTGGGCCTTTGCTGTGTTAATGGCTATGTCGATTATTGGTGGATTCGTGGGGCTGGCACTCATTCGAAAACACGTTCGTTTCGACGTCGTCTTGCGGAGGGCAGCTTGCCTTCGGATGAATCGCTTGCTCCCAGTCTACAAGATGCAAACCCCATGACCGCCAATAGGGATGTAGAAGCATGCGCGCCGTTCTGCTCATCACCATCGACTGCCTGCGGGCGGACCATTTGTCTTGCTACGGATATCATCGACCGACGACACCCACCATCGATGAAATGGCCGGCCGGGGTGTACGCTGGCAGCGGGCATACAGCACAAGCTCATGGACCAAGCCTTCGGTCGCCTCGATGCTCACCGGACTATACCCGAGCGAGCATGGCGCCTTTGAAGGCATCAAAAGAAGCAAGAATAGACCGATCGTCACCACCGATGCTGTCCGGCGATGCAGGCCGGCGCTGGCAGAGCATTTCACTGAGGCCGGTTGGCGCTGTGGTGCGTTCATCAATAACGCCCAATTGGGCGAGTTCACGGGGTTGGATCGCGGGTTTGAAACCTATCTGCCGCAAGCAGGAAAAGCCGATCATCTCATCGAGGCTTTCCGGGCTTGGTTGAGCACCGACGCCCGCAAACCCGCGTTTGCCTACTTACACCTTCTCGAAGCCCATTGGCCTTACAAGCCGCGCCGCAGACACATGACCATGTTCGGCGGTGATCGAGACACCAACATTTTTCGCAACTACAGTGCCCGTGATTTTGGTCGTCTGCGGCGGTCCATTTCCCGCGGACAAGCGTCCATTCCTCCCTATGCCTTCGAGCAGCTCATCCAAATGTACGATGCAGCCATTCGTCGTCTCGATGGCAAGATCAAGAACATTCTGACGATGCTGCGCGATTTGCACCTCGAAGATGAAGTGGCTGTGTTCGTGACGGCGGATCATGGCGAGGAGTTCTT
>JAJDDP010000154.1 GCA_029260235.1 Phycisphaerae bacterium | reverse complement strand
CCCCCAGGCCAGGAATGGAACGGTGTAGTCCGGGGCGATGGTCGGATTGTTGTGATCAGTCCCCGCACCCCCGTGATCCGAGGAGAGGATGACCGTCGTCGAACCGTCGAGCAGGGCGTCGTTCTCGATCATATCCAGAAGCTCGCCCAGATAGCCGTCCACATCGCTGACCGAATCGTTCCAAGCTGCGCTTCCCCAGCCCGACGCGTGTCCCACGGTGTCCGGGTCCCGGTAGTGTAGCAGCGAGTAGTTGAACCGCTCGACGGCCATATCGGCCAGGAAGGTTGCATGCAGGTTGGAAGCACTCTGAGGGGATCCGGTTGACTGATTAACATACTCGTCGATCTTGTCCGCGCCGTTGTCAGGCCCGGTCACATCCGGCGCTCCCGCCGTAGCGTTGTAACTCTGCTCGAAAATCGAGAACTTGCTCTTGCTGGCATACAGCGCCGTGGACAAGCCGTTGTCGTGGACCACGTCAAATGTGCTACTCACATACGGGACGCTGGAGTTCCCCTGATTGTGGATGGTGTCGCTCAGCGCCGGGTCGGTGTTGGTCGTGTAGCCGTGGTCAATCGTGTTGGGCTGCTCGCCCACCAGAAACACAGGCCGTCCGGTCACCATGCTGATGTGATTCGGCACCGTTGTTGTGTTGATGAAGTCTGTCCGGGCGTTGAAGGTGGTCGCCCCCTCGTCCACCATCCGCTGAAAGTTGGCGTACTGGCCAGTTGCGTCACTGGCGATCAGATCCCCCAACAGGTCACCGCGCAAGCCGTCAACGCTGATGTGGATCACAAAACTCACGCTATCCGCGCCGACCAGCGCCGGGTTGCAGACAGCCGCCAGCGCAAGGGTGATGAACCTCAGACTCGCGCGTGCTTCCCCTCGCATCATGATGTTCCTCCCAATCTCTTCTCTCATCCAGCAGACCTGGTGTGCTGTCTGCCGTCCAGGATAGCAATTTCCGATAGTAGATAGCAACCTAGTATCCTGACATGATCCACGTGCGGTTTTTGCTAGCTACAGCGGGATTGTGCGCCGACTGCACTCAGCTCGAAAAAGGCAACCCAGGTGAGCTCCGGTCCCTGAGGCAGCCGGAGTTCTTAACGGTGTTTGGCCTGACATGCGATTGTGCTCCTACTCTGAGCCGCTGACGGTAGTGCGGTATCGGCTGTCGGTGCCTCCCGCAGGAATCTGTCGGTTGTCAGGCGGTTCGTCCGTAGCTGACCGCATCAAACCGCTTGATCTGGGGCTCCCACAAGCGTTCTCTCTTTGGGCGAATAGACCTTTTCGATAGAATTGATGAACGTAGGTTCGATCAGCGACAAGTCATTGGTTGAGCGGGAAGTGGAGCATCGCTTTGGTCTATCCTGACAGCAAGATCATCATGTCCTTTGCTCTCGGCGCGGTGCTCGCATCGAACGTCGCGGAGAATGTGCGCGGTGACGAGAATTCGGGCTCGACGGCATTCGTTCTGGGCGTCGATGCCTCTTTCCTTCAGCGGATCGAGGATTCCGGTGGCGTTTACTTCAGCGACGGCCTCCCGGCTGACGCTCTAGCCATCTTCCAATCGCATGGCGTCAACTACGTGCGGCTGCGCCTGTGGCACACGCCGGGCTCGGGCTACAACAATTTGAACCAAACGATGTTGATGGCCCAGCGGGTCAAGTCGAGAGGGATGGGGCTGGTTCTGGATTTGCACTACTCCGATACGTGGGCTGACCCGAGTCATCAGGTCAAACCCGCCGCGTGGGCATCTCTCTCTTTCAACGAGTTGATCACGGCTGTCCATGACTACACGCAGAACGTGGTCACGGCATTGAAGAACAAGGGTGCGCTTCCCGACATCATCCAGATCGGCAATGAGACCACCTACGGGTGTCTCTGGGACGATGGGCGGGTCGGGGGTTCGTTTGAAGGCAACTGGTCGCAGTTCGCGGCGCTGCTCAATGCCGCCATTGCCGGGGTCAACGATAGTCTGGATGCGGGGCAATCGGTTAGGATCATGCCGCATATCGACCGCGGCGGCGACAATGCGACATGTCGCTGGTTCTTCGACAACATTCTCGCCCGAGGAGTGACTTTCGACATCATTGGCCTCTCGTTCTACCCGTGGTGGCACGGTACGCTGACGGAGCTTCAGCAGAACCTCGACGACCTGGCCGTGCGGTACGAAAAAGAAATTATCGTTGTGGAGACGGCATACCCGTGGACGCTGGACTGGTTCGACGGCACCAACAACATCGTGGGGCTGTCGAGTCAGCTTCATGTCGGTTTTCCTGCTACGGTGGAGGGCCAGAGAGATTTTCTCTGCACGCTGACGAACATCGTTCGCGATGCGCCGCAGGACAAGGGTATCGGTCTGATGTACTGGGCACCGGACTGGATCAGTACGGCCGGCATGGGCTCTGCCTGGGAGAACCTGGCGCTCTTTGATTTTGGCGGGCATGCGCTCGATTCAATGCACGTTCTGAGCAAGCGATTTACGGGCTTTGACCTTGGGGATTTCGCGGCCCTGCAAAGGTGTTTCACCGGGCCGGGCGGTTCGCCTTCGGAGCCTGCGTGCATCCGTTTCGACTTCGATTGCGACAACGATCTGGACATCGAGGATTACGCTGAGATTGCGGCTGCTTTGACGGGTCCATAGACCAACTTCGCGCTGTCCACTCATGCCTGCTACATGTCCGCTCGGTGTCCCCTCGTGGTGCCTTGCGGCCGGCGATGAATCTGCCATAAGCCTTGCACGGGCGGGACTTTATGTTGTTAGTCTTATGTTCGCCTGATCGTCAAGAGGTCGAAGGTTCAAGTCCCCTGGCCCCGATTCAAAATCGGTCCTGCTTCGGTAGGTTCTGGCGTTGGTGGCGCATATAGGGCATTTCAATCGCGCCCGGTCACCCTGAAGCAAAAGCCACGATGTTGAACTCTCAGGCAAGGTTCAACTCTGGCTGCTCTCAGAGCTGCCAGAGGCCATGCTCGATTCCGCCGAGGATGTAGATCGAGAATGTGCCCCCTCCGGGGATCTCCATAGGCGGCAATGCCACCTTTGCGCCGGCCATCTCGGCAGCCTTAACCGCAGCTTCGATGTCGTCCACCAAGACATAGGGCCGCACGATCGGCGCTTCCGAATCGCGCATCGGTGCGCGCACGCCTATGCGTCCCCCATCCTTGAGATCGGCTGTGCGGGCGTTGCCGAGCTCCGCGATCGGTTCGCTGAAGACTACATCGTGCGCCTCAGCCAAGGCATCGCACGTTTCCTTCACCGAAGGAGTGACGATTTCAAGGTATTGCACTTTCAAAGCCTTCTCCTCTACCTGTTTCTCATCAGGATTCCTTGAATCGGTGCTAGCTTTCCCTCTCTCCAGCACCTGCTGACCACTTGTGATAGCACCCACAAGCAGCAAAGGTACAAGGCAAAGAGCGCTCAAACGGAGTGGTGATGAAATCACGATCCGGGTGTCTCCTGTGCGATCTGGATGAGGTTCCCGCACGTGTCATCAAAGACGGCTGTGATCACCGTGCCGTAATCAACGGGTGGCTGCGTGAATCGCACGTTTAGTAATTCAAGCCGCTCATATTCGGCCGCCATGTCTCGCACGGCGAACGACGTAAATGGAATACCATCCTCGACGAGAGCGGATCTGAACGGTCTGGCCGCTGGATGTTCGTCGGGCTCAAGTACAGGCTCGGTGCCGTCTGGGGCTTCGGGAGATACCACGGTCAGCCAACGGGATTTCGTGCTTCTTCTGAAACCCCAGTATCTCGGTATAGAAGCGAAGCGCCTTGGCTTGGTCATCAACGAGTACGCTTGACAAATTGATTCTCATCGAGCCTAGCTCCTACGCCCGCTGGTAAGCCAACGCTTTGAAATCGCCTTCAAGGGTTCGCCATTGAACCAGTGAAACTTGTGCCTTCCCTCTCGGCTGACGATGACCAACCCGGCAGACTCCAAGACCTCCAGGTGCTGTGAGATCGCCTGACGAGATGAGCCGATGCCGTGCTTCATGGTCAATCTGCCGCAGAGTTCAAACAGCGACTGTCCATCTCGCTCCACCAGTTCATCCAAAATCGCCCGTCTCGTCGGGTCGGCGATGGCTCGGTACAAGTCGTCCATGTAGCAACTCAGCGGAGTATATGCAACCCTGTGCTTGCATGTCAAGCCATACACAACGGGCCGCTGCCACTAGTCATGGAGCTACCAGTGACCGCGTTTCCAACCCCCAGAAGCAGATCTGCGTCGCATATAGTTCAACTGGTGTCCTGTCACCCCGCGTACGTTCAGAAGTTATTACCCGTCAATGAGTTATGAAAAGGCATAGCAGCTGGATTTGAACTTCCTGCATCCTTACTATTTGCCACATAGATCACCCAGGTAGAGTCCCGCCCGCAGCGTCCTCAACGCGTTTTTTTTCACGGTGAAACTCGCTATGTCTTGGGATCGGTGGGGCCTATTGGGGTAACCCCGTTTCGAACTGCAAGTGTAGTGCGTCAGGCAGATGGGAATTATCCGTGAGCGCCGATGTGGCTCGCGTGACCTTGGACAGGATGTCGCAGGCCTTTGCCGTGTTCATCGATTGCGGACAGCTCTGTCGAACTCGTCGGAATCAAAACGGCCCGGGCTCCCGTGCTGTTTCAGAAACGTCTCGATACGGGCGCGTTGGGCGGCGCGGGCATCGTCGAAGTCGAGTTGATGCGTGCGCATCGTCAGGAGGAAGATGTCCTCCGGGCTCGGCGAAGCGCGGTCGATGATCTCGTTGACGGCGGCGTCGATGTGCTCGTCCCAATGAGGCTGCCTGCCATCGGTGTCCTTGACGTCGTAGTGCCGAGCGAGGTCCCAACACGTGAGCACCTGGCCGGCGCGGCGGTGCATGTCGGGGTCCGCCGCGAGCGCGGCGATCGCGCGCCCTACAAGCAGCGGCGTCTCGGAGAGCGCGAAGTGGGCGTCCTTTTCGACGGCGTCGCGCCAGTTTTCTTCGGTCACTCCGAAGTGATCGAGCACGGCCTCGGAGCGCAGGAAGCCCGGGGTAATGGCAACGGCGGTTATTGGGTGGTCGGCGAGTTCCACAGACATCGCGTAGGCAAGACGGATGACTGACATCTTGCAAAGGTCGTAGAAGAGCTGTCCACGGTAGCCATAGAAGGCCCCATCCGTGAGCTCGACGATGAGCCCGCCGTCGCCGTCGAGCATGAGTGGGACGCCATGGCGGCTCGTTATGATGTGCGTGTGGATCGCGCGCTCCATCATCGTGAAGCCTTGCTGGACATCGACCTCCCAGAACATCTTGTCCCATTCGGTGAGGGAGTCACCGCCCCAGATGTCGTTGATGAGGATGTCGAGTTTGCCGTGGTCAACGCGCACCCGCTCGAACAGTTGCGCGACCGCACGCTCCTCGGTGTGATCGACGCACACGGCGATCCCCGTCCCGCCGACGGCGGTGACCTGCTCGGCCGTCTCTTCGATCGTCTCAGGTCGCTTGGGGTCCACCGCTCCCTCGCGGCTGCTACGGCCCGTGCAATACACGGTTGCACCGGACTCCCCGAGTGCCCGGGCGATACCGCGGCCCGCTCCACGTGTGGCGCCGGCGACAAGCGCGACCCTTCCGTTCAGTGTCATGGCGGCAGGATACGCTCGGGTGGCCCACCAAGCCAGGCAGCAGTCGAGGTGGGTGCGGTCACCTGCTAGCGCGTGGCCCGAAAGCGAAAGTGAACTCGCCGAATGCTGGATACACGAAGACGGCACGAGGCGTTGATGATCGAGCCGATCGCAGCTCAAACAGGCGAAGCCTTCGTTCGGATCGCAGCAAGTCGGCAGGCCGCATGCTGGGTGAGCAGGGAGCGCGAGAGGGTGAGCGTGAGGGTGTCCCGTCCAACATAAGCCAAGAAGGATCGCGCTTGTCGTAGGTGTGAATTACATGTGGAAGCGAGGATGATTGGCGAGCAACTACTTCAAACACCACGAACACCGTTGGCGCGTTCAAGAAAGCGGGTTCCATCGACAAAAAGTTCAACTGGTGTCTTGTCGCCCCGATCATCTAAGACGTTTACTGATAGAGGCTTACGCCACGAATTGGCGTGAGTCCTTCTCGCTTGCCGGCGTTCTGCACCACTCTCTCCAAAATGAAGGGTGACATACCTTGCGGCAGCCTCGCGATTGGAAAGAGGGGCTTGGCACCAGGTCATCAGTTCCTTCATTCGCCGGAGCTGATTGAACAGGACCCACCGTGTTTGGCGTGATAGTCTTGATGATACTCCTCAGCCTCGAAGAATGGGGCTGCTGGTTGGACGGTCGTGGCTACCTTGCGGGTGGCAAAGCTAGCTGATGCTTGTTGCTCTTCTAGGAAGGCCTTGGCTTCGACGAGCTGTGCATCGTTTGCGGCGAAGATCGCCGACCGGTATTGAGTGCCAACGTCGGGGCCTTGTCGATCCTTCTGTGTGGGATCATGGAAGGTGAAGAATCGCTCGAGCAGTTGCCGATAGCTCACCTGTTTCGGATCAAACGTCACCCGAACCGTTTCGGCGTGGCCAGTATCCCCTCCGCAAACTCGTTTGTAGCCCGGATTGGGAAGATGCCCACCCTGATAGCCCGACACCGCATTGACCACGCCTGGCACTTGCTGAAAACGATCTTCGATTCCCCAAAAGCATCCGCCAGCGAAGTAGGCGGTGGCTTGTTCGGTTGGCTGAGACTCCGGCGGCAGATCAGCCCCAGCCTCGTGGAACTTCATCGAAGCGGAATTCATGCAGTAGCGCAAGCCGGTTGGTTGAGGGCCGTCATCGAAGACGTGGCCCAGGTGAGACTGGCAGCGAGTGCACTCGACCTCGACGCGTACCATGCCGAGTGTGGTGTCGCGCACCTCGCGCACATGGCCTGGGTCGAATGGCTTAAAGAAGCTAGGCCAGCCCGAGCCCGACTCAAACTTGGCGCCGGAATCATAGAGCGGAAGTCCGCAGAGGCGGCAAGTGTAGATGCCATCCTTCTTGTTCTCGACTAAGGCACCCGTGAATGCACGCTCGGTCCCCTCTTCCAGGAGGATATGCCGTTCATCGGGCGAAAGACCCTTGGCTAGCTCGCTGAGGCGCTCTGGCGCAAGCGGCGTGAGGCTATACTGGCTGGCTGAATAGGTGGGCGGCTGATCACCGGCGACCTGCTTGTTTTCTTCGCTCATTAGATTCTTCTCCCGCGCCGAACCAGAAAGCCCCTGGGACAGGAAAAACGCAAGCAGTGCAAGTGCCAGCGTTGCGATTGGTAGTTTGGCGCCCATAGCGTATCCCGTTCGTTTCCCGCTCTCTATCAGTCCGTATTCGGAGTGCAACGGCCCAGCACACCATTGTGACCGAAGGTGCGAGACATCTCAACCCAGGGGACCCGGCGGCGGGTCGTTTTGGCAGGATATCGCGTTGTGGGGCATACTATGCTGGTCGGCCTACAGCCCGTGGTGTGTTTGTTTGCAAGCATGTTTCTAGAGCATTCTCAGTCCACTTGTAGCGCATAACCGCACTGTTTGTAGCAGTTGATTGCATCAGTTGAGGGCACTTTGTTGGGGACGGACCGCATTCCTTGCCAGAGGGCTTCTCGGGTTCTGTGGGCTGATGATCTGAGCAACTGCTTTACCTTGGCGAAGATCATTTCGATCAGGTTTAGATCCGGGCTGTAGGGTGGGAGGAACACCAAAAGGGGTCCGGCCCCTTCGATCAAGTCGCACACACGCTGCCGCTTGTGGCTCGACAAGTTGTCCATGATGACCACGTCGCCAGAGCAGAGTTCGGGAATGAGCAGCTGTTCGACAAACGCCTCGAACACCTCCCCGTTGACTACTCCATCGACGACTGTCGAGCATCGCATGCCACCAATACCTAATACAGCAATCAGCGTGGTGGTCTTCCAGTGGCTGTGCGGCGTCTTGTCGATCAGACGTTGACCGCGCGGTGCTCGACCACGCAGACGTGTCATGTTTGTCTTGGTCCAGGTCTCATCGATGAAGATCAGATGTTTGGCGTTGATTCTTGGCTGGATGCGCTTCCAGGTGGCGCGGCGTCGAGCTACGTCCGGGCGATCTTGCTCCGCCCCGTGGATCGTCTTTTTTCAAAAGATAGCCCCAGTCGTTTGAGAGCCATGCCCACAGCAGACTCAACGCAATTGGCGCCAAGAAGTGCATGCAGTTCTCTGATCGTGGCGTCAGGGCGCTGCCTGACCAACTCAGCCAGCTGGGTGCGATGGAGATCGGCCTTGCTCGGGTCGGGTAGCTCCTCCACCTGTTTCCCTTCACGCCACTTGTTCCAAGCTGTTGCGCCGCTGCGTAGAAGCTCGATAGCCCGCTCGCGGGGCATGGGTTCGGACGGCTGGGGGCCTGACTGCTCATCGGTCCTGGAGGCGACTCCCGGAAAGCAAAGGGCAATGATCCATCTTACAAGTGATGATACTGCCCAACCGCAGCCAGCGGAACAGCGGAGCTATCAGTCTTAGCTCCTTGCATCCGGCCTAGGTTTCTTCGATGTGCTTCGTGAACTCAGCCTTGGGTACATTGGCTATCTTCTGCCAGCGGGAAGGCTGGTTTCTGTTGAGCCCAATATCATCAAGTGTTGCAAATGTACCATCGTGGGACATTTTTTGCGGACGGCCTTTGCTCAGCTCCATCACCGCCAGAATCTCGCCGCCCGACGCTCACACCGGAGCTTGATATCAACACCCCAAAGAAACCGGCCTTGCTGCCACGTTCCATCAAGGGCCATCGAGATGCGGAAATCGCTTAGACGGCGATTCTGGGCCTCCTGCGGGATTCCGCTGGGGATATCAATACTGCTGCGGCGGCACTGCGATCCGAGTAAGAGCCCGGCGTGTGATCTTCGAGAAGATCGATGTGGTCCGCAATTGCTGGCGGCTAAGACTGACCCTGGCCGCTGGGGTCCATTGGGTTTGGAGCCTGCTGCTTGATTTCCCTCAACTGCGTGCCTAAGAGACAGACGGCAGGTCAAGGGGATGGACGACAAGGGCGCGCAGACACTAAGAAGAGCAGCGCGGCTGGCCATACACGGCTGGTGTCGCGACACACCCGAACGTGCGGATTGCCAAGGGCGTATTGGAAACCGAGCCGCGACCGTGAGAGAGCGATCCACTGGCGAGCAGACGACAACGCGGCAAGTATGCTCCCTTACGGCCACGGCTCGGATAACCTACAAGACAACGTGTGACCATGCACCAATTCCAAACGATGAGCGGGGGACCAAGCTAGCTGGTTGATCCTGATGGGCCAGAACCCAGACAAACCACCGCCTCGGTCCCTGATTGCCAAGAATTCTTCAAAGTTCTTCAAAGCGTTGGCAACGCCTTGCGTTGCTGCCCAGTTAAGGGGGTGACTCTCACCTGCCCGTCTTCAGCCAGGTGCCCGTTGGGTTGGCAAGCGTCGAATCGGGTAGGACGTGAAGAGTAGATCACGAAGAGACTACATTGGGACAGCCTCGCAACCCTGACCGAGGCCGAGATCGATACCAACGGGAGCTTCGGCGGCCGCGAGGGCAATTGAGAGGCCAAGAACCATGATTAGATTGCTAAGTTTGGGGCCATGCGGTTGTGGGGGTGCAATGTTGAGTCTGTGGTCTACGGGGATAGCCAAGGCGCAGGAGGACCACGGGGCGATCATTGGCATGGGTTCTCGGGTAGAGGCTGCGGACCTGAGCACAGGTTTCGTTGAGATCGCTGGGGGTCGGGGCCATAGTCTTGGCCGCAAAGCCGATGGATCGATCGTAGCTTGGGGAATCGATTATGACGGTCAGTGCACCGTGCCGGAGCCGAATTCGGACTTCGCGGGGGTGGCAGCGAGTGTTTGGCATAGTCTCGGACTCAAAACAACCGGCTCGATCATAGCATGGGGAAACGACAGTTTCGGCCAGATCACAGTGCCGGCGCCGAACACCGGCTTTGAAGCGGTCGCGGCGGGTGGCTGGAATAGTTTCGGGCTTAGATCTGACGGCCAGATTGTGGCCTGGGGTTACGGTGGCGGAGGCCTGACCGAGGTACCGACGCCGAATGCAGACTTCGTGGCAGTCGCGGCGGGCTGGTACCATGCTCTGGGCCTCAAGACTGACGGTTCGGTTGCAGCTTGGGGCTCGAACTCCACTGGACAATGCGACGTGCCAGCACCGAACTCGGGATTCGTGGCTATCGCGGCTGGTGGATACCACAGCATCGGCCTCAAAGCTGATGGCTCGGTGGTGGTGTGGGGTAACAACAGCTTTGGCCAAGGTATTTCGCCAGTACCGAACACGGGCTTTGTGGCGGTTGATGCCGGTGGGTACCACAACCTTGGCCTCAAGGTTGATGGATCTACGGTGGCATGGGGGGAGAACTTTTCCGGTCAGTGCAACACGCCGCCGAACATGGACTTGGTGACGATTTCTGCGGGAGACTGGCATAGTCTAGCCATCAAGAGCGACGGTTCGATCGTGTCATGGGGATGGAGTTACTACGGCCAGAGCGATGCGCCGGCACCGAACGCTAATTTCGTCGAGATTGCAGCAGGCTGCGCCCACAGTGTCGGCCTCAAGGTCGATGCCTCGGTTGTGGCGTGGGGCTGGGACGATGCCGGCCAATGCGAAGTGCCGGCGCCGAACGCGGATTTCCTGACGGTCGCGGCGGGCTGGCGACATAGTCTCGGGGTCAAGGCTGATGGTTCGATCGTGGCATGGGGCTCAAACGACTACGGACTGGGCAACCTTCCGGCGCCGAATGCGGACTTCGTGGCGGTCGCTGCTGGAGGTAATTGCAGCCTTGGCCTTCAGGTCGATGGCTTGATCGTGGCGTGGGGAGACGCCACATACGGCCAGACTGATGTTCCACCGCCGAATGCGGACTTCGTGGCGATTGCTGTGGGCGATTACCACAGTTTGGGCCTAAAGGTCGATGGCTCAATCGTGGGGTGGGGCTACAACACATACGGCCAATGCGATGTGCCACCGCCGAACTCGGACTTCGTGATGATCGCCGCCGGCGGGAACCACACCCTAGGGCTCAAGGCAAACGGTTCGATCGTGGGGTGGGGGCAAAACGTTTATGGCGGGGGCCAGTGCAACGTGCCGGCGCCGAATGAGGATTTTGTGGCAGTCGCCGCGGGTTGGAGGCATAGTCTCGGGCTCAAGAGTGATGGTTCGATGGCCACCTGGGGATGGAATGCGTACGGCCAAGGAAACGCACCGCCGTCCAACACTGACTTCGTGGCGATTGCTGCCGGGCGCTGGCACAGCCTGGGGATTGGCGGTTATCCCCTTCCCGATCTCAATGGCGACGGTGTGGTGAACCTGGATGATTTCGCCGAACTTGCAGCTTGCCTAAGCGGACCGAGCATCGCAATGCCCACGGGATGCAGCGCCGCGGACCTGGATCACGATTTTGATGTTGATATGAGCGAATTTGCGCGATTCCAGAGGACATAAGCCGACCCGCGCTGACGATGTGCGGTGGGTCTCTGCACGATCCTTAACGTCGTCGCGCCAAGTCCAGAATGCAATGAGAAATCCCCTGTGCCGAAACTAGAGCCAATCCCAAAACGTGATTGAGCAATAACGTAGTGCATCCGAGATGGAGGAACCCTTGGAACAGCCCCGTCGATTTCTCCCACCGAATGCAAAGGCGGCAGAATTTCTGAATCCATGCGCGGGTTCGTTCGACTTTCCAGCGCTGCTTGTATCGCCGCAGTGGCCTACCATCTTGCGTAACCTTTTCGGGCTTGCGGTTCTTGCGGTGTGGGGCGATTAGCGGGCATCCACGAGGACCATGATTTTGGCGCCCGTTCCGGCTTTTGTGCAACCGATACATTCTCCGCCACCCTTGGCTTTGGAGAATGTGCCATCGACGAAACACTCGTAAAGCCGGTAGCCGTTCCGCTCTTCGACGAAGCGTCCAGCCTCACGCATGATCTGTTCGAATACGCCGGTCCGCGTCCAGGTTTGAAACCAACGATGCACCGTGCTCTTCGAGCCAAATCGCCGGGGCAAATCTTTCCATTTGGCGCCGTTGTCCAGGATCCAAAAGATGCCTTCGATCACCTTGCGTTTGTCAGCCGCAGGGCGACCGCCCTTGCGAGTTACGACGTGATCCGGAATCCGTTCCGCCAACCAATCGAGCTGCTCTTCCGTGAGTTGTAACATGAGCATTTATACGGCAACACCAAGTGTCCGGTTTTGGGATAGGCTCTA
>JAJDDP010000153.1 GCA_029260235.1 Phycisphaerae bacterium | reverse complement strand
CCTCTTTTTCAGCAAGGACAGCACATCGGGGGTGAGGGCTACGCGCCGTTCGTCGGGAAAGGTTTCCTTAGGGACACCAACGATCATCGGATGTAATCCTGACAGTAATCTTCGTGAAACAGCGGGCCTAGCCACTAGGCTAAGCGCCGCACTCCTAGAGTCACCGCACCGCGCCAAGCGGCAAAGGTGAAACACGGGCAGGTTAGCAATCCAGCGCAGAAACACAAGCACGCGACGTGCCCTAAATCGCGGCCTCTGGCGAAGTCAAAGAACGTCGCCCAGTCCCAGGCCAATGCCTGCCTGTTGAATCGGCGGAGTTGCTTGGCACCCTGGAGTTCATTGCGGCTAGCCAGCCGATGATTGATCCGAATTTCGAGACGATGAGGCAGCCCAACACGCCCGATAAGCAAGAATCGTGTTCACTGCCCGCTCGTCGCAAACAACGCACGATGCACGGCCCCCCGACTATTCTGGGGGTCGCCCGCTCGCCCCACAAGCTACAGGCCTGAACGCCACGGGATGCTCGACGAAGTTGCCCGTAATTGTGCCTGCCTGTAAGCTGGGTTCGATCTTTCCTCTATCGCGGGTCGAACTGGTCTCGGCTATCTGTGGGTCGGCTGCGGTTGCGTTCGTCACAGCCTTAGGAAGAAGGAGTTGGAACGATGAACTCTCACAACGAGATACTGGCCGCAAGCCAAGACCGGGCGTACGATAGCGCAGTCACCTACATCGGGCAGACGTACGGCTTCGATCCGAAAAAGATCATGCTGCAAAAGACGCAAAAGGGCTGGCTAATCACTCCATCTGACGTCCATGAGAAGATGTTCTTCCACATCAACGCCAACGGCACATGGGAGAAGCTTCCGTCGGGGTGCCACCCCATCGAATTCGCACTCGAGGATAATGGCCGTGGGTGGGGCTAACCCGCGCAGCCCGTCTCGTGGGCTAATGATCTAGCGGAGGCGGTGCGGGCATGCGGATGGGATTAAGTGGCTTGATGTTCGGTATCTGCACAGGAACATGTTTGTTTGCAGCCGCATCGCAAGCTCAGCTCAACGAAGAAGTCCCAGGCAAACCCCAAGGAAAATTGGTCAAGCGGACTTATACGTCAGCCATCGACGGGGCAGCGATTGACTATGCCCTTTGGCTGCCGCCTGGGTATGAACCAGGCCGCAACTGGCCTTTGATCGTCTTCTTGCATGGCAGCGGCGAAGGGAAGAATTGGAAATCGCCGACCGTGCCCAAGGCGAGCGTGCCGGTGATGGGCAAATTGTCCGATCTTCCTTTCCTGGTGGTGTTTCCGCTGATGCGGGGCAGTTGGTCAATCAGCGGAATGGCTGAGCGCGACGTGCTAGACACCATCGACGATGTGGTTGCCAACTTTGCTGTCGATGCGGACCGCGTACATCTGACTGGCCTTTCGCTGGGTGCTTTTGCCGGTTGGCGAATTGCGACGGCTTACCCTGATCGATTCGCCAGCCTAGCCCTCTTTAGCGGCGGCGGTCTGCCCGAGTTGGCTGTCAACCTGCGACACATTCCGGTTCAGATGTTCCATGGCGCTCAGGATAAGAACGTTCGCGTGCGGAATTCGCGCGAATTGGTGGCTGCGATGCGCGAGGCCGACATTTCCATCGAGTACATGGAATACCCGCAGGGAAAGCATGCCATCTGGCAACAAGTCTACGAGAGTCGATTGCTCTACCAGTGGATGCGGAACCAAACGCGGGTGAAATCTCCCCGCAGGATAAGCTACCGCACGCACACGCTCAGCCATCCGGGTGCTTACTGGGCCAGGATCGAGGGTGTATTGGATCCATCCGAGCCTGCCTACGTGGATGTTTTTGTTCCGAACGGCGGCAACGCGGTCATGGTCCATGTTGATAACGTAGCAAAACTCCGCCTTAGTCCGCCCAAAGAGCTACTCGGCGGCAAGACCCCCCTATTTCGATCACCAGGAAAGCCCTTCGTGACCGAGCAAACTGAGCTGGGTTGGGTTCTGGGTTTTGGCGACCAGGAATCGCAGCTACTCTCCAAGAAGCCGGGGCTGTCGGGGCCGATTCAGGATGTCTTCTGCGACTCGTTCGTTATCGTGGCCGCATCAAAAGGCGATCAAGCGACCATTGCCCGGTGGAATCAAGTCGTTCGGGCTTCTCTCGCCTGGACGAGTCAATTGGTCTCCCAGAAAATCACGGTCATACCAGCCGGGCAAATAACGCCCGAGATCATGGAGCGATCTAACCTGATTTGCTTTGGCGATGTCGACAACAATCCGATCTTGGCCAAGTTGGCTGATCGCTTGCCGCTTCGGGCAGAGGGAGGCAGGATTTGGCTGGCAGATAAAGCCCTGTCTGAGGCAGTAGCTGGCTTTGTCATGGTGTATCCGAACCCGCTGGCGCCGGATCGTTACGTCGTCGTTTGTTCAGGATTGCCGAATCCGGTGACACGGTTGGCGGCCTTGGCCTTGGGCCCGACTTCTCTGCACCCTCCGCACAACGAAGATCTCCTCTTGATGGGCGCTGATGGCTCCGTGCTTCGACTTGGCGAGGAGGAACGGCCAATTCCAGCCCGAGCAACGATGGGGCGCCGATTGCCATCGCGGGGGCTGCTGTTTGACCGCAGCTGGCGCTTGACCGATGCGGCCAAGACTTGGCTAAGGTCGATTCCCTCTGGGCGTGCTCAAGAAAAAGGGTAAGCCGCCTCAAAGAATTGCCAACGCGAATTCTGAACCACGAAGACTCGAAAACGCGCGGGCAAGCGGAATCGTTCGGTGGCTGCCGTTCACTAGGTTTGGTTACGGCCGGTGGCTGCGCCAAGCCTTTGCGGTCCTATCGCTTTTGGCTGCGGGAGAGTGGATGCTAAGAAGGCACAGCGCTTTTGATTAGCGTTGTGCCTTCGAGCGATACGTCGTTGAATCTATCGCGGCAGTTTGTGTTACCTGCGGCGGAAGGCTAGGCCGCCAAGCGCACCGACGAATAACGTTGCCAGGCAGGAAGGCTCGGGAATAACTGCCAACCCCACAGAACCACCGTTCTGAATGGGGATCTGCAGAATCTCGCTGAACTGCTGGGTGTCCACGTCCACCGTTCCCAAGACCAAGAGACTGGAGTTCTGGTTTTCGCCAAAGATGAAATATTCTCCCTCGAAGAACTCGGCTCCGTGGTTTCTAAAATTGAAGTCGATTTGGCCCAGTTCCGTCCCGGTCGGATCAATGCCGCTCGATAGGCTGTAGTCAACATCATGCAGCACGTCGCTAGGTCGGGTGCTGGACATGAAGAAGGTGTCGCTGTCTGGATCGTACCCGGACCCTGCGAATCCCCCGCCGACCACACCGCTATCCCCGACGATCTGCTCAGTTTGAGCGTCAGGATCGATGGTGATCAGGACGCCATTGGTTAATGGCCCTGGGGCTGTGCGTTGAAAGCCGTACATGGTTCCATCAATGAAGGAGATCGTCGGCGTCAACTCCGAAAGGAAGTCGCCTTCGAGTTGAAGCGAAGGGGCAGGCCCGGTCGGATCCAGGATGCTGTACAGCTCGCGGAAGCCGTTCCGGTTGCTATCGCGCGGACTGGTCGCCCACATGACGCCGTTGTCATCGACGGTCAACCCAGTGATCTTATCACTCAGCGTGAACGTCTCAACGGATCCGCCGTCGATGCGATAAAGTGTATTTCCGTGGGTGCCAAAAAAAACTGGGTTGGCAGAAACTGCCGGGCAGACCAAAGCCACGCCCAGCACCGCCTGCAGCAGGCTGTGCCTCATCTCTCTCTCCCTTATTCACTTCATTTCTCCCCCGACCCCGCCGGGGGAAACTCTCTCTAGTTACTAAGTATCGCGAAGCGAGTCCCGCAAGTCAAGCCCAAAGCGCGTAGCAGCGCGGAATTCTATGGTTGGGCAATGGGCGCCTATCTCCCTGGTGGTCAAAGGGTTATGGTCTTGGTTGGCTTGAGGACGCATCTTTATGGGACGGCTTTATCCCCATGTGCACCATGTGCTTTATTCTCGGGCGTTGGATTTCAAGCCTCGAGTCAAGATTGCGGCACACGCGAGTTATTCCTACACTGCCAATCGCGCGTAAAACGGATCCCATAACCACTTGATGAATCTGGAGTTTCAAAAGATGAGCGTACTGATTTCTAAGACGATGACCGCCGCCTTGTGCGAGCAAATAGCCAATGAATTTGCCGCGTCGCACAACTACTTAGCCATGGCCTGCACCTTTGACGACATGGGTTTGAAGATTCTCTCCCGGTTCTTTTTCGATCAAGCTGACGAAGAGCGGGCTCATGCCATGAAGATCGTGCGCTATGTTCAGGAGGTGGGCGGCGCGGTTGAGATGGCTGCTATTCCCCTACCGTCGGGCGATTTCTCGACGCCCCAAGCCATCCTCGCAGCAGCGCTCGAGAGCGAGTTGACTGTGACGGCTCAGATCAATGCTTTGGTAGCCTTGGCCCAGAAGGAACAAGACTACGCAGCCGGAAGCTTCCTCAACTGGTTTGTTGATGAGCAGGTAGAGGAAGTGTCCACTATGCGTGATCTGGTCCAGTTGACCGAAAGGACAACCGACATGTTCCAAGTCGAGAGCCGGTTGCGGCACATGATGCAAGCAGGGGAGCGGGCGTAGTCAACCTAGCAGTCCCGATGTGCTCGCGTTGGTTTGACCAGGCCAGGGAGGCCAAGGCACTACATGCCGCCGCCAAACAGGTCGAACGAGCCGGCGAACAGGTCAAAGATCCCAGGGATAGTCAATAGACCAATGATTGCCGCGAAGAGTGCATCGAGAATCAGCATACCGAATCCTTTCGATTGGTTTGAACTTGCCATAGTTAATCGCATACGCTATCCACTGGGATTGCTCCGGTCAATTGATCGCGTACTTGGCGCTCCGACAGTGGCTCTAGCAGCACTTACCAAGCCGGAAAACAGAGCCGTGTCGGCTAGCACGACCGCAGTTGGTGGGCGTGCGCCGAGCGGTTCAAACATGGTTCAGTGAGGGACACACTCATGAGTAGCATCTTGTTCAACTTCCTTGTTGTGGTTTCGCTCGGCCTTGGCCAGACCGAGGCAGCACCCGAGGGTGGCCAAGGCGACGGCATGGTCCACGCCGAAAATGTCACCATTCAGCTAGAGCAAGGCCCCGGCGAGACAGCGACGGCACTGCCGGTTTTTGCGGCACGTTTCACGATCGATGACCTGATCGCCTTGATCTTGTCTCAGGAGCTTTCTCCTCAGCTGTCGCTTGATGATCAACGAACCGCAGCGGTGGCTGATCTGAAGCGCGTCTCCCTGGGGGCTACGCTCGTTGAGTTGGAAGGCTACCTGGCTGAGAACTTCGCGGGCCGCTTGGATCTGGGGCGTGATTTAATCACGGTTCCGGTTCCACAGAATCTCCGCGTGAGCATCGAAACGCCCGACCTGGAGCAATCGATCTACATCGGTCCGACTAGTGAGGTCATCGGATTCTTGGTCAACGGAGTCAATGAAGCTGAGCTACGATCGCTATCGGTGCGCCTAATCCAGACCGCCCGCCGGCTGCTCGATTCGGGCAATCCTGCCTTCGACCGGTCATCAGCGGAATATTATCGCTTGCTGGCAGAGCATGAGCTAGCCGGTATTCGCGACGGCATCGCCCAAGCCGAAGCAGCGGTGCGCGAAGCAGAAGCGGTGCGGGCGCGCGTAGCAGAGGCTTTGGGTCTTACGCGAGATGATTCAGGCCAGTATGCCGGCGAAGCAAAGTGGCGCAAGGAGTCGCGCCGATTTAGCTACATCGTCAAGGAAGGTCAGTTCATTCAGCGGCTTGAGTCGCTGGTGGAGAGGATCAATCGAGAGATGGCTGTGGCTGGGTTTCCTGCGCCGTCGGAGTTGGACCTGCCTGGCATCTACTACGACGCCGAAATCGGCGACGTTGACATCGTCTTGCCCCAATCGATGTTCGTCAGCTTCCTAGAGCAAGCCGATTCGTTCGAGCGGCGCATGGCGGAGGATGCAATCATCAGCATTGAGGCTGTTCGCTTGACGGATCGCGACATCGTCTCAGCCGCTCTGGCTTCGAGACTAGATGCCCAGTTCCAGGGCGTGCATGATTCAACTTCCGGGTTTTCCAACCGGACAGTTCTAAGAGAGCTGGGGATCAATTCGCTGCTGGCGGTGGCCAACCAAGGCTTGCAGGCCCAGACCTTGGGAGACATCGCCGCCGGAGGGTTGCCGCCTGGGGTCACGCCGGTCCAGATCGCACCACCCACGCTGCCACCGATTCAATTGGGCCGCGAGGCGACAACGATTGGCACTACGTTCTCGGTTGGAGCGGATCCGCTATTCTTCGACGGCAGAGAGCAGGTCTACGGGTTCAGCTACATAGGACCTGACGGCATCAGCCATTCGCTGTCACTCTCGGTGGTAGATAGCCTGCGGTCAACCTGGGAACGCATCGAACGAAACCTGATCGTCCACAAGATCAAGAAAACCGGAACACTCACGCCATTCACGGTACCGGTCGGCCCTGACACCCGCACCTTCAACGGAATCGCCGCGCTGATCTCGCAGGAAAATCAAACGCTGATCGTATCTACAGGGACAGGGGCGATCGAGAAAACCGATGCCACGGCGGGTACATGGTTGATCGTTGAGGATTTCGAGATCACGCCGATTCCGGGTTCTTCCACCACACTCACTAAGGTGGAGCGCGACTCGTTCGAGACCAAAATCCTGTTGACCATGCTCTTGCGCGACCCTTACACCGACGTAGATACCAAGTGTTCCTTCCTGGGTGCCGGCACCACCGACGAACTGCGTTCGCTCCTACTGCATCAATTTGAATCGGTTCGTGATCAACGGATTCGCCCTGGACGTGAAGCCCTGTCCTACGGCTCCATTTTCGACGCGCGATTGGCGGCCTCGCTAAGCGACGAAGGCTCCGAGAAGAAGGAACGCAACTCGATGATCACGCTGACCTTCTACTCTAGCCAGGGTACCATCGTGCAGAACCCCGGCAGCAATCAGCTCGGGGATGCCAACGACGTCACTTCGTTTACCACGGTACTTAGCCCCAACGTAGTCACGCCGATTTCATCCTTCTTCACCAAGTCGGGCATGGGCACCAAGGGTGCTTCGACCTACACAGGGAATCCTCGTGGCGAGCGGGCGGACGAGAACAAGACCATGACCCACTTGGTAGTCCGTGCTCGCTTCCCGACCGTTGGCCGAGAAAACAAGGACCGGGATGAGGGTCGCTTCACCGGCTACTTCGACCTGCCCATCAAGCGGGCACCATCGAGCGAAGTAGACCTACCATTCCTATCAAGTTCAGAACACCCTGTTGAGCGGTTGGCCCGGCTTAGATTTGGCCTCATGTTTGCATCGCTGGATCGTGAGCGAATCATCAAGCCGATCGCGTTCTTCAATCCGCAACAGTTTCCCGGTGAGGTGCCCAGGGAGGTCTGGGAAACGGCCACGACTCGCGCGTTGATCAACCGCAAACTCATCAGCGATTCGCCGGGTAGAGACATTAGCATGGCTTCAGACTACGGCGAACGGTTCATCGTTGCCGTCCGCTCGCTGCTTGAGTATGACCCCGATTTCTTCAATGCCGCTGGCTATGCCCTTCGGAACATGACGCAGTGGAACAATCCAGATCGAATTGTCCAGGCACTTAACGGCAGCCCGCAGCGATTCGCCTTGAATCGCCTGGTTGCTATTCTTGATGAATTGGGTGAGCAGCTGATCCCCGATGACTTCGCCAAAGAACACTTAGCCTATTGCCCAGAGGCAGGATGGGCGGATCGCCGGATTTATCCGTTGTCAGCCCAGCAGCTGCGGTCGCTGAGGCGGGATGTAGCTGTTCACCGCTTGCGTTTCCAGGAGTACTACGGCGACGCCATGCTTGAGGCTGCTTCGCAGATCTTGGGTCTGGGAACCTATCGCGGATTGGACCACGACACGTTCTTGGAAGGCCCGTTCCGCGGCTACCACGATCTTGTTCTCTTCGACAAGAGCGGACACGAGTTGGCTGACCCCAAGCTGTACGCCGAAGCCCACAGGCAGTTCATGTTCCTCAAGGCTGGTGGCTATGAAGGCAAGCTGTTCGAGCAATCGGTCATTAGCCTTGAGCACCTCCCCGAGCATGATCGGGCATTCATCTATCGGGGGACCGACATCCTGAGCCTGAGGGACCAGGACGAAAACTATAGTCGCTGGACTAGGAAGTGAGTTGTTTCTCGATGAGTGATGCGAGTTTTGGGCGGGCGGCGTCTGGCGTGCTTGGGATCTGCCTTGCGATCTCTTGGGCGGGGGCTGGCTGCCAGCGCCAGCAAGATTTTCAAGGCCAAATCGGCGATGGCTGCGAAACGGGCAGGGAGTGCATGTTTGGGCTCTCCTGCCAGGAGAAGACCCAAACCTGCCAAATGACCCTCGACGAGGAACCCGAAGGTACTGCGGCTACCTGTGTAACCAACAACGACTGCGGGGATGGGCTGCTATGCCAACCCGAGACCACGACCTGCCAAGTCATCGAAGATGGGGACGGCATTCCCGGCCCGACGCTGCTAGGCGGTTCGTGCGCCGAAGATGCTGAGTGCGACGAAGGCTTGGTCTGCCAGTTCGCCAGCGAGACCTGCCAGCCGCCCAGCGACGACACGGTCGAAGGACTCGGCGCTACGTGCATTACCAATGGTGATTGCGCCGGCGATTTGATATGCCAGGACGCCACAGCCAGCTGCCAACCTCAGCCGATTGAGTAGGTAGCGATCCCTGCCGCCGCTGCCACTCAATTCAATTAAGCCCGCATTGGCTGACGGGGGCTTTTGATACGGCCCTACCCGCCTTCTTTCTCGATCCAGGTTAGGTGGTAGTCCTTGTCTTCGATGTCGTGGCCTACCTTGGTCATGTACAGCTGTTTGTAGGTGTCGCACATGACTGCCAGCTCGCTGGTCTTTTTTTGACCGATGCTTGCTTCGTAGGTGCCCGGGTGGGGGCCGTGGGGGATTCCGGCTGGGTGCAAACTCATCGAACCAGAGTCGATGCCCTTGCGGCTGGTGAAGTTGCCCGCGACGTAAAAGAGCACCTCGTCCATGTGTACCGAGGCGTGGCCATACGGGCACGGGATCGCCTGCGGGGCGAAATCTACATGCCTGGGCACGAACGAGCAAACCACGAATTGGTTTCCGGCGAAATGGGTGTGGGTAGTCGGCGGCAGGTGGATGTAGCCCGTCTTGGGATGAAAGTCGTGCATATTGAAAGCAAACGGATACACATAGCCGTCCCAGCCCACCAGGTCGTAGGGGAAGTGCTGGTGCAGATGCACGGTGAGCTGGTCCTCGCGTTTGACTACCAAATGATACGGGGCTTTGCCGTGTAAGGCTTCGCTGTATTCGAGCAGGTTTTCCGGAAGCCTGAAATCACGCTGGCAGAACGGAGCATACATGGTGATCTGTCCGTATCGGTTGCGGTACTCCTTGGGGATGTCGATAAAGCCACGGCCCTCAAAGATGAGGAACTCGGGGTTGCTGCCTTCCCAATGGATGCGGTAAGGAATGCCCCGCGGGATATGGATATAGTCGTGCTCTTTGAAGGGCAACACGCCGAGCAGCGTCTCGAACCGTCCACTGCCCTTGTACGCGAAGTACAATTCGTCGCCGTCCCCGTTGGTTAGGAAGCGCGTGGAAGTTTTCGAGGGTTTGGCCATCCCGATGTGCACATCGGAATTGAACATTAAGGTTCGGCGGGCATCCAGGAAGTCGCCCGAGAGTTTGAGCTTCAGCGTGACCGCATGGCGGCGGTGCAGCGGCTGCTCTTCGAGTTTCTCAAAAGGGCAAAAGCCGGGGATGGTGATCATCTCCACTGCGTTCTCGTCGGTGGGTGGAATGCGGTAGTAGAGAATGGAGAATGCACCATCGAATCCTTCTCGCGTGTGGCAGTGCTCCATGAGCAGTTTGCCGTCTTCGTAGAAGGCTGTGTGCGGTTGCGGTGGGATCTTCCCCAAGGTGTGTCGCTGGATCATGGCTATTCCTTTTTCGGGCGATTGGCCTCATGCATGATGATCGAAGTCTTGACCGCCCGGAATGGTGATAATCGCTCCAAACTCCACCAAACAGCGTAGCTGGTGCCCGGACGGTGTCAACCGGCGCTCGCCTTGGAGTTTGATGCGGTTGGCCTCTGAGGTGCCGGGGAGTTTCTGCGCTGGTTGGTGACCGCTTGCCGTGCTACGGTGAGCTTGTTGCGGGCGTTGGGGTTTTGGCTGGCCATGGCAGAAGAATCGCTTTCCTATTTATTGTACTTGGTTGTCTCGCTTGGCGTCTTTCACACGCTGATGGGGCCTGACCACTATGTGCCCTTCGTAGCCATGGGCCGGGCGGGCGGGTGGTCGTTTCGGCGTACCTTGGCGATCACAGCCGCGTGCGGGGCGGGGCATGTATTGGGTTCATTGGTCATCGGCCTGGTAGGGATGGCCGTCGGGGTCGCAGTTGGTGGTTTGGCCTGGTTTGAGGAGGCCAGGGGAAACCTGGCGGGTTGGTTACTGTTGAGCTTCGGGCTGATTTACTTTGCCTGGGGGATCAAGCAGGCTATTCGCAACAAACCGCACAGTCACCTTCATGTTCATGCCGACGGGACTACCCACCATCACACGCATACACACCACAGCGAGCATGTGCATGCCCACGAGCAGGCAGGTCAAAAACGACAAATGACCCCCTGGATCCTGTTCACCATTTTTGTGTTTGGTCCCTGCGAGCCGTTGATACCCATCCTGATGCTGGCCGGTGCCAGTTTGGGATGGGGAGCGGCTATGTTGGTGTGCGCGGTGTTCGCCGTTTGCACCATCTCGACCATGGTGGTCACGGTAGCCGCCGGATACTACGGCCTGTCGCACGGACGGGTTGGCCAACTTCACCGATATGCCCACGCACTAGCGGGTTTCTCGATCACCGCTTGTGGATTGGCAATGCGATATGGACTCTGAGCCAGATGTTGGCTGCTCTTTGTTTCGAACAACTCAAGCACAGTCCTGCCTCTGGCTTGGTCACCGTCACGTCCGATAAATGAAGCGCACATTTTGCTTGCCTGCGCACTGAGACGTAGGCCGATAAGGTGTACATGCTGGCCTGTGGGATAAGAGCACGCCACAAGAAGGCTGGGTACCAGGCCGAGGAACGTAGAGTCATGAAAAAGAAACGTGGACGGGTTTGGAAAATTCTCGCCCTACTGCCAGTCGCAACGGTTTGCAGCCACTCAACCTGTCAGTCTGATGCCCTCCGCCAAGTTGCTTCTGAATTGGATCAACAGGCTGATGACTTGGACGGCAGCAGCGATCGGGATCTGGGTGAATTCCTCTCCGACTTGGTTGAGGATCTTTGAGTCGAGTCGTGAATCTGGTGGCACCTCCCGGGGTAGGTTGATCCACAGTATAGACCCACAACACCAACAGCAATCTGGGCTTCATGCGAGTGCCGCTCGCAATACGGCGGATGGGCATACAATTGCCCGTCCGCCGTCGATTTTGCGCTGAGTAGGGTTCCTGGCTGCAGCGGCTAATCGATCCACCCCAACCTGCGGAGCTTCATTAGTCGTCCCTGAAAAACCCCGATTCCACGCAGCGACTGTTCTGGGGATGGGCGACCTGGGATGAAATCTGAGCGGCAAAGCATGCCGGGAGGCTGAGGCGAACGAGTTTACGAGCAAGCTGAGCCAATTGCGCAGCGC
>JAJDDP010000152.1 GCA_029260235.1 Phycisphaerae bacterium | reverse complement strand
CAACACCCTCACCCGCCATCGGCTGGCCCGCGATGCCCGGCTGTGCGAATTCATGCCCACTACAGGCAGAGAAACCTCCTGGGTTTGAGGGTTGGCGTCGCTCCTGGTGCCGGCCGATTCCTTGGATGGTTGATGGTTCTGCGAGGCGTGCATCGATCCAACGTCCAGACAGGTCTACTAGGTCGCCGGCACCACTTGAGCCAGGCCTTTTGGGAACCGGCCTCGCATGGTTTGTAGTCGGGCAGGGGCAGTAAGTCCAGATCGCATGCCTTGATCCCCAGCGGTTTGATCGCAGCCTGTGTCCAATATATCCTGAACAAGAGGCTGCTTGGCTTGGGCGCGGCCGTTCAGTGCGGCAGTCCTACCGTCAGCAGATGCCCTTCAGGAGGTGTGGCGTAATGCAGCTACTTCGAACACTCAATCATCGAGTCGTGATCATCATCCTCTTGCTAGCAATGACGATTCCAGTGGCTTCGGCTGAGGCGCAGCGGCGACGGGGCGGTAGGAAACGAGACCAGCGCAAGCAAGACCGGAATCAGGAACGCTTCTTCCTCGACCCCAATACCCGGGCCCCGGCTGGAACCCGTTACGCATCATTCCAAAGCCCTCACGCCGGCGGCGAATACAGCTACTTGGTTTATCTGCCACCCAAGTATGAGGCAGAACCCAATAAGCGTTACCCGGTGATGTACTGGCTGCATGGCAGCGGCGGCAATCAGCGGACGGGCATCCGTTTCGTGGAACTGCTCGACCCTCAAATCCGGGCATCCAAAGTTCCGCCCATGATCGTGATCCTGGTCAATGGAGTTGGCAAGAATCTGTACTTGGACGCTCCTGACGACGGCAAGAAAGTGGAATCAGCCATCATCCAAGATTTGGTGCCGCATGTGGATAAGACTTATCGAACCTTGGCCACGCGAGAAAGTAGAGGTATCGAGGGTTTCTCCATGGGTGGGTTTGGGGCACTGCACCTGGCTTTCAAGTACCCTGAAACATTTGGCGTGGTGTCGGGCTTGGCCCCGGCACTAGTCTACCCAGCCAGCGGCTTCAAGAAAGTTGAAAACGCCTTTCAGAACAGCCCATTGGCAACTAGCGAGGAGTTTTTCGAGGCCAACGATCCATTCAAGTTGGCCGACAAAAATGCCAGCGCCCTGCGTGATAAGATGCGCATCCGGTTGGTGGTTGGCGATGCGGATAGCCGATTCACCTTTTCGCGGACCCAGGAAATGCACGCCTGGTTGACCAAGTTGAAGATCAAACACAGCTACCGGGAATTTCCCGGGGTAAAGCACTCCTATAAGAAACTCTATGAAATCGGCGGCGACGAAATGTTTGCATTCTTCCGCGAGGCGTTCTCTGGTTCGAAATGACATCCTGAAAGGGACCAAACCAGGGTCGAAATTGAATCGACAGGCCCTTGTTCCGCGCTACAATGCGTTCGATCCGCATGATTCCCAGTTGCTCCGGAGACATGATGTCCAAATTATCCTCGCAGCACCGACTTTTTCAATTCGGCGTCGCTAATCAGTTCGGTTGCAGCTCCTGGCCGCTGCGGGCTGTTTGTATGTTAGCGGTCTGTGCAGCCATGCCAGCCTGCACGCCGGCCGGTGGAGGCGGCGGGGGGGCTCCCATCATGAACGATTCAGGCAGTGGGAATGACGGTAATTCAAATGGCGGCGGGGGAGGGACGGACAACTCCTCCGGTGGCGGCGGTCAAGGCTCATTGGGCATTTTCTTCGCGGAGCAAGTCGAGCTATTGGGTGGGCTGAAGGAGACTACGCACTGGGGAATCTCCGTGGGTGACCTCGACGGAGACGGCCACGAAGATTTGATTCATGGCCGGCATCGTTCTGCCAATCCGATCGTCGCTCTGAACAACGGCGATGGCTCTTTCGACTTAAATTCAGACGTGCTCGTTGCTCCCCTGGATGATCGTGATCGTCATAACGCCCAGATCATCGACATCGACAACGACGGCGACAAAGACATCTTCTACGGATCGGGGCTGGGGATGCCGCAGGAATGCTGGCAAAGTGACGGCAGCGGCACAAGTTTTGTGGATCTGTTCTTAGATGCGGATCCGCCTATTCTGCCGGGACGGAGTCGCCAAGCTGTTTGGTTTGATTGGAACGGTGATTCCTTTTTGGACATTTACCACATCGTTGGACGGGGGGGAGATCAATCCACACTTGCTGTGAACGTCGATGGCATGGGCGTTTTTGAAGATCGGACAGCCGAGGCAGGCCTCTCATTCTTGCCCGATTCAATCAACGAGGGCGATGGATGCGTAGCCCTGTCAGATTTTGATGCGGACGGCGATTTGGACATGCTTTTTGGCAATGCGTCGGCAGGCCCTGGAGATGCAGAGGAGTTCGAGGGCAGGGCTAAATTCTATCGACAAAACCAAGACGGCGTGTTCACCGATGTGCTCGGCGAGCTTCTGGGCGAAGAGTTTCGATTTTGGATCATGGCCGCTCGATGGGGTGATTACGACAACGATGGCGATCAAGACCTTTATCTGGTGCGAGGGCAAGCCCGCCGCGACTACGGTCAGCGAAGGGCGGCCGATGGTCTAAACATCCTCGACGATCAAACCCTCGAATATTTCTGCCGGGTTACCCCAGCCGATGGCGACTCACGGGATGGGTTCTCCGTCGATATGGCTGGCGCAACGGGCGTCACCATCGATCCGCAAGCGTTCCGAGGATTCGTCACTCTTCCTGATCTTTCCGGCGTCTTCTTGGGTCAAAACAAGATCAACCCGGCTGAATTGCCTTTCAACTTGGAGAGCGACGATCCAACCATGATGGGCGAACCTGATCTGGCCGAACCAGGCGCGTATTTTTGGCTTAGCCAAGGGGGCGAGCAATTGGACTTCCGTTTGGTCGGGCAAGACGAAGGCGAGGAAGCGGTTTCCTATTCAAGCGCCTATGTTCGCCTGGATGGCGGCACGTTCTCAGATGCTGACGCTGTAGAGATGGAAAACGATGACACCTCCATGAATCATGCTCTCTTTAGGAACAACGGCGACGGCAGTTTTGACGAAGTTACCGAAGAAGTCGGCATTGACTTGGTCACCACAGGAATCACAGCAGCCTGGGCAGATTTCGACAACGACGGCGACCTCGATCTGTTGGTGGTGAATGGAAACTACGCACTGCCGGTCAATCGCCCGCAGGTTCTATACCGCAACGATGGCACTGATGGCTTCTTGGATATCTCCGATGAGGTTGGATTCGGCACGAGCCTAAACTCGATCATCAGCAGCACGGCGGTGGCGGATTTCAATGGCGATGGTGGGTTGGACTTCGTGATCACCTACGAAACGGGACCATCTCCCCGCGGCAATGCTCTGCCAAAATACTACCGCAACCAAGGAACAGACAATCTCTGGCTGGAGATCGAACTGATCGGCACCCAATCGAACCGCGACGCAATCGGGGCCAAGGTGTGGCTGGAGACGGATTCGGGAACTCAGTATCGCGAACAAAATGGCGGCTTCCACATGTTCGGGCAGGACTCCATGATCGTTCACTTTGGATGCGCGACAGACGAGTCAGCCACGCTGACCATAGAATGGCCTTCCGGTGCCGCTCAGATCGTCGAGAATGTCCCCACCGGTCAACGAATCAGCGTAACTGAGAGCGTGCCGGGGTTTGTCGAGCAATCAACCATCACTGCGGATTGAGCGACACTTCTGCTCAATTGGATTCGCCCTTTGCCTCTTGGTCCAGGCTGCCGTAACTGAATCGGCTGAGTAGACAGCCAAGCCCGTCCAAATGAGTCCAAACGCAATAGCATGGTGGCGCTGAAACGCTTCGCCATAAATGACGACCGCAAGCCCCAGTTGCAAGGTCGGGGCGATGTACTGCAAGAAGCCCATCGTAGCCAACTTCAACCGCCGGGCGGCGTTTGCGAACCAGAGTAGCGGAACAGCTGTGATCGCTCCTCCCAGGCAGAGCAGCAAATCCAGCTTGAGCGAAACGTGGCCAAACTCCAAGCCGCCAACGGTGGCTTCGTAGCCCAAATAGAAAAGCGCAAATGGCGCCAATATGAGAACTTCGATGGCCAACCCGGTCAAACCATCGACCCCAACTACTTTGCGTACCAAGCCATAGAGACCAAATGAACAGGCTAGGAATAAGGCAATGATAGGCGCGCTTCCCGTCGAGAAGGTCAACCAACAAACACCGGTCAGCGCTAACGCCACGGCCACCGTCTGCCAGCGTCGCAGCCGCTCACCCAGAAAAATGAAACCCAGCAGCACACTGAGCAATGGATTAATGAAGTAGTCGTCCCTGAAAAACCCCGATTCCACGCAGCGACTGTTCTGGGGATGGGCGACCTGGGATGAAATCTGAGCGGCAAAGCATGCCGGGAGGCTGAGGCGAACGAGTTTACGAGCAAGCTGAGCCAATTGCGCAGCGCA
>JAJDDP010000151.1 GCA_029260235.1 Phycisphaerae bacterium | reverse complement strand
CCCTCCCCTGTTCGTTGACCGTTCAACCTCACTTTGACACGCGCATTTGCATCGACCTCATGGAACGGCCCGCCCTTTTGCTCGGACGGGCCAGCGGCCGTTAATGTTCCGACGGCAGGTAGAGCGTCCAGCGTTCGCCATCGAAGCCGGCCCAGATGTCAATTCGCTCGAGCGGAAAATCCGTGTACGGAATTTCCTGAGTGATGGCCGGCTTTTCGCCGGAATCGGCTCGCATGGTCAGCGTCGCCGACTGGTTGTCCAGAACCTTCAGACGCCAGAATTGCAATGATCGCAATCTATCATCACGGGCCATTGCTCGGCTCATTTTCGGATCACCGAAATACGACGCAATCGCGTCGATCAGCCAGTACGCCCCGCCGCGCTCCGCCAGGAACTGCACGCCAGGCGTGTAGATCACCCGACGATTGAGCGAATGCTGATACCGGTCCAGGTCGCCGCTGAACTGCTTCAAATCGGCGTGGGTTAGTCGTGGTTGTTTGGATTCATTCATGGTTGCTTCTCCTGAATTGTGTTGGTGGTCGGGCTTGGCGACCGTCGCCTGGCCCCTCACCCCGTGCCGGGGGGCAGGTGACGCAGCGCAGAGAACGACGTCTTCGCCAAACATAGAGAAGCAACAGAAATGAACAAACCTCATCCGATGCCGGCATGGTGAATCCGGCGAACCTCGGGGGTGTGATCGCTTATCGCTCTGTGGTGTGCAGGTGTTTCAGGGCCGGTGATGCTCTCGCCGCGCTGGATACGATTTCCAGAATGGCGGACGATGGGGAAGAAGGGATGGGATAACAGATGAAGGCGTGCGTGCAAGGGTGGCCCATTGGGGCGTGTTTGGCTTAGCTGAATGAGTCAACCGATCTATCGAGTCACGTCGCTGGGGTCGATGTTTGACGCCCGGGTCGATGCCGCGAACGGCCGATGGCGCTCACTTGTCCGTGAACCGTGTGTGTTGCCGCAGTTTTTGCAGTCCCGCTCCTGTCACGATTCCCTATAATCTGAATACCGAAGTTGCGATTTGCGGCGACGGTGACAATCTGAATTGACGCGTGAGCGTCAAGACGCTGCTCTCGGGAAAACCGCCAAGTTTCAATTGGAGAAGCAGTGCCTTGGTCGCCGCGCCCCGAACGGGGCGTCGGCCAGGGTACGTTCTCCATGCCCCTTTGGCGGGGGTTCCCGAGGCGTCTCTGGTTCGACGCTCTTTTTTTTTCGGGGCAACCGCCAATGGCTCGCCGACAACATCGACATCCCAGCCTGGCTCCAGGAATGGACGAATCGTTTCCGCTTGACCGTGAGACTTGGGCCAAGACCATCTCAATTCTATGCTTATCCCCCCAGCAGGCACGAATCGTTGAGCTGCTTCTTCTGGGCATGCGCGATAAGCAAATTGCCGCCCAAATGGGCCTAAAGGTGCCGACGGTGCGTACATACTTGGACCGCATCTTCAAGCGCGTGGGCGTTCAGGATCGCGTCGAACTGATCCTGCGCGTCTTCTCGATCGCGCTATCGGCGATACCGCCCGGCAAGTGTAGTCAACATGAATGACAGCGGAGATAACGGCTTGAGAGAGTCAGGCCAAAGACGGTATTCTGCATGACGTAGTCGTACCGACGCATTGAGATTCGAGACATTTTTTTGAGGAGAGAGACATGACCGTAAATCACCGCGCGCTTTTTGTTGCTTCAATTGCAACTATCATCGCCAGTACCGGCGGATCCGTTGTCCATGCGGACATTGTTGGCTTCGGAGACTTCTCCGGATTCAGCATCAATCAGGATGATAGTGCGTCAAGTCCCACAATTTCGCCGAATACGATTCGCCTTACCAATGAAGCAACGAACGAATCCCGGAGCATTTTTTACAATATCCCTCAGGACATAACGCAGTTCGTTGCCTCATTCACCTATCTCGAAACTGGGACACCAACCGGGCGTTTTGGTGCGGCATTCGTGCTCCAAAACAGCAACAACGGACCGAACACTGTTGCCGTTGCAGGTGCGAGTGGTGTCAACACTCAGTTCGGCTACAGCGATTTGTTTGGTACATTCCAGAAAAGCGTGGCCGTAAGTATGGAGTATGGAAGCCTCAGCGTGGATTCGTCTTCGACCGCGCGATACAGCAACGGGAGTGTCGGCGGCGGATCGAACCTGACGAGCCCGCTGGATTTCTTCTCAGGCAACCCAATTGATGTCACATTGACCTACAACGGAACGATTCTCCATGAGAGTCTTGTCGATACGATTTCGGGAGCCTCATTTGAAGTCTCTTATCCCGTTGACATTCCGGCCATTGTGAACGGTTCGACGGCGTATGTCGGGTTGACAGCTTCCACGAACGGAAATTCAGCTACAAATCAGGACTTTTCAAATCTGCAATTCAGCAGTGTGCCTGAACCAACGGCACTATCGCTGCTTATTGCTGGCGCAGCCCTGCTCGGGCGGTGCCGACGCAATAATTGATGTGGTGCGGACGGTCGGAATCGACCATAGTTGGCGCATCACGTTCTGCCAACTAATCGAGTTGCTCTTCCGTGAGTTGTAGCATGAGCACTTATGCGACAACGCCAAGTGTCCGGTTTTGGGCTAGGCTCTAAAGGCGAGTAGTCGGGAATGTTTCCGCGATCTGTGAGAAACGGCGGAATTCTCCTTGCCTCATGGCTGCTGCTCCGTATCATTATAGGTCTTAGAGTGTACTTGTGTGGCTCAGAGTTGTCGGGGCCTGCTTATTTTGTGCTTGCTGCAACCGTTATCACTTAGGAGACTGCTGATGTCCATCGGGCGAAGAAGTGGTTATCTGCTTGTTGGGACTGGACTTGCACTCGCTTTGGCTGCGTTGGTTCTTGGCTTCATTGTCCAGCCTGCTCCTCGTGGCACAGAAGACCCTGGGTCGCATGCGACTTCGGAACAACTGGATGACACTTCTGAACCCGCCGCCATGTTCAGCGTCGCATCCACGCCTCAGCCCGGTACACCGCGTTCCTGGGAGGCTGGGGTTCAGGTTGGTACCTACTCGGTGGCCAACTTGCACCACGGCAACTTGCTCACGGCCATACCGATCCTGGGCTGGTCTGGGCGCGGACCGGGCATGGCAATCAATCTTTACCACAACTCCGCCACCGTAGAGGAGGTAACCCTGGATCTGACCCGGGCCATGGGTTTCGACTTGGGTGAGGGCTGGACGACTTCGTACAGTGCTCAGATAATTGGTGATTGCAGCACGCCCACCACCGCCACGATTATTGCCGACGACGGCACGCGAAGCGTGTACACATGGGTCTCGTCCGCCTGGGAACCGCCGGACGGCGTATATGACGTACTCGACTGCGATACCAATGGCTGGACAATCACGAGCAAGGATCAGACCGTCATCACCTTCGACACTGCAGGCCTGCTGTCGAAAATCACCGATTCTTCGGACAACTCGCTCACCGTTACGCGCGACGCGCTCAACAATGACCGGATCACCACCATCACCGACGCCAGCGGGCGTGACGTTGACTTCAACTATGACATCAACGATTTCCTGATTTCTATCGTAGATCCCACCCAGGACACGTTCTATGTGCCGACGCGAACATGGGATCTTGCTTACGAACCAAGCGGTAGATTGGATACGGTCACTCTAGTTATGGACCGGTCCTATGTGAACACTTTCGATTACGATTCCGATGGGCGGCTCAATTCGGTCAGCGATGCCGAAGGTCGGGCGTACAGCTACACCTATTTCGCCAGCTCCGGACCTAAGATCGCGATTCCCAACGCCATCAAGAAGGTGACCGACCCACCCCCATCCAACGGGCCAGCACTTTACCAATCTTTCAGCTATTTCGACAACGCAATTACCGGAGAGCGGGTGACCAGCCTGAAAGACCGGCGAAGCAATACCTGGGCGTATCGCTTCAACACCGACGGCGAATTGGCTGAATCCACTGCCCCGGGAGTCAACAGCCGCGACTACTTCTACGATGCCAGCCACAACCTGACCCAGTTCCGCGACGAGTCGGACAACACTTGGGATTTCGCCTACGACGCGACGGGCAACCGGACCCAGGCGACTGATCCGCTGTCGCACGTGAGCGCGTGGACCTACGATAGCTTCAACAATGTGACTTCCTCCACCGATGCCGAGCTAAACGTCACGCTGTTCAACTACGCTCCCACCAACGACCGCACACAGCTGATCAGCGTTGTGGAGCCCGATACTGGCAGCGGTACAGCCACCACTTCGCTCACCTATTTCACCGCCTCGGATGATCCCAACTGGCATGGCTTGCTTTGGACGGTCACCGACGCCAATAGCGTCACCACGGAGTTCGACTATGACGAGTGGGGCCAATCTAGTGGCGAGCGGCAGGGCAAAATAGTCCAAGCATTTTGGCCTCGGGTCCAACCGGCTGACTTTGTCCAAGTCTATGAGAAGGATGAAATCGGCAGGGTCACCAGAGCCTGCTCTGGAGGCACTTGCGGAACGATGGGGTATGGGGCAGCTATCCCTGATCCGTCGCTGACGGGGCGCGCTGCTTGCAGCAGCGGTGGACCCTTCCTAACTTGCATAGCTTGCGAGCCGTGGCAGGACTGTCCAGGTGACCCGGATTGCGGGACGTTGACGGCGGCCCCAACCGGCCCAACCCAGGCGGTCATCGACCCAGGCTCTCTGCCGCCCGGCTGGCCTACGATCCCCGATTGTGGCGACTATCCACTGGCTAACAGCGGCTCCAACATCACCTACACCGCCGTGGGCGAGCCGGTCGATGTGACCATCACCGACATGGATGGCCAAGACCGGGTGATAGCCTTCCGCGAGGCGTCTGGGAACGGCATTGCCTATGACGAGTTTGGCCGCCCCGAGCGGATGACCATCACATCCGCGGGGGAATGGGGTACCGGAGTCGTCCGTAGCGTCGATTACGGCTACGGTGACGCCAGCGGCATCTACACCCGGACCGATCAGGACGGGGTGGTTACCACCGTGGTATTTGATTCAGCCAACCGGGTGACTTCGGTGACCGCGGTCAACGGATTGGACGAGATGGAAGTGACCTACACCTACTACCAGACCGGGCGGGTTCAGTATGCGACGTACTCGAACGGTACGCGGACGCTGTACGAATACGACGCGGCAGGCCGACTGACGCATATGCGGCATGAGCTAGCTGACGCCAGCGCCTATTTCAAAGATATTCAATACACCTACCGCAACAACGACTGGTTGCAGCAGATTTATGAAGAGACGCCGCCAGCTGGCTTCGGGTTTGGGCCGACAACCGAGGACTGGTATCTGACGGACTTCACCTACGACGCCCGAGGCCGATTGATCAACGAAACGCGTACGGGGGATGTTGGGCTTGGTGGTTCTCTCTGGGTCTACGATATCGACTACACCTACGACCAGGGTGGGAACCGCACCTCTAAGGTCAAAAACTTCCCGGGCGGGACCAGCGAGACTACGACGTACCTGTACGACGTCGAGGATTCAGCTACCTATGGCTCGCACATGAACCGGCTGATGTCTTACGAGATTTTCAACTCGCAGAGCGACCGGACCGAGCGCATCTGGTACGTTTACAACCAAGCCGGGGACGCGATGCGCATCGTGCGGAAGTTCGACGATGACGACACGGTGTCAGCTACTCGCTTGGTGTATAATAAAGGGAATCAGGTCGAGTACGTCATCGGCGAGACGTGGGAGGCTGATCCGGTCGTTTGGTACGAGCAGAGCAGCTTCGAGTATGGGCTTACGCCCGATGCGATGTCGTGGGCAGATGCCTGGGCGTATGCTCTGAGCCGAGGTGGGGACTTGACGCATTATGACTTATCTCCCATTGGCCCCTTCCTCTCGACCACGTTCAGGCCATCCGTCGGCACGGTGCGGTATTGGACCGGTGCCCAGCAGGACGTAGCCGGGGTCGAACCGGATCAAGGTTGGACGTGGAGCAACGGTACACCAACCTTCCTGTCAGCCTTCTGGCTAGCCGGTGAGCCGGACGACGGCGGCTGTCCTTCCTCGTGCATGGATCACGATGCAGGTGAGCTGGTAATCGACGATGATACGAGTACGACGGATGACATGCTAAACGACGAAGATGCAACCCAACTACGCCAAGGCATCATCCGAAGGCCGGTTGCGGCTTCGTGCGACACAGCGCAGGATACGCTACTCGCGTATGCCCGCACCTTCGCCTGGCAGTTCCGGTATGAGAGCGCCAGAGGCAGGTACATGCGTCGGCAGCTCGATCCCGACACACTGGCCGAGATTACGACGGAGTGGTCGGATTACTCAGGTGGTAGCTTCGCTTGGACAGACTTCACGTCGGACATCGACAGCGGCGTAGGGACCGATACGACCGTGCGCAACTACGGCCCCGGGTCCGGCCATGCGGATGTGAGCACTAACGGCTGGGACCACACCGTTACCTACCACGGCAACCAGATCGGCAGTAGCGAACTGCTCTCCGACGAAACTTCAAACATCACCCGTCAATGGGCATACACCTCCTTTGGCGAGCCCAAGAGCCTTGGTGGGAACGAGAACACCAGATACCGTTACGCTGGAGCCTCTGGCTACCAAAGCCACGATGACTTCCCGCTCATGCATATAGGGGCGCGATGGTATGACCCAGAGACGGGTAGGTTCTTGCAGCGCGATCCAATTGGGATTATTGGTGGGGTGAATGTGTACAGCTATGTGAGATCTCATCCTGCCAGCTTGATCGATCCTGCGGGTGCGATTCCCGAATGGGGAACCGATCATCTAATCATTTGGACTGCGGATCAGGGGCGCCCATATGATCCAGGGCCTGCGGGGTATGCAGGCACAGTCGTTGGTCTTGGTCAGTTCGGAGCACTTTCGGCAGTCGGCACTGGGGCCGCAGCGGCAGCTGGAGCAGCTGCAGTAGCAGTAGCTCGCTGGCTTAATAGGGGTAAGTTCCGAATTGGGCTGAGCCGCACCAAGGGCTGCGTTTACTTCTCAATCCGATGGAAGCAGAAACACTTTGATTTGTTCAAAGTTCGTTAGCAGTTCATCTGGCAGCGGCAAGATAGTTGGATGTGCTTGACGAAAGTGAGCGATTATGAATTCCAAGAGCCAACGAAGAGTGTTGTCCTTACGAGAGCGACAATGGGAGAAGGAAGGCTTCTCATCGGGGCGTCGCGAACTACTCCAGAAGCTCTCGTCGTTGATTGAGGATCTGGCCCCGTTCATTGATACATGTGACTTGACGCTGAACAGCGATGACTATGACTTGGTTTCTATCGTCCCCAAGAATAACGCGAGTTCTCCCGTACAGCTCTATATCTACCGATCTGATCCGGACGACACCATGACGGTTGGAGTTGAGGCTGGTGCGGGAACCTATTTCAATGTCCCCGCGGACGTATATCCACCGCTTGAAGGAGATACCGTGGAGGTCGTTGTAAGCGCCGTGCGCGCTGTCGCCGACGGACACCTTGAGGAGACCATCAAGAGCGCTGGAGACGAGCAATATCGTTGCGACTTTCAGCTTGCGACCAGCAGCGGGTTAATCAACCTACAGCGAGTTAATGTGGCGGCAAGGATAAAGACTCTGCTGCGAGGTCGTCATAGCAAAACGGTCCGATACGATGCCTACAGTCACTTCGGGGCGCGCTAGTGGATGCAGCATACTTCAACAGCGCTTACCCACGGCGCCCGAGGCCGACTGATCAACGAAACGCGTACTGGGGATGCTGGGCTTGGCGGTTCTCTCTGGGTCTACTATATCGACTACGCCTACGACCAGGGCGGGAACCGTACCTCGAAGGTCAAAAACTTCCCCGGAGCGATCAGCGAGACTACGACCTATCTGTTCGACGTCGAGGACTCAGCTACCTATGGCTCGCACATGAACCGGCCTTGCTGAAAGACGTATCGATCCAACATGCTTCGACGTGCTGGCTTTCCAGGCCTTCGGGTTTCAAGTGTCAGCGATCACCCAAACTGAGCCTGTCACCGGGCGGGTCAAAACCAACAGCTCACCCTTACGCACTTTTTACCAAGAGGTTCGGATTTTCCGTCAGGCGGCGACGACGAAATAATTGATGTGGTGCGGACGGTCGGAATCGAACCGACACTCCCTGAAGGGAACAGCATTTTAAGTGCTGAGCGTCTACCAGTTTCGCCACGCCCGCAAGGAAGCGACCATAGTTGGCGCATCACGTTCTGCCAACCAAAAACTGTCAACCTCTCGGCGGCGGCGGCGTCTCACGTCGTCGCCGAGACGGCTTTTGTCTCCGAACATTGATGGCAGCAGCATCGATGCTCGTTTTGAGATGGACGGCGTAGTATTTCTCGATCATCTCCACACTCGTGCGGCAGTTCTTGGCGATTTGGTAGATGTCTGCCCCTTCCATCAAACGCAGGCAGATGTAGGTATGCCGGAGGCTATAGGCAGTGCGACGATTACCATCACGGTCGAATTTCAATCCTTGCTCATCAAGGATGGCGTTGAATAGTTCACGGTGGCTGCTAAGGAACAATCGATCAGTCGGCACTGGGTTGTTGCGTTCCTTGAGTCGAGTGAAAGGTCTGACCGCACCAGATGTGCTCTTACAGAAGCCAACCCCGCGCTTCCCACGCACCTCAATCACTAGGATCGTCTCTTCGGTAGCCTCGTCATCGACCACGGCAACATCGCGGTATTCCAATCGTGCTGCTTCATCGGGTCGGATGCCCGTGTTGGCCATGAACAGGACGTAGTCGTGCAATTGCTCGCATGCCCATTTCCACCTGGCCTTCAGGGGGCGTTGCGCACGCCGACGCGTCGCCGCGTATAGCTGGCGGTATTCTTCCGGAGAAAACCATGCTCGGTGCGTCACCTTCCCTGATGTCTTGTAAGGAGGAGTCAGATCGGGAACGGTATCTAGCCAACGGTGCCGTTGGGCCGTTTTCAATACCTGACGTAGGACTACGACTTCCTGGTGTAACGTACTGCGTGAGGGCGGCTTCAACACCGAGCCTGTTCCGTCCGCTTCGGCCTCGGGATGCGACCGCTTCGTCAACAACCTTCCCGCACGAGCGATCCGATACTCCTGGACGGTTCCCGCCGTAATTTCTGAAAGCACCATCAACCCGAAGAATGGGAGCAAATGGAGGCGCAGCCGGCGCTCGTGGCCATCTACATACTGCTTATTCCGTTCCCCCTGGGTGATCACCGGATACTCACGAAGAAACTGCTCTGCCGCGAACTTGAAGGTCTTGCCACTCTTGATCTCGCCGGCGCGGGCCTTGCCTCGCAATTCGAGATACCAGTCTTCGGCAATGTCTTTGGCCCGGGACAAGCTTTCTTCTCGGGTGCTGCAACGGCGGTTCTTACCGGCAAGATAAGTTGAGCACTGCCAGTTCCGACTGCCGTCGCGTTTGTAGATATGGAGTCTTCCCCCAAAAAGTGTGTGCTGTTCCATCGTGTCGTAAAGAGCCAGAAATGTGTAAGACTTGTGGAAGAGTATTTTACTCGACTTGATATGTCAATCGGTTCTTTAAGCGCTTCAAATTCTTCAAGTTTTTCTTGGCAAGGAATCCGATCGAATCCGATTTTAAGTCTTTTTGAGTTGCGCGCTAACCAATTGAAATCTTTTATGCATTGCGTGTGCTATTGCGTAATGTGTAAGAAAAGTGTGTAAGTCTTCATCAGGGGAGTGTTCTATCGATTCAAGAACCTATGGCGCGCCTGCTGGAGGCACCTCCACTGAGATTCTTGATCTCTCTTCCTTCAATTCACGATTCTTGCGAATTTCGTCAGTAATTGCGTCTGCCGTAACGGCGACGCCCACAGCAACAACGGCTTTCACGGCCAATGCCGCCACACAGCAAGTGCATGGTTCGCAACCAGCTGAAAACAGCAGACACGTAATGATAGCCAGGGTGATTAATTTTTGGGAAATAGGGAGCTTTCCGTGCATGGAACCTACCTTTCTGTGATCTCATCGTGAACACTTCCGACTATACTAGCATAGGGGTGTCAACGACCGATAATCAAATCTTGCCCCAAGTTAATCCGCAATTTAGTCGTTATCGATTCCTGTTTGTTTCTGAAGTGTGTCCAGCCCCCCCGACGATTCTCTCCCAGAGGCGGCCATTCCTATCTGGGTTGCCGGTCAATTTGAGCGGAAACAGGCTCTCAGACGAAAATGTCACGCGGAACGGCCGTTTGCCTGAACTGCACAATTGAAACGTGCCGCGTTCATTGTGGGTGGGAGCACCTCTCAAGAATGTCGGGTTTTCAGATTGGGGTGCTTTGATTCCCAGCCCTAAATACCGCAAATCTGCATTTAACCATTTCGCCAATTCTTGCTTCTCCCTCAACGTCGCTCGTGGCATCGTCGCCAGTATTTCATTCAATGGCGTTTCGATCTGATGTGCCAGTTCCTGGTGAAACAATTCGCGAGTCTCCCTCAGCCGCTGCACAGTCTGCTGATAGTCTTCCTTGTTCCCAGAGCTAAGTAGTTGCGCTAGCTTCTCTTGACGTTTTCGGGATTCGGTAGCTGCGGAATCTTCCATATTGCGATCATGTTTTCAGTTAAACGGCCTTTACTGACCCTAACACGCGCGCTCAATAGGCGCAAGGTGGCATAGTTAAACTTAATTGGCTCTAATTGGCTACGTTTGTGGCTATGCTAAACGTAGACTAGCTCTCAGCGGCATTTGTAGCCCCATCTCAAATCAAGACAAAAGCGTTCACGGGCAGAGTTGGTGTGTAATTCTATCGCTTTGCCAGGAACCAAAATTGTGTAAGAGTTGTGTAAGAATGTTTTGCCTAATTGCAGACACTGAGGTCTACCCAAGCGACTCAATTTGTTACAAAAGCATCTGTTAGTATTTGTAAACGCGTCGGACAAAAAATCCCTTGCGTCTATCTTTGCGCTGTCGAACGACACAAAAAGGCTTGGTGCTCGCGGCCGGAATCGAACCGGCATGATGTTGCCATCGAGGGATTTTAAGTCTAAAGCGTATAAGCATAACCAATTGAAATTATGTGATATTTTGATGTGCCAATGTGGTATGTGGAAGAACATGTGTAAGTTTTCTGCTCGCAACGCTGCCAGTCCTGCATGGTCCGATTCCTGGCTGGCCGGACAACTTGATAGCACCTTGGCGACCAGGTCGGTGGGCTTTGCAATCCATGGTGGTTGGGCATTAGCGAACAGGTGGACGTGGGACTGGCAATCTCAGTAGCCGATCGGAGAGCCAAATAGAGCCAAAAGGGCTTGACATAATTGGCTCTATTTGGCTACATATATGGCTATGATCAAAATCGACTCGCTCATCATCACGCAGGAAATGCTCTCCCTCATCGCCGAAATCGACGAATTCAAGGGCGCTTGGCGGGCACTCGGCAAGCTCGCCCCGGAACGCCTGCGCCAGCTCCGCAAGATTGCCACCATCGAAAGCATCGGATCATCCACACGTATCGAGGGCGCCAAACTCTCCGACCGGGAAGTCGAAATGTTACTCGGCGGCCTGGAAGCTCAGTCATTCGACAGCCGCGATGAGCAAGAAGTTGCTGGTTACGCCGAGGTGATGGAGACGGTCTTTGATAGCCCGGATGCGATTCCTATCAGCGAGAATCATATCAAACAACTACACGCGATGCTGCTCAAGTACTCCAAGAAAGATGCCCGCCACCGTGGCGAATACAAGAAACTTCCAAACAATGTCGAAGCGTTCGATGAAGCAGGCAAATCTGTCGGTGTCGTCTTTGAAACGGCGTCACCATTTGATACGCCCCTTCGCATGGAGGAGTTGATCTCCTGGGTCAACAGCGCCGTGGAGGCCAAGAGCCTGCATCCGCTGATTATCAACGGCATCTTCGGCGTGGTCTTCCTGGCCATCCATCCCTTTCAGGATGGCAACGGCCGCTTGTCACGGATACTGACGACATTGCTGCTACTCAAGAGCGGCTACGGCTATGTGCCGTACTGTTCACTTGAGAGCATCATCGAACAAAACAAGGAAGCGTATTACCTCGCTCTTAGAAGAACGCAGGGCACGCTCAAGAAGAAGGCTCCTGAGTGGACACCGTGGCTTTCGTTCTTCCTTCAGTGCCTGCAAAAGCAAAAGACCAGGCTTGAAACAAAAGTAGAACGCGAGAAGATCATGAACTCGACGATGCCGGAACTGTCCATCGCCATTATCGAGCTTGCATCCGAGCACGGGCAAATCAGCGTTGCCGATATCATTCGCGTGACGCAGGCGCCCCGGGCAACAATCAAGAAGCGATTGACCGAATTGGTCCAGGCCGGCCACCTGAAGCGCGGCGGCAAAGGCCGATCAACTTGGTATGCAATAGCGTAGCCCAAAGATGCATTGCTGTATCAAAGCGAGCCAGAAAGTCATTCTGCCTGATGCAGCCGACCCGTCGCACTGAGGCATAAGATTTCCCCACCCTGCCGTCCCGATACTGCTCGTGTTTCACGGTGAAAGAAAATCCTAAGCATTGCTAGGGGAGACGTCTGTCACATATCTTGAGTTTTGGAACGACGCAGTCAGTCGCTCGACTGACTGCGAATTTCACGGTGAAAGTCACCCAAGGGAGAGGATGCTCTCGGGTGTGTCGCGCCAGTTCTGCGGGGACGATGTGGGATATAGGGATGGTGCATACCATGATGCGTTGGAACAGTTCGGCATCGATTCGCATGTCCCTGTTGGCCGTAGACCTATTCGAGGCGACGGTCCAGGTACCGAAGCGCGGCGACGTGCGCGGCGCAGGCAGTGAACCAAGGGTTATCAGATGAGTCAGCGCATTCGCAAACGTATCGAGGAAGTATTCGGCTGGTGCAAGACGGTGGGCGGCTTGGCCGGTCGCGATGCATCGGCCGGTGGAAGCTCAGACAACAGGGCGAAGTTGCGGTCGCAGCGTACAATCTCTTGAGAATAGGCTGGCTGGCGCCGATGGCCTGACCGGCATCGACTCCGCAAGCTGTCAACCCGGTCAATGTTCACAAGAAACCTCTTCATCACCATCCACAAAAAAACCTGCCGCCCAGACAATGTCAAAACGAGGCGTTGCTTAGCAGCCTGCTAAGGGCTCCATGGATCCAATTGACGATGACTTAGGGGTCGTGGTGCGATAGAGGCCAGAGGCCAAAAGGGACTCCCGTACTCTTCTCTGGACAATCACGCGCCGGTGTGCCATCCTCTGGCATCAAGAAACCAAAACGGGTTGAAACTATTTCTATGGATGGAACTGACGAGAGGAACGAATTAGGCTTAGATGTCAGGATGCAGCGCCTACATGCCGTGATGGACGCCTTATTGGAAAAACCAAAGGCAGGGCCACTTTGGCCTCAGTTCCTTCACATTCTTGGAGTCGATCATCGTAGCGATGCACTGGAGCGGTTTGACGAGATCGTCTCTCAGGCCATCGAAGGCACTATTCACGGGCGGGATCTGCGACAGGCGGTAATTGATTTCAGGGAAGAAGTTGACGCTGATTCAAGAAAGGATGGAATCAGGGGATACGTTGAGGAACTTGACGAACTCAACCAAGAGCGCCTTCAAGGGCGAGTGTCTCAGGAAAAAATGGATGAAGCGGCGAGCAAGGCCTTTGACGAGATGGAGAAAGTCGATCTTTCAGCACGTGAACTGCCTTTGGGATTAGGCGCCTTGGAATCACTCAGCTATCGCCCTTTGTTCTCAGGTTTTCAGCAGAGTCGTACATTGAGGAAGAAGGAGGAAGATCCTCCCCCACGGGGCCGCTAGTTCTTCGCGCGGCGGGCAACTCAAACTAATTGTTCGACCAGCGTGTGGTCCAGCAGGCCTGCAAATCTCGGGCAAGGTCCAGCACGATGACCTTTTCCCGCGATTCCAAGAAATCCCTGACCCTATCATCCATGAGATCAACGAATGACACGGAGATCAGCCGTCCGCCACGAGCCAAGTAACGATGAATACACGGGAGCATCCTCTCCCGCAGGTTGCCTATCGTCGCGACCGTCGAGTTGTTCGCATGGCGCGGAAAGCTCAAGCACTCAAGTTCAGCCATGATCCAGGTGCTGATCGGATCGTCATCGTCGCAAAGTGTCCAATCAGCCTCAATCGTAACGACCGGGTTCCAGTCAGTGTGGTGGCGAACATAGTTGTAAAACCTTTCTCGATGTGTGTTGAGGTACGACCTAGCCAGCAGCATCAACGCATTCTTAAAGGGGTGGCGTTGTCTTAGGAACGCCAGCACTTTTTGAAAATCTACGCGAGTGGTTGTCCCTCCTCTTGTCTCATCGAGAGCGTGAAGATCTTCAAGAACAGCCAGTGGATTACAGAGGGCGATGTCGCTAGGTGCCGCGATGCCGAGAGTATTGCCGGAGGGGTGCATCAACTGGCACTGGGAAGCCCCTCCACGCGCACCATGTGATCCTCCTGCAAACATCTCCATGCGGCCGAAATAGGGCACATCAAGAAAATCGACTCCTCCCCACGCGGGCATTGTGAGGAAGCCTCTGGGAATCTGCAAATCGCCGCTATTTAGGCATTCTCGTTCATCGATCTGGGGCATCAGAATCATCAACCAGCTCCTTATGCATGTTACCGTTTCTTCCGCCGCGAAGGATCTTGCCTCCACACCAACTGAGTCGTTCTTTTGGGCTTTCCGTTCCTCGGTCGGAGAGAAATTTCCGCGCCGGATCGAAATTCTTAGGATTTTGAGGAACGAAGGGCTGCTTCTGGGGACTGGTTCAATGGAGGGAGCAGACGATACCGGTTGTTCGTGAAAACAATCACGAGCTTATTCAAGTGGGATGGTTTTTTCAATTGGAGGTCAAAAACGTGTCAAAACTAGCACAGATCATCGACGTCATGTTCATCATCGCCGGGAAAATCCCAATTGGGATTGGGGAGATAAAGAAGGGAACCCCCATCACGATCATCAAGAAGGACAAAACCATTGGCAGGGGAACAATCGACAAGACGGCGGACATTGGCGGGCAGATCGCCATCATTACCAGCCTTGAATCCATCACCTCAGAAGAAATCAATGACGGCGAATGCATCTTCCACATCGGCGACGAAGAAATCATCACCATCACTGGAGTTATCTCGATCGAGCAGAAACTCGACCAAAGCGACCCTACCATCAAGGTAGAGGAAGGTATCGGCGCGGTGATCCGAACGATCACCGTGCCGCATATTGGGCGGCAAATCGAACGCCCAATTGCAGAGTCGGCTATCCCGGTGGCAATCTAGCGAAGTCGAACGGCGCGTGAGTGCGTTCATGCAATCCACCGCGAGTATCAAACCGCGAGAGACGGACGAGGATGTGTGGGATTTGCTCGATGAATTTCGCGAAGGTCTTAGCTCAAGCCAAGCAAGGCTGTTCTTTGAACGAATCCGAGTTGGGATGCTTCGCAGGTTGATAGAGCAAAGACAAGAACAGGAGGGATAACGTAGGAAAACGCACGATGGCTCTAAGAAGACGCTATGGATCAAGTCTGTAGCGTCTTTTTAGGCGATCCTGCACCATTCGATGCCTCTCGCGGCAACAGGCACACCTGATCAGTCAGCGGGCCTTCTGACAGAGTGGAGAATGGAATGGACACTAACGACGGGATTCTAGACGAGATTAAGGCCGAGCGAGACCGCATTATCGCAATGCTCGCGAGAAAGAAATGTAAATTTCATGACGCCGAAGATATTTTGCAAGAAGTGCTTATTTCAGCCTTTAGGAAGCTAGAGCGCGGTGAGTTGATCGAGCACCCTGAGGCATATCTTCGTTCGGCGGCAAGGAAGCGGTTCATGCATCTCCTCAGGTGCCGGTACAGATCCCCTGAGCTTCTGATTCCTGGTTCAGTCGGCGAGGACGAGGACGAGGGCGAGCATAGCGCCTTCGAGCGAGGCATAATCGATGCCAGTCCTGAGACCACCGAGCTCCTTAAGGCGGTCGCTAGCCTCGTAGAGGGAGACACCCTAAGCGATAGAGAAAGGTGCATCATCGAATTATATGCCTACGAAGATCTGTCATTTGCATGTATTGCCGAACGCCTCGGCCTGGCGA
>JAJDDP010000016.1 GCA_029260235.1 Phycisphaerae bacterium | reverse complement strand
CTAGTGTCCAATTGATACGCGCCCGACTGCTGGGTTCCGATCGCGAGATCGGCATCCTCTGTCCGCAACTCCAGTAGCTCGCCTTGATCGCCGAACACCCCCTGCGAAATGATCACGGAAATCTCATTACCCTCGAACGTGGGTCGCGGAATAGCCGATGGATCCGGGTCAAAATCAAGATAACGATCGCCGTAAGACGTGATGACGTTACATCGAATACTCGAATCGCCCGAAACGAAGAACTCCCCATCAACACCCGCATCGCCCAATAGTGTGATATTGTTGTTTGCAATAATCGATTGCCCTTCAATGCACCCCAGTGTCACTGTCGCACTTACTGACTCAACGCTCCCACTCTCGATTATGAGAGCGCCATTGGCCAGTAAATGCCCAAATTCACTTCTTTGTTCAACTGTGCAAGCTTCTCCGAGCTCTCTTCCGTCGAGCCGAATACCCCCCCCTGCCACAATCAGCGTTGCACCAGAATCAATAACAATATCTCCACTCCCTAGTATGCTCGTGCGCGACGTAAGCGTCACCGATGTTGTCACTGAGCCTTGCGGTCCACCTATTGTGAGATCCCGACCGTATGGGATAAGAATCGAGCCGGGCCCCTCGATCTCCAATTCTTCGGCTCGAATACCTTGCTCAGGCGCGACCAAGTCACTTGCTAACTGAAGCGTCTCCTCCAGACTCGGGAGGACGATTCGACCCGGCGCACACGGCGTATCCAACCCGATGCCCTCAATTCCCAGAATTGCTTCGACTAGAATCCGAATGTCCAATCCGTCCACAGCACCGTCAAGATTGAGATCCATCTCATCCGGAAGACTGCTCGCCGTCACCAATTGTGATACATAGGCCGGAATATCGCCCGTACCCCAGCCGCCGATCCCATCTGTATCCCCCGCCAGACAAGAATCCCCCCTAAACACCATTCCAGTCGGCAAGGCAAACGCAGCACAATCCAAGAGTGAGGCATTCACCATGCCTTGGTTGTAATCCAAGTGGGCGAAAGCGGCGGTGGTAATCAGAGGATCTGTCTCGTCAAGAAACGCATTGAATGGGTCGATCGACGGACCCGAAAAACCCAGTGCATATATTCCATCTTCCAACGGAGACTCGGCAAGCTGCGTAACAACACGCATCCCAGAAATCGTTTTTCTTGTAACTTGATTGATGATAGGTAACCCACCTCCGCCTCGATCAACGGGGTATCTGAAGACGCTCGTACTGTCGTCGCCCTCCAACGTTCGCGAAGATGAAATCCACAAGGCACTTTCGCTTTCGGCCAGCAATATACCATTTGGGCTGGAAAGCGGCTCCCCCATACTCAACAAGTCTATTCGAGAAACCTCAATTCCGGTTCCGCGGTCATATATGCGAACCTCTGACATTCCATCGGTATCTGACTGGCTGGGGCGATTCACAAATGTTAAATAAACATACCCGTATCCATCCAATGCCACATGTAGTGCTTTTTCCGACGTCGCAGCGTTTGGATCAAAGAAAATCTGCCTGAGTAATGGTTCGCTATCTGTGAGTTCTAATTCTGCAGCGCCCGTGCGATAATTACCCTGCATGTCCTCAACAACTACGGGAGCAATGAGTAGTCTGTTATCGTCGGCGAGAGCAAATTGAGCTGAAGTAATCGGTGCCCGGTAACCCTGCGACATGAAACTCAGACCAAGAGGAGAATCCACCCCTATATACACCGTGTACTGACCGGATACATAGCTTCCTTGCAGACGCAGTAGATAATCGTCATTCAGCCTCTGAAGGCCCGAGTTTATTACGGCGAAGAAGTCACCGGCGGAGTTTTTGATGAGCGGACCGAGGCGAGATTCGCGGGATACCGCCCGATTCTCGAATGGCCCGGCACATTCTCCGTTTGTACCTAACTGAAATAGCACGGGATAACCGCTGAATCCGACCCCGCTAACAACGAAATGAGATGACGAAATGAGCTCATAACTTACATTCGCAGCCGGCTGGCTCGCTAGTGGCCCAAAAAATCCAAAGTCGGAATCGGTCAATTTACGCCACAAGCCCAACACGTCGGCCTGATTGAGATTTCCATCGCGATAGAGATCGAGGCAAGACAGGTTGGGGCCAAGAATGTCTTGACCATATACGATAACTTGGTACCTACCGTCTACAGATGATACAAAGTAACTCAAGTCGTAGTCGCCAGCCTCTGGGCTCCCACAGGCAATTGGGGCATACAGATTCTGTGCCCCACCATGGAATAACGCCAGAATGACCGTAGTCGTGAACACGCCCCTTGAAGTTAAGATTGACCGACTTGATAGACTTTCCTTAGCCATCGACGTTGCTTTCTCGCTAGTAGGTCAACTCTTCTGACAATCGACGCACGGCGTCGCCTGATCAGGAAGCGGCTTGACAAGGTAATCGTTCGTCACATGCCTGCCCTTCTCGAGTTTCCGGTGGTCCACGTGCCCGTCCAGGAACGCCACGTCGTGTTTCCAGTCCTCGCCCTGTCGCCAGGCCTGGTTGATCGCGTATGGTTTCATTAATCAGCCGACGTCGATTCTGGCCGCGCCAGCGTCGAAACTCAAGCGATTTCACAGTTGGGGCACCGGGCTACAATCTCGATCCATGTTTTCGAATCCTTGGAATCTCCTCGTGATCGCGCTCGCCGGATGGCTGAACCGTTAGCAAGCGGCTCTGGTCGATAACCTCCCTGAACCGACATTTCCCATTTGCAGCCCTTCAAGTCGTGATTGTATCTCAACGACGGGCTCGATTCCATCGAAACCATCCTCCTCCGCCGCGATTGGCGCCCATTTGCTCGCGGTATGGTGGCAATCCCGCATCTGATGCCTTCGTGACGACTATTTCGTCCCGCTTCCGCGCAGCGTCAACCACCATCACCGCGCAAACCAGAGAAATCCCGCACACTCACGAGCAACGCCCGCGTTGCACCAGCGGCGGCGGCACACCGAACTGCTGAATGCGATCCAGTATCGCGGCGAACAACTCACGCGGCACCGCCACCTCGGCCATCTGGAATGTCACGTATCTGGCATGACGGACAACCCTGGCGCCGATCTTGATCAACTTCTCTCGCAGCGTGGTCAGCGACCAGTGTCGCACCGACTTCGGCAGCGCCAGCCGTCGCATGAAGTTCCCAAGGTTGTAAGCCAACGCGAACAACTGAAGCCGCGCCTGATTGTCCTTGAAGTTCCGGCACGAAAGCCGCGTCCACTTGACGGCGTACTTACCCTCCTTGATCCATTGCTCCGCCGTTCCGCGCTGGTTGTAGAACTGCACAATGCCCCGCGACCAGCCGGTCATGTTCGTCACGATGAACCCGACGCGAGGAAACAACTCGCCCGCGTGCCACTCGACCTTGGCCACCACGCGACGGGGATCGGGCCAACTTTGTGCTTGATAAGAGAAGCTCTCGTAGAAGACCTTTGGCTAGTGCGATGGTCGCCCCACGGGCCGGGTCAGCAGATGACTGATCCTCGCCATCAAGACGTTGTTGGCCGGAATGCGGATGGTATATTCGAAGTTCTCGGCCTCAAGGAGGCTGTAGAGCGCCGGTATGGCGAACGCCGCGTCACCGCGAAAGTACTTCGGAATGTCGCGATCCCGGTATCGCTCAATGACCGGCAGCAATACTCGACGCCAGAACTTGGCGCTGGCATGGTTGCCACGGCGCAGCATTGCTCGCTCCAGGTCGCCGTGCTGGTTGAA
>JAJDDP010000150.1 GCA_029260235.1 Phycisphaerae bacterium | reverse complement strand
ATATCCAAGAGCGAATCCTGCCGTCTTTCCTGTCCATTGGGGCTCTGTTGATCTTCTTGGGGCTGCTTTGCGACGCACTCGACGGCAGCGTAGCTAGATTGACAAAATCGACCAGCGACTTCGGCGGCCAACTGGACTCGCTGGCAGATGTGGTGACCTTCGGTGTTGCCCCGGCGCTGTTGGTCGTAGCTGTGGTCATGCACAATCCGGACATGGCAGTTAAGACAGGACCGCTGGCGGCCAACCTGATGGGGCGGGCGATGTGGATGATGGCTGCGGTCTACGTCACCTGTGCGGCGCTTCGATTGGCGAGGTACAACGTAGAGCACGATCAGCCGGAGATGGCCGTCAATCACTTTAGCGGGTTGCCTGCGCCCGGGGCAGCTGTGGTGATCGCCTCGCTGATTCTGCTGCACCAGGATATGGGTTACGTTCAGCCCTACCTGTCTGTCATGCTGCCCGGGATCGCGCTGGTGCTCGGCTTGCTGATGGTCAGTCGGATTCATTACATCCACCTAGCCAACACCTACCTTCGCGGTCGTCGGCCCTTTGGTCATGTGGTTGCTATGGTGTTTCTCTTGGCTGTCTTCTGGTGGTATAAGGAACTGACCTTGGCGTTGGTCGTTTGCTCCTATGCAGCCAGTGGCCCTCTTGGAGAACTGATTCGACGGACACGTCCTCCTAAGGCTGAAACAGAAGAATCGGGTAGCTCGGAGAGAGCAGCCAAGCAGGATCAGGGTCGATCACGACCGGATCAACGTTCGGCTTGAGAAATTTGGGTCGCAGTATGTGTGCGGTCAGACCTGTGTCCATGACATCTGGGAAACATCACTAGATTTTGCCTGCGACTGAGAGATATTTTCATGAGAGATGCACCGCTACGTCTTCGATTTGCTCCTTCGCCCACCGGCTACCTGCATGTGGGTGGGGCGCGGACGGCGCTTTTCAACTGGTTGTTGGCTAAGAAGAGCGGTGGAACTCTTGTTCTGCGTATCGAGGATACGGACCGCTCTCGTCATGTGGCTGACTCGGTGGAGAAGATTGTTCAGGATATGCGCTGGCTGGGCTTAGAATGGGATGAAGGCCCTGAAGTAGGCGGTGATCATGGCCCTTACTTTCAAAGTGAGCGGCTGGAATTCTACCGCAAGTACACCGATCAGTTGATCGAGCAGGGCAAGGCCTACTATGCCCTGGAAACGCCCCAGGAGTTGCAAGCTGCCCGTCTTGCCGCCCGGAAGGAGAAGCGTTCCTACGCCTACAAGCGTCCTGATCCGCTGCCAACGTGCGAGGAGGCTGATGCCGCCCGCCAGGAAGGCAAGCCGGTGACGGTGCGCTTCGCCACGCCCGGTAAAGACCTGGTGATACAGGATGAAATACTCGGCGAGGTTCGGCTGGCCAGCCAGGAGATCGAAGATTTTGTAATTCAAAAGGGGGACGGTTGGCCCACTTATCATCTCGCCTGCGTGGTGGATGATGAGCTGATGAAGATCAACTACGTCATCCGCGGACAGGAGCACCTGATCAATACGCCCAAGCACGTTGCCTTGCAGGAGGCGTTGGGTTTCTCAACACCGAGGTACGCTCACTTGCCGCTGATCTTCAACATGGCTGGGGCCAAGATGAGCAAGCGCGAGAAGCTGACCACCATTCGCGAACGACTGGGCCAAGCGACCAAAGGCTACAAAGCTGGCACGCCTGAAGCGGAGGGCTTCTACTCCAAGCTTTACGAAGTCGTTGGCGGTGCGGCGGTCGTAGATGCACTGGGAGAAGGCAAAGCCGATGAGGCCATCTTGGAGAAATTCGCCACTTTCTTTGGCCTAGAACTGCCCGAGGTCAATGTGCACGATTTTCGGCTGGGGGGTTATCTGCCCGAGGCGTTGTTGAACTTTATGTCCTTGCTGGGGTGGTCAGCCGGTGATGATCGCGAGCAGTTGACATTGGCTGAAACGGTTGAACTATTCGATGTTGATCGCATCGGCAAGGCCAACGCCCGGTTCGACCGCAAGAAACTAATCGCGTTCAACACAGATTGGTGCCAAAAGGTGACACCTGAGAGGCTGGTTGAGGGCTTTGGAGACTACTTGGAACAGACAGGCTCGCCCATGGCTTCAGCCGGCGCAGCGGTGAAGATACATTTGCTGTCTGTTTGTGCAGGTTTCCGCACCTTTCGGGAATTGGAATCCAAGTGCGGGCCGTTGTTCGTTGAAAATGATCGGATCGTCTTCAACCCCAAGGCCGTCAAGAAGCTGCTGGTAAGGGGCGACAGGGCGGGCTACAAAATGCTCGCCAAGGTCTTGCCCGAGTTAGATGCTTGTCCCACATGGTCCCCCAAGGAGCTGGAGGCACTTTTTGAGCGGCTGTGCGCCGACTACGACACCAAGCTGGGCAACGTAGCTCAGCCCATTCGGGTGGCTGTCACGGGTACCAACGTAAGCCCGCCGATTTTCGACACGCTGGCCATTCTGGGCAAGGAAAAGACCATCGCGAGAATTCAACAATGCTCGTCACTGCAAGAGGAATAGATGGCTAAGAGCAGCCAATCTGATTTACTTGGAAGAAGTACTACTCTGACTGCGACACGAGCATGAGTTAAACGACTATGAGCAACCACAACGAGAGCACGAGCGGCGCTGAGACTCCCCGGACGACAGATTTTATTCGTGAGATCATCGAGGAGGACAGCCGCACCGGCAAGTTCGACGGTCGCGTGCTTACGCGATTCCCACCGGAGCCGAACGGATACCTGCACATTGGCCACGCCAAGAGCATCTGCCTGAACTTCGGCTTGGCCAAGCAGTACGGCGGTGAGGGCAACCTGCGCTTCGATGACACGAACCCAATCAAAGAGGAGGACGAGTACGTCGAAGCGATCACCAAGGATGTGGAGTGGTTGGGCTTTGACTGTACTGATCGCATCTTGTTCGCGTCGGATTACTTCGATCAGATGCATGAGCTAGCAGTCCAACTCATTAAGGCGGGCAAAGCCTATGTTTGTGACCTCACGGCTGAGGAGACACGGGCCCATCGCGGCACGCTCACTTCGCCGGGTACAAACAGCCCCCACCGAGATCGTGGTGTCGAAGAGAACCTCGACTTATTCGAGCGAATGAAAGCTGGGGAGTTCCCCGATGGTTCGCGCACCTTGCGGGCCAAGATCGACATGTCTTCGCCGAATTTGAACTTGCGCGACCCGGTGATGTACCGCATCTTGCACGCCAGCCATCACCGAACGGCTGACAAGTGGTGCGTCTATCCAATGTACGATTGGGCGCACGGCTTGGAGGATTCGTTCGAGGGTATTACTCATTCGATTTGTACGCTGGAATTTGAGAATCATCGCCCGCTCTATGACTGGTTCCTCGACGAGCTTGGCGTATTCCATCCGCAGCAGATTGAGTTTGCCCGCCTAAACCTCACCTATACAGTGATGAGCAAGCGCAAGCTGCTGCAACTCGTGCAAGAAAACCATGTGGCTGGATGGGATGATCCAAGGATGCCAACCTTGTCCGGCATGAGGCGGCGAGGCTATCCACCAGAGGCGATCCGCAATCTCTGCGAGCGGGTCGGCGTTGCCAAGCGGAACAACACTGTCGAAATTGCCCTCTTGCAGCATTGTGTCCGCGAGCATCTCAACAAGATAGCCCCACGGGTGATGGCGGTGCTTGATCCGCTCAAGGTGGTCATCGAGAACTACCCCGAGGGAGAGAGCGAGCAGCTCGACGCGGTCAACAACCCAGAGGATGCTTCTGCCGGAACGCGCAAGGTTCCTTTTGGTCGCGAGTTGTACATCGAGCGGGCAGATTTCATGGAAGATCCGCCGCGCAAGTTCTTCCGCTTGGGCCCAGGTCGGGAGGTTCGGCTCCGCTACGCGTACTTCATCACCTGTACCGAATACATCAAAGATGCAGATGGTCAGGTGGTCGAGCTACGATGCACCTACGACCCTGCCACCCGAGGCGGGGACGCACCGGATGGTCGAAAGGTTAAGGGGACGTTGCATTGGGTTAGTGCCGAGCATGGCCTCGATGCCGAGGTGCGGCTGTATGAGCACCTGTTCACCAAGGAGCATCCCGACGATGCCAAGAAGGGCGAGGAATTTATCGCCAATCTCAATCCCGATTCGCTCAAGGTGCTTGCCGGTTGCAAGGTGGAGCCAAGCCTGGCTGGTGCGGCGGCGGGCACGGGGTATCAATTCGAGCGGCAGGGGTATTTCTGCGTCGATCCCGATTCCAAGGACAGCCAACTGGTGTTCAATCGAACCGTGACGCTACGGGACGCCTGGAAGAAAATCCAGAAGAAGGCGTAGTGCCCCGTCCCGCATACATCGTCAGGTACCGCGGTGCAGGCTCACCACTTGTGCTATTTTTCATTGTTGCGATCCGCAACTCCCTCCTGCGCGGGAATGACGAAGGCTTTGTTCGCCGAATGGTGGCGTCTAAGCACCGAACCGAAGAGCTTGACGTGCCGCAGCAGTAGTCGGTTCAAGCGCGCTTAGGCGACCGCTGTCGATTCAGCGTCGTCGCCATCGGCAGACTCAAACTTCACACTGACGCGTGTACTAACGCCCGGCTCTTGCATGGTGATGCCGTAGAGTTGGTCGGCGATGGTCATGGTCCGCTTCGAGTGGGTGATGACCACGAACTGCGACCGCGTGTTGAATTCCTGAACGATGCGGTTGAATCGTTCGTTGTTGGCTTCGTCGAGGGCTGCGTCCACTTCGTCTAGAAGGGCGAATGGCGCAGGTTTTGACTGGAAGATAGCCATCAACAGGGCGATGGCGGTCATCGTCTTTTCGCCACCGCTCATCAGGGCGATGTTTTGGAGTTCTTTCCCCGGCGGACGGGCTACGATGTCGATGCCACATTCGAGGATGTTATCTGGATCCTCAAGAACGATGTCGGCTTTGCCGCCGCCAAAGAGCTTGCGGAACAATTCTCTAAAGTTTTCGCGTACTTGCTCGAATGTCTCCGTAAATCGCTGAACGCACTCTGAATCAAGGTGGGTGATCAAGCCGATAATCTGTTGTTCAGAGTTGCAAAGATCGTCGCGCTGGGTAGTGAGGAATGTATCGCGTTCTTCCAGTTCTGCCTGCTCGTCGATGGCATCGAGGTTGACATTGCCCAGTCGGTCGATTTTCCCTTTGAGTTCCTTAATCTGCGTTTCGACTTCGTCCCAGTCGCGCTCGGCGTGGTCGTAGCTGGGGTATTGTTCGACCAAGTCGACGTCGAGTTCGTCTCGAACGCGGGCAATCAGTTCGTCGCGACGGACGCGGGCTTCCTGGAGGGCTAGCTCTGCTGCATGAAGACGCCCCTCAGCCTCTTCCAGTTCGTTGCGTATCTCTTTTATGGATACGGAGAGTTGCTCCGACTCGGCACGCAGGATTTCGCGCTGACGGCGCGTCTCCATGGCTTTGGTTTCAAGCTGTTCGCCTTGTGTTTGCGCCTCGGCCAACAGTTCGCGACTGGTCCGCAACGCTTCTTCTGCTTCGGCGATACGACGACGACTTTCATCCGCTTCCCGTTGGGCGGCTTCTACTGCATCGCTGGCCGCCTGGATGTCGCGTTTGGCCGCCAACACCGCTGAGGCGGTCGAAGCCCGTTTCTCGTTGAACTGCCCAGCCAGAACTTTCGCCTCGGTGAGTTGTTCTTGAATGGCTGTGCGGTGATCAACGATCTCGTCGATGTTTTGCTCGTGGCGTTCGACTTCGCTTTCGCGACGTTGGTTTTCTTGTTCGACGTGGCCTAACGACTCGGTGCTCTTCGAGTGCCGCCGCCGGGCCTCGCTGATTTGTTCTTGGATCATGGCTACCTCGCCGGCAATGAGCGGTTGCTCATCGGTGAGACGGCGGACGGCTTCGTCGATGTTGGCCAGGGCGGCGTTTGCTTCAACTCTGGTTGTTTGGGCATCGTGAACAGCGCCGCGAAGCTCCTGCTGGACCTCTTCGATATGAGCAGCCTCAGCATCAGCGCGGTGCAGTTGGTCGGAGAGCGTTTCGATGCGATTCTCGGTCTCGCCTAATTGTTGGGCGATGTCGCGCAATTCACTCTTGCGCGAAATCAAACCCGCCTCGCTCGAAGGCGGCCCGAGACTGATTTGCCCGGTCGGTTCGATCACTTCGCCGGCCAGGGTGACAAAGCGATGGCCGTCTGAATCATCCGCGGACATGCTCAACCCGGCGCGAAGGTCTTGGACCACGATGGTCTTGCCAAGCAGGTGACGTCCTAGCTGTTGCAATTGCTCTGGGAAACGAACCAGGTCATCGGCGCGGGAGACGAATCCAGCGAACTCGGAGAAGTCGCGCGGATTGATCAGCGGCGGCAGGCGGTCCAAACAGATGGCGGTTAGCCTGCCCGAGAGGTTCTTGAGCCGGGCGGCGTCTGAGAGGAATGCCTCAGAATCATCGACCACCAGGAATTGGTCTTGTTGGCCAACGGCAGCTTCGACGACCAGTGCATGAACCAGGTCGGCTTCAAACAGCTCAGCCACCATGCCAGTGACGGTGGACAATGCCGGGTCGTCGGGCATCTCAGCCTTGGCAGCCAGCACTTGGCGAACTCCGGCTCCGACGCCTTCCATCTTGTTTTCCAGATCTTCGAGCAGTTGTTGCCGCGAGGCTAGTCCGCTGCGAAGTTCCCGGGCCCGCGTAATTTCCTGGGCGAGGTCCGCCTGCACATTGTGAACGCGGGCAGCTTCGGCTCTTTTTTCTTCGAGCTTCTGCATCTCGGCTTCGATGAGGCGTTCGATCTCGCTTCGTCGTTCTTCTAACGCGTCCTTGCGCTCGAGCAAGCTGCGCAACTCGGCGTTGATCTGGGCGTCTCGCTCGGAGAGGCGTCCCTTTTGCCCTACGAGGGAATCGCAATGCGTCTCTAGTTTGGTGATTTCGTTGCCCAGTTCCGCCCCACGGCGGACCAACTCGATGAGGCCCGCCTTCTCGTCGGCCAACAGCGCTTGGGCGTGAGTGAGATCAGCCGCAAGACCACGATCGCTCTCAAGCAACGTATCGATCTCTTGGTTCTGCCGCTGGATGTCGGCCTCGATTTGCTCGGACTGCTCCAGGAGGCTGCTCAATTCGCCCGACAGCTCGTCAGCGCGGCTTCGTTGCGTGTTGAGGCGTTCAGTTGCTTGGATCAGATGGTGGTCTTCTTCGACGGCACGCTGGGATGCAGCTTCGATTCTTTCTTGGTGGGCGGTGATCTGCGATCTTACTTGCGCGTAGTTGGCTTCGATCTCTGTCAGGGCTGTCGAGAGCCGGTCATCCTCGGTGGTCAGCCGCAACGATTCTGCTTCGCCCGCGTCGATGCGGGTCTTGGACGCGGTGACGATGTCCTCGGCTACCTGCCCGCTCTCGGCGTGCTTATCGCAATCAACGGTCAGCCGGTGGTACTCAGCCAAGGAGAAGATGGATCTCAGTTCACGCAACTGTGTGTCATAGGTCTGCCAGTTGCGGGCTTTGCCTGCCTGGAGCTTGACGCTGCGGAGCCGCTTCTCGACCTCTTCGATGATGTCAGCCAACCGCAAGAGATTCTGCTGGGTGCGTTCGAGTTTTCGCAACGCCTCTTTCTTGCGGGCTTTGTACTTGCTGATGCCGCAGGCCTCTTCGAAAACCGAGCGCCGTTCTTGCGGACTGGATTGCAAGAGCACGTCCACCTTGCCCTGCTCGATAACGCAATAGGCGTCGGTGCCCACGCCGGTATCCATGAACATCTCGCGGATGGTTTTGAGTCGGCTGGCTTCTTTGTTGAGCAGGTATTCGCTTTCGCCCGATCGGTAGAGTTTTCGGGTGACGGTGATTTCGTCGCAGTCCAAGGGCAGCGAGCGATCCACGTTGTCGAATACCAGATCGACGGTGGCCATCCCGCTGCTTCGGCGGGAGGATGAGCCGTTGAAGATCATGTCCAGCATTTGGGCGCCGCGAAGGCTCTTGGCTGATTGCTCGCCCAGAACCCACTTGAAGGCATCGACCACGTTGCTCTTGCCGCAGCCGTTAGGCCCGACGATGCAGGTGATGCCGGTGCCAAAGTCGAAATCGACCTTGTCGGCGAAACTCTTGAAACCGCTCATGGAGATGCGTTTGAGGAACATAGGCCCTGTGGGTACCTCCCTGTGCCCGAGGATAAGCCACCAATCCATTGGCGGATCGATAATCGCAGATGACAGCCAACCGGTGGCGACCACGGTCAGCCCGAATGGGAATGGATTATATCAGCCGCACCAATAGATATAAAGCCCTTATCGGCCAAGAGTTGCGATTTTCTTGGGCGAATGGTGGGGATCGTATGGCAAAACCATCGGCCAGTATGACAGCGGTAGAACGTCGTTTCCGAGCCGCAGGATTCATCCTGCGCGGGCGTTCGCGCTGACGGGTGGCCCATCGCTTCAGCGGTGGGGGAGCCGATGAATCCACTCATCCCCGGCGTCAGATTAAAGGCTACTTTATCTTGGCCGACTTCTCGAACAGAACGATGGCCCCGAGGAAAGGAACAAAGTAGCCTGCCCCCCCGAGTTTGACCTTGCCACCGCCGGTGATACCCTGCCGATATGCCTTCATTCGACCTGGATAGCCACATTCGTGAACTCTCGAAGACCGACCCACTCGGAATTGAGACACCTTTGGAAACGATTGGCGATCTCTTGCTTTGCTTGGCCCAGTGGCCTGCGTCGGGATGGGCATTTCGCGGCCAGAGTGATATCAGTTGGCCTCTAAAGACGAGGCTCCAACGCGAACTTGAGCAATCCGGCAAACCCCGGGATGAATGGCGCGAAGCCGAGAACAGCATTCTCCGTGAGTTCCGTGATAGTGCTCTCAGCGAAATCCCGGCCCCGCCACCTTCATCAGACTTGGCGGGCTGGCTTGCGATCATGCAGCAGTACGGTGGAGCTACGAGGCTACTGGACTGGAGCGGTTCGCCATTCGTCAGTCTCTATTTTGCTGTCAAAGACCCAACGAACACAGACGCGGCTCTATGGGCTATAAACGTAGCACATCTTCGATCTATGATCGGATCTACTACCATGGACATGGGGTGGGCAGATGAGTTCGCCTTGGGCAGGGTGACTGAACACCGTGCAGACGGCAGCAAGCATGAGCGATTCGAGTTGTATGGGCCAGACCAATGGCGTAATGGCGTCAACCGAGTTATACGCACTCTGATGGATCAAACATTCGCGTTTCCCCTGCCGGTTCTTCCACTTTACTTGGACAGCAGGATGAAGGCTCAGCAGGCTTTGTTCACGCTGGACACAGCTCTAGAGACTTCGATCGAAGCTGCCCTGCAATCGATCTGCCGCGGCAAGCGAGAAGAGCTTGATCGCTGGAAGAAGACCATGCCGGGAATAGCTCTTCCAGGGGCGCTGGAACACTCACGGTCGATCATAATGAAGATTCCCGTGAAGAACGCCTGGCGGTTGGAGATTATGACCGCACTTGAGAGAATGAATATCACGCGAGGGACTCTTTTCCCTGGCCTTGGAGGAATCGGCGGCGCCGCGCTAGAACGTATTCAGCGAGGCTCTCCGCCGACGATGCGCGATCAGCTTCTACCCTAGTGGGCGGCCATGCAGGGGGCATGCTTACTTCTTTGACGTCCGCGGGTTGGATGAACTGAGGGTGTCGGGAAGAATTTACCGCTTCGATTCGCCCATTGCAAAGACCACCGCAACACGATTCGAGGAGTCGGCTGCGGCGGGCGCGTGCCTCTTGAGGGTATCCCCGCATGTCTCCAGACCGGCTGGTAAGGGGAGGGGCGATGTGGGGCGACCCGCCCGATTTGCTGCTCGAAACATGTTTCGATGCGGTTGCTGCGAAGCCAGAATCTGCTCTATTGGCTGGGGAAATGGGGTAATGTCCCTCGAAACGTGGTAAGATCGACTTGATATTGCCTCGTTTAGTTGGCATCATGCTTAGATCGGCGGCTGTCGGGACCGAGTAGGATTCGAGCGTTCCAGCGCTGCGGCAATCGGGTCAGATGGAATGCGGCATGAGATCATTCTCGAGAGACTATCTCAACGGCTTGACATTGACCATCGAGCAGGCGTCCACCCTTAATCGCCTCGGCGAGTACCGCGGCAAACAGGACTTGTTCTCGAAGCAGACGCCCGAGACGCTCAAGTCGCTGCAACAAGTTGCGATCATCGAGTCGAGTGAATCGTCGAACCGCATTGAAGGCGTCACGGCTCCCCACGACCGCATCAAAGCGCTGGTCCTCAAGTCGGCCAAACCGCACGACCGCTCAGAGCAAGAGATCGCCGGGTATCGAGATGGCCTCGCTCTGATTCACGAGTCGGCGAAAGATATGAGATTCTCGGTAAGTGTTATTCTGCATATTCACTCGATGCTATGCCGGTACATGCCAAACGAGGGCGGGCGATGGAAGACGACCAACAACGACATCGTCGAGCGCAACCCGGACGGCACCATCAAGCGTGTCCGCTTCAAGCCGGTCAGCCCCGTAGCAACGCCGCCCGCGATGGACGCGCTCGCGTCGGGATACAGGGACGCTGTCGAGGACCAGCACAAGGAGCCTCTCGTCGTTATTCCGCTGGCGAGTCTTGATTTCCTCTGCATCCATCCCTTTAGCGATGGCAACGGTCGCGTGGCTAGGCTCTTGACACTCATGTTGCTGTACCAATTCGACTATCAGGTTGGTCGCTACATCAGCATGGAGCGCATCTTCGAGGAGTCGAAAGAGACCTACTACGAAACGCTCGAAGCAAGCTCCACCGGCTGGCACGACGGCAAGCACGATGCATCGCCGTGGATGGACTATTTTTGGGGCGTGTTACTTCGCGCATACCGTGAGTTTGAAGATCGTGTCGGCACCATTGGGGTGGGCAAGGGATCAAAGACAGAGCAGGTGAGGCAGATCGTTGACCGCAGGCTTGGCCCGTTCTCCATCTCTGACATCGAGGCAGACTGCATCGGCGTCAGCCGCGACATGATTCGCATCGTGCTGCGTCAGCTGCGTGACGAGGGAGCCATAACGCTGCAAGGCAAGGGCCGTGGAGCCAAGTGGACGCGAAGAGAGGCCTAGCGGCTGCCGGGGGACCACCCGTCCTTGGCTACTACGGTTCCACCGCATCCCAACTGCCGGCTTGGGAGCGTTTCAGGCGGAGCACTTGGCGGTTCCTCTTCATTAGTTCGCTGGATTGTCCGTTGATGCGGAGGATCACCCTGCCCGTCCAGTTGATGTGCATATCTGTTAGGCGGATGGAAAACTCTTCCACGTCCTCGGTCTCGATGACCAGCTTATTGTCGCGGACCAATGAGCCGGTGGCCCAGGCTCCGGGGGCGTCTTTGCGGATTTGCCCGATTCGCAGCCAGCCGGTTTGGGGATCGGCTAGGCTGGTGATGCGCACCTCGGCGAAGTTGGGGTCGACATTGGCCGGGGGCAGATCGGGTTCGGCTGGGGCCGGTTTGGTGGTGGTCACCGGGTTGGGGGGTTCCTCGCTACGGGGGCAGCCGGTCAGCATGAGGACGAGGGGCAACATGAGGCTGAGGTAGCTTCTAGCGGCATTCTTCATTCTGAATTCTCGCATTCTGCACGGGCAAGGCGTGGTCAGATCGGCGCCTGTTGCAGCCCCCTGGCCTATTATGTACCGTCTGGGGATGCGGCTGGTTGCAGCCTCAGGCGGCATTAGGAACTCGAAGCAGCATGACGCGGAACTAGAGAGGTTATGACGGAAAGAACCCCCAGGCAAATCGTTGAAGAGTTGGATCGTTACATCATCGGTCAAACCGACGCCAAGAGAGCGGTGGCGGTGGCTATCCGCAATCGCTGGCGGCGGCAGCAGCTCCCTGAGCACATGCGCAAGGAAGTTGGCCCTAAGAACATTATTTTGATCGGTCCTACGGGCGTAGGGAAGACCGAAATCGCCCGCAGGATGGCGACCATGATCGACGCCCCGTTGGTGAAGGTCGAAGCCACCAAATATACGGAGGTCGGCTACGTCGGGCGTGACGTCGAGAGCATCGTTCGCGACTTGGTCGATGCAGCCGTTCATTTGGTGCGGACCGAGCAGACCGAGGTGGTCCGCGAGGAGGCTGATCGCCGTGCGGAGGAGGCGCTGCTCGATGCCCTGTTGCCGCCGATTCAGCCCAAGCAACCGGGGACGGATGTTGAAGACGATGCAGCAGACCGTCGTCATCGAAGTCGTGAAAAGCTGCGCACCCAGCTACGGGCCGGCGAGCTTGAGGAATCGCTCATCGAATTATCCATCGAGCAGAAGACGCCGCCCATGGGTATGTTCGCCACCAATGTGGGTATGGACCAGCTTGGGCCTGACCTCCAGAATTTCATGGAGCAGATGATACCCTCGCAGTCCAACTCCCGCCGTCTGCCCGTGCGAGAAGCCCGCAAGATCATGTTCCAAGAAGAGTGCGAGAAACTCATCGACAAGGAGAAGGTCAACGAGTTGGCTATCCATCGGGCAGAGAACACGGGGATCATTTTCATCGACGAACTCGACAAGCTGTGTGCGCCCGGAGGTACGTCGAGTGGTGACGTTTCGCGCCAGGGCGTGCAGCGCGATCTCTTGCCCATCGTGGAGGGATCCACAGTCAACACCCGCATAGGCCCGGTCCAGTCCGACCACATGCTATGCATTGCTGCCGGCGCATTCCACGCGGCGAAGCCCAGCGACCTGATGCCTGAATTGCAGGGTCGGTTTCCGATTCGCGTAGAGCTCAGAGAACTGACGGCCGAGGATTTCCGGCGCATCTTGACCGAACCTGAGGGCGCCCTGGTCAAGCAACAGATCGCCCTGATGGCCACCGAGGGCTTGGAGTTGATATTCGAGGATCAGGCCATCGAAGCCTTGGCCCAGACAGCGTTCGAGACGAACAAAAACTGCCAAAACATCGGCGCTCGCCGGCTTTATGCCTGCATGGAAAAACTGATGGAAGAGTTGTCCTTTGATGCCCCAGAGCGCAAGGGCGACTCAGTCACCGTCGATGAAGCCTTCATTGAAGAGCGCTTGGACGGCGTGGAATTGGACGAGACGCTGGTGCGGTTCGGCTTTAACGCCATCCGCTCCGCTCGGTCCTGAGCGCGCCTACCCTGCGAAGATCCACGGCTTCATTGGGCATTTGACGCCATTGGCGAGTTCGTTGTGACGGGCTCAATCCATCCTGGCTGATGCCTGGGCGGAGTTGATCGGTGGGGCGTCGGGAATGACGTAGTCCATGTAGCCAATCATCATCTCGTCCCAGGTTTGTTCGCCGAAAACGACTTCAGCCTTGGGGTCGGGGTTTGCGAAATTCATGGCTGAATTGTCGTAGTGGGCGATGCACTCGAGCCGCGTGCCCTTGGGAAGTAGTGCGGGCTTCTTGAGCACATAGGATTCCTGCCAGTTGTAGTCGTACCGTGAGACCGAGAGCAGCTTCTGTTCAGACCCGTCTGGTAGGTGGGCGATGTAGGTGAAGTCCTTTCCGCGCAGATGCATGTGCGGGTAGAGAGACAAGACTTCGGTGTCCGCATCGAGCGTGTATTCAGCCCGCACCTCGTGGTTAGGCTCGCCGGGGGGGATCTTGAACTTGAGGTTGTAGATGCCGCGCGTAAACACTTCTCGTTCGACAGGCTTGTCTGTGAAAATCAATCCGAGTGAAGACTTGTCCCGCTTGACCTTGCCATTGGTTGTGTAGTGCATTTGAAACCATAGCGTTGATCCAGCCGGAAGACGCTTGGCGTATCCCTTGGCATAAATCGAAGGTATATCTCCAGGAACGGTGGCACACAGGAACCCGTCGTCGAGGCCGATGGCCTGGGTGTTGGGCCTTGAGCCTTCTTCCTGCACGAACGCAAGGATGTGGTGGACGACTTCGGCCGAGCCTGGCCTGGCCTCCATGCCGACAATCCACTTGTCCTTCTTGAATTTCGTCTTAACGCTGAAGTACTGATATTCCACTACGCCTTCTTTGGGCACAGCGAATGTTTCCTGCATCGAGTAGATCTTGTCAGGCTTGCCGATGCGCCATTTCTTGCTCCATTTCTTCTCTGGTGGGTCTTGGGCTGGGTCACCACGGGGCATGCCCTGATCGATCCAAGCAAGCAGCAGCTCCTTGTCTTTCTTGGGCATGCTGCGTTGATTCACGAACGCGCCGTCGAATTCGTGATCGGCGTTCCACGGAGGCATTCGGCCTCCTTCGACGACGGAATGAATCATGGCTGACCATCCGCTCACATCTTCGTAGGTCTCAAGCGGAAACGGAGCGATCTGTTTGGGGCGATGGCACGTCTGGCAGTTGTCCTGGACGATGCGGGCGATGTGGGAGGAGTAGGAGACTAGCCCCGCGTCTAGTTGGGTCTGGGCACGGGTGATCAGGCAACCCGGAGCGACGGTCCGTTCGACGTGGGGCGTCTTGCCTTTGAGCACGGCTTTGATAGCCCGATCAAGATACTTGTATTTCGGCGCCGAGCGTGAACTGCCGAGCGCGTATTGGTCGTCGATCATGCCGCGATAGCGAATGACCTGATGCTTATCGACCACGAAAACGACCGTGCTGGTTTTTGCGTCGAGCTGGCGCGTAAGGGCCTGCTTGCCGTCTTGGAGCATGGGAAACTTGATACTCAACTGGCGGGCTTCGTCGGCAATCTCGGACAAGCTGTCCTGCGGGTTGGCGTTGATGCCAATGAACGACACCCCTTTGGACGCGAAGGCGTCGCTGAGTTTCTGGAGGCGGGGAGCATATCGCTGGGCGATCGGGCATCCGCGGCCTGAGTAGGCGATCACCAGTAGGTCGCCCTCAAAGAACTTAGACAGTTGGATGGACTTGCCGTCCATATCCGTCAGCGTAACGTCCTCGAGCTTCTCGCCAATGCGGTCTTTTGGAGAGGCGTCAACGGAAGGACCGGCTGAAAGGGCGATGATCAGGCACAGCGTCCAACATCCAATTCGATCTACAACGAGGGTGTTCATAGAATTTTCTCGCTCATGCGTTCCCAAACGACCCGGACCAGGGTGGAGCCTGGCGCCAGATGCCGACGGCCCGAACAGGCAGATCAGCAGGCGTCCAGATAGAATCAGTCTACATGAAATCTGCTGGATTCCCCATCCCCATACGCATGGGCGACATTTTCGGACATGATCGGAGACGATGAGCCGGGCGAGGACCTCGAAGGTCATCCCGCCGAAGGGTGGATTCCTGGCGAATGGCCAAAAGAGGCAACAATGACGCATATCGAGGAAAAACCGGTGGTTCCGCTCTATGACTTGCCTGCGCTCGCCACTACGCCGGACTTGCAGCCCGATAACGAATGAGGATCACCCGAAGCGGCCAAGGGTGCTGGATTACAGGAGCTTGGTGGCTGAACTGCCTTCTCCGGGGATCTGCGACACACATTGAGCGAAACTGCATTTCTGGCACGGGCGAACTAGATCCTTCGGCTCCGCCCTTCATCCGCCGATCATACATGTGAGAGTGTTCTGGCCTTTGTTTGCGTTTGAAAGGGTAATACTTATGTCACAGGCTGCCGTTTTAGAATCCAATGTTCTGTCTCCGCCGGATGAGAAACACCGGCCGGCAGTGAAGCACCTGGATTTCAACCGCATCACCGACACGCAATTCAACGAAGCGGCTGACCGCATCAAGCTTGAGCCGGAGATTCAGTCGCTCTTGCGATCTCCGTACCGCGAGTTGATTGTTCAGATTCCGGTCACCATGGACGACGGCAAGCTTGAGATTTTTCATGGCTACCGCGTGCAACACAATGCGGTCCGAGGCCCGTACAAAGGCGGCATTCGGTATCACCCAGAGGTGGATCAGAACGAGGTTCGTTCTCTAGCGGCCTTGATGACCTGGAAGACCGCCCTGGTGGACATTCCGTTCGGCGGCGCCAAGGGCGGTGTTACCTGCGATCCCAGCCAGATGTCCCGCGGCGAATTGCAGCGGTTGACTCGAGGACTTACGCAGAAAATCGACATGTGCTTAGGCACCTATCGGGACATCCCGGCTCCAGACGTCAACACCAACGCCCAAGTGATGGCTTGGATGATGGACGAGTACGGCAAGAAGCACGGGTACACCCCGGGAATCGTTACCGGCAAGCCCGTGAACCTCGGCGGATCCTTTGGCCGGGAAGAGGCGACGGGTCGCGGCACGATGATCATCACCCGCGAAGCGTGTCAGGCTTTTGGAATCGACATCCAGAGTGCTCGAGTGGCTATTCAGGGCTTTGGTAACGTAGGTTCATGGACCGCGAAATTGCTGCAAAGAGAATTGGGGGCGAAGAAAATAGTAGCGGTCTCGGACGTGTTCGGTGGGATCTTCAATCCCGATGGTCTGGACATCAACGCCGTTGTGCGACATCGCGACGAAACGGGATCAGTCTGCGGCATGAGCGGCACCGAGCCGCTAGACAATGAAGGCTTGCTCGCCCTTGATGTAGATGTCTTGATCCCAGCTGCCTTGGGCGGCGCCATCACCAGCACCAACGTCGATAACATCCAGGCCAAGTTGATTGTCGAAGCGGCCAACTCCCCGGTCACGCCTGGAGCCGAACAACGACTTCGCAGCCGGGGCGTCAGAATCGCGCCGGATATTCTGGTCAACGCCGGTGGGGTGACCGTCTCCTACTTTGAGTGGGTCCAGAATCTTCAGCAGTTCCGCTGGGAGCTGGAAACGGTGAACGCCAAGCTCGAAGAGCATATGGTGCGGGCCTGGGTGGACGTGTATTCCGAGTCAGATTCCGGCAAGGTGCCGCTTCGCGTAGCGGCATACTCGGTTGCGCTCCGTCGGCTTGGAGAAGCCACCCGACAACGGTACTAACCAGCACGATCCGGTCGGCCGATTTTTGACCGAGCGGGCGTTCAAAAGAGAAACTGCTCCGACCCCCAAGTCGATGACTTGGGGGTCTTCTTTGCGCTGTTGTTGATTCTTCTTGCCCTGCTCCCCAATCGGCGTATGCTTGCGACACTGGCCGCCCAAGATCACGGTTGATTTTGGCGTGTTGAAGACGGGGACCCCTGGAGAGGAATCGATGATTGCCAAGATCACTAGGTGTAGTCTTGTGTTGGCTTGTTGCGCGGCGGCTGGATGCAGCCTCTTCCAAGGTGTTTCTGGAAATGAGGACGACCCGCGTTCAAAAACTCGGCCGGGACAGTGGACCTTCGATGACGTGCCCCCCGGCCTGATGCCGCCCGGGTGGAGTTTTCGAGAAACTGCCCCGAAGAATACGCCCGGCAAGTGGATGGTGGCCGTCGATGCTGACCCGCAGCACCCGCAGCATGTGTTAGCCCTCACTGAGACAGCCAACAAGGGACAGACCTACAACGTGGCGTTGGCCTTGGGCACCAAGTTCAAGGACTTGCAACTCGACGTTCAGGTTAAAGCCGTGTCGGGAATCGAGGATCAAGGCGGCGGTCCAGTCTGGCGATGCACAGACGAGAACAACTACTACCTCTGCCGACTCAATCCGCTGGAGGGTAACTTCCGCCTCTACAAGGTGACCGATGGCGTGCGCAAGCAATTGGCCTCGGCAGAGTTGCCGCTTGATGTAGGTCGCTGGTATGCGGTGTCGGTGGCTATGGAAGAGAACCAAATCACCTGCGGCATCGATGGCAAAGATCTCTTGCATGTCGAGGATGAAGAGACCTTCACCGGTCCGGGCATGGTGGGCCTGTGGACTAAGGCTGATGCGGTGACTTCATTTGACAACCTAAGCGTGGCTGAGTTGGTGACCAGATAGAGGCGAACGCGTTGGAGTAGAGCTCTGCGGGTTGCTTGTTCGATGAGGGACCGCAACCGCGAGGCTTGGCGGTCACCCAGCCACACGGGCTGCTGCGCCGCATTCACTGCACACCTTCTTGCCGTCTCGCTCGGCTGGGAGGACGTACTTCCCTTTGCATTGCGACGAAAGGCATCGCATCGATTGGCGTCCGGTTTCCTTATGGCACTTGGGGCAAACAACGGGAAAATCGTCGAAGCCAAACTTCCGGTCGATCAGGAAATGATGCCCGCAGTCGTTCCGGTCGCATGTCACATGATAGCTGGCTGTGGTTGCCCGAGGGCGGGCGTTCTTAGGCGGTGCAGGGACGAACGAGCCGACAAGCCATGTGATCAGCCATAGCGCTGTGATTCCGCCTACGGTGTATGTGCCGTACCGAACCTTCGGCGTCTCCCAGAAGAGAATAGGCTCCTCGCGACACCCATTGAACCACTCGTTGAACCGATTGCGCTGGGCGGGCAGCCACTCATCCTTCAGGAGCAAGATGAGGGCGACGAGGCGATTGTTTTGCGATGGAGGCATCTGCTGAACATTCCTTTTGAGATTGTACGGCTGATTGTAGGTTGCGCATTAAGCCCGCGTCAATTGGCTGGCCGGTCTTCCCCCCGGTAATAACTGCGTGCTGGTGAGTAATTATTTCCTCTATTGGGCAGCGTTCCCGCCTAGCAGTGGTTGGCTGTTTAGGCTTGGCTTCGCTAGGATGAAGCCATGTCGCGCATGACTCGATTCTCCCGTGCTAGGCGATGCAGGAGCTTACTGCTGGCTGGCTTGCTGCCCATCTTTGCAGTGGCGGCTGGGTGCGCCGATCCTCAATTGAACAGAGTCGAAGTCTGGATAGGCAAAGATATCTA
>JAJDDP010000149.1 GCA_029260235.1 Phycisphaerae bacterium | reverse complement strand
CATCGTCTGAGGAGTCGTCCGAGTGAAGAGCCAGTGTTCATGGATAGGCCGGCTCGATCAAACGGGGATCCCTTCCCTCGTCGCCCGCCTGGCCATAGGTTACTTGTTCGTGTCGATGGGCTGGAACAAGATCGGCGATCCAATCAACTTCCTCAAGCTGATGCGCCAGTATGACATATTCGATCCAGAAACCGGCCATGTGCTGATGAACCTAACCGTGGTCATCTTGCCGTGGCTAGAGGTGGTCTGCGGATTGATCCTTATACTCGGCGTTGCCGTTCGAGCAGCCGGGCTGATTTCGGCGGGCATGCTGGCCGTTTTTACACCCATGATTCTGATGCGAGGCCTGCAACTGCTCCAACAGGGCGAAGCCCCTACCCTCTGCGGCATAGAATTCGATTGCGGCTGTGGAAGCGGGCCTGTCTTCGTCTGCTGGAAACTGGCCGAGAATTCGCTGCTCTTGCTCGGTTGCATCATGCTGATTGCATCACGATCGAACCGCTTCGGTCTGCCGTCCCTATTCAAGAAGCCAACACCAGATCAGGCTTGACTCACGGAAGTTGTTGCAAGCGAGCCAGCAAGCTTCGAGCTGCCTGGTGGTTCTGCGCGTTGCGGAGAATCGTCTCACATTCCAAGATCGCCTCCGCTACCCGACCACCCTGGGCCAGGGCAAAGGCCAACCCATATCGTATGTCGGCATCTCGCGGGTCGAGTTTCAATGCCTGCCGGTATTGATCGCCCGCGTCATCGAATCGACCCATAGCCGCCAAGGTCATACCAAGGTTACCGTATGAGCGAGGCGCTAACGGGGAAAGGATCTGGGCTTTGCGATAGCACTCAGCCGCTTCCTGGAAGCGGCTCATTTTGAAGTAGATAACCCCGAGATTGGAATGAGCACCCGCTTCGTTGGGCCTAACGCGCAGCGAAGCGGTTAGCTGCTTGATGGCTTCGTCGTATTGCCCCAGTTGGCCCAGCTCCCGCCCCAGGTTATGCAGTGCCGGTGCGAAATCAGCATCGATCTTGATGGCGGACCGGAAATGAACCAATGCTTCTTCGACCCTGCCGGTATCAGCCAGCGCCCGGCCTAGGTTGTTCAGGGCATCGGCGTATTCGGGGTTAAGGCGAATGGCTTCCCGGTAGGCAGTGATAGCCGGCCCGTACTTAGAGCTTTCACAAAGCACCCTGCCCAAATTGTAGTGGGCGCGGTGATTCTCGGGGCTGTGATCGACGACACTTTGCCAAAGGGTTTGCCGGGATCGGTAGTCGCAGTTGCGTACCACCGTGCGGGCACCCAAGCAGAGGACAACGACTGCGAGAAGCCCCCCTGCGACCAGGTGGCGCTTTGAGTCGCCGACGAACTTTCTCAAGGCCCATCGTGCCAAGGCTACGACCGCTACGACCACCGCAGCCAGCGGCAGGTACATTCGGTGCTCGAAGATCAGGTCACGAATGGGGATAAAACTCGATGTCGGAAAGAGAATGCCAAACATCCAGAACCCCAAGAAGCCAAGCCACGGCTTCTTGAACAATGCAACAATCATGCCCGCCACCAACATCCCGATGAGCACTATCGGGACGGCTGCTTCGGACCAACCCTCCACCGGCTGCCAGGCATAATCGAGGCAGAGTCCTGCTGGCCAAAACGATAATCCCAGGTAGTGCAAGATGACGCCCGGCTGTGATTGGGCATATTGAAGCGGACCGACGCCCATATAGGCAAAGCCGACCGTAGCAGACTCGCTGGGCGCACCGAACACACCCTTTACAATCCCCAAGGCAAACAATATCCCCCAGGTGGATGCCAACCCCGCGTACAGCGGCCAGCGCCCTTGCAGCAGCTTCTTCCAGGAGTCCGCCCAAAAGATACGGTCGTAGAGCAGCACCACGACCGGGGCCGTAATCATCACAGCCTTGCACCCCATCCCGCAGGCAGAGGCCACCACGGCCAGGATGTACCATCGCTTGCTCGAAGCGGACCCCATTCCCCGAATCAGGCAATAGATGATCAGCAGGTAGAACAAGCCCATCATGGACTCGCCGCGTTGAACGATGTAGGTCACCGATTGCGTTTGAAGAGGATGCACCAACCAGATGAGGGCGACCGAGAACGCAAACCACGCGGCCGACCCCGCTCTCGCACTATCCATCCTCGGCCCGAGCATGGTTCGCCGCACGATGCCAAAGAGGGTAAAGCCAGCCAAGACGTGAATGACCAGATTAGCAAAGTGGTAACCGGGCGTTTCAAGCCGGTTCATGGCGAAGTTGACCGCCAGTGTAAAATTGACCACAGGTCGTCGGCCAAAAGTCATCCAATCGGGCGGCCAAGGCGAATGAACGCTGTCGTTGCGGACTATCCAAATCAGATCATCAAAAACAAAAGCGCCCGAGAACCCATTCAGAAAGACGGCTGCTGCCGAGATCGCCAGGATCCCCAGGAGCAACGAGGACGGAGGTCCACCACCAGCCCCCTGCTCGTGCCCGAGAGATTTGGCAGTACGCCGGCCTCGCCCTTTGGATCGTTTGGATGGACTCATTCGACGGGTCTCAGATATCCTCGGCTCCGATCAGCCTCCGGGCTGATGCGGTGTCATGGTGCTGCATAGCGAGCAATGGATCAAGCTGGATCGATTTGTCTCGAAGAGCATTGGGGCTAGATCCGATCACCAAGCCCGTTCAAGAGACGTGCGGATGGTTTTGAGGTATGATCTCGGCCCAACATGAACGCCCCGCCGTTTGGACTATGCAGAAGGATGGGGGACGACGTCACGAGATACAGGAGTACCCCATGGATAGCAGGATCTTGGCCAACCGAATCGGATTCCTCGCAGCACTGGCCATTTCTTTGGCCCCACTGACCGCCTCGGCAGAACGAGGCGAAGACATGTTCATCGGCAACACGAGACAGCTCTCCTTCGAGGGCCGCCGTTCGGGCGAATGCTATTTCTCCCCCGATGGCAAGAAACTGGTCTTCATGTCGGAGCGCGAACCGGGCAACCCCTTCTTCCAGATTTATGTGCTCGATTTCGAGACCGGCGATGTCAGCCGCGTCTCTCCGGGCAAGGGCAAGGCGACCTGCCCCTACTTCCAGTACGGCACGGGGCTGATCGAATTCGCCTCGACGCACCTCGATCCCGATTTCGATAAGGAAGCCGAGGCAGAATACACACGCCGCAAAGAAGGTGGCCGACGTCGGGGTGCTTGGGACTACGACGAGCACTACGACATCTTCATGGCTAAACCCGACGGCACCGTTCTCAAGAAACTCACCGATGCCGATGGATATGATGCCGAAGGCGGATTCTCGCCAGATGGAACCAAGATCGTATTCTGCTCGCTCCGTGATGCGTACCCGTTGGAAAAGCTCAGCCCAGAGCTGCGCGAGCAATACGAGAAGGAACCGTCCTACTTCGGCGAGCTGTACATCATGGACGCCGACGGCTCGAATCAGCGGCGCCTGACCGATTGGCCCGGTTATGACGGTGGGCCTTTCTTCACCCCAGGCGGCGAGCGGGTAGTCTGGCGTCACTTCGATGAGAACGGCTTGCTAGCCGACGTCTACACCATCAAGATTGACGGCACGGACCGCCGACGGCTGACCAATTTTGGATCCATGTCCTGGGCACCGTTTTTTCATCCGTCAGGTCAGTACTGCATCTTCAATACGAACAAGCACGGCTTCGATAACTTCGAGCTGTACATTGTAGATGCCAAAGGCGAGCACGAGCCTGTCCGCGTGACCGATACAGCCAAGTTTGACGGGTTGGCCGTCTTCAATCCCGACGGCGATCGCATCGTTTGGACCTCAAACAATACCGAATCGGGCAAGAGCCAGCTGTTCATGGGCAACTGGGACCATAAAGCTGCCCTCGAAGCGCTGGCATCGTCGCCGATGCGAGCACAAGAGGGCAAGTAGTGAACAGCGTTGAATCGATGACGGGTTGAGCGGCGTCTGGCCTACTACTTCTTCCGTTTGTAGACGCCGGTCATTTCCATCTTGGGGAACATGTGCATCATGTCTGCCCATTCGCCCAATTCCCACTCGATGGTGTCATCGTCGATGACCGAGAGCTTATAGCAGCCATGACTGGGCGTGCCGTCCAAGCCTGTGCTGGTGTAGTTCATGGTCCACTTGCGGGCGTCGGCATCGTGCGAGGCTGTCCCTTCCTGCGAGTAGCCCCAGTCATTGAACATCCACCAGGTGTAACCGCCGCATCGGCTGTTCCAGCCCCACGCCCCAGCTGAGTCGAACTGGGCATCGGCGCTCTTGGCGGACATCATGCCATGCAGGTAACGGTCATTCAAAGACCAACCCCATTGAGCGGTTCCAGACCACTGCTGGTTGGCCTCGTCGGCATTGGTCATGGTGGCCTCCCAGGTCCAATCGCCAACGAAGACGTCATACGATGAAAGCTGCTCTGGGCGATCCGGTCGCTGGAAGTCAGCCACCTTGATGCTGGGGGCTGCACAACCCACCGAGAGAGTCACGGCGGCTAGTAGAGTCGAGGCTATGGCTGATTTCAGTTTGAACATGGGAAGATCCCCTTTCGGCTAAATGGATGTGGAAGACGGCTAGCATTGAACGCGGCGCAGGATACTGTCGAACTTTGGCTGGCACCAGCCCCCCGGGTGCATTTTTTGCGACCCGGGTTTGGCAAAGGTAGCCAAAGATGCGTGGGCCGGGTACCTGTTTTGCGTTATCCAGGATAGACTAATCGAGCGAAGCTTGAGCCATCCAGACACAGGGGCCGGAGAAAACGGGAATGCCTAATCCATTAAGTGATCCGGTCGTCTTGACCGGCTGCGGCTGGGTGACACCCTTCGCAGCTGGCACCATCGATGACGTTCTTTCAGCAGCGGAGTCCAACCCCAAGCAAGTTCGTGATCCGGACGGCTTCTGGGCAGTGCCCGACGAGTTGTTGAAGACCTACACGGGATTATCCACCGAGTTGAAACGAAACCCGGGTGCTCTCCTGGCTGGCGTCGCCGTGGAGCACGCCTTGAACTCCTCTGGGCTTGATCGAGAGAAGATCGACGGGCGGCGCTGCGGCATGGTCCTGGGCTGTGCATTGGCGGGTCAGCTTGGCATGATCGGTTTTGCCAATGAAGTTCGTGGCCAAACGCCGCGATTCGTCAGCCCGATCCATTTTCCGCAGACGGTAGGCAACTACATCTCAGGTGCTTTGGCCCGTGGGTTCGACATTCGAGGCCCCAATATCACCCTGTCTAGCGGAGCCGCTTCCGGGCTTGATGCCCTTATTGAAGGCAAGTCAGCCATCGAAAGCGGAACGGCTGACGTCGTCCTAGCCGGCGGCATCGACCGCCTCTCGCCGGAGTTGTGCAAAGGACTAGCCAAGCCTGGAACGCGATTGAGCGAAGGCGCCTGCATGTTCGTCCTGGAGCGCGCGTCTGCCGCCAAGCAGCGAAGCCAACCGCCTCTGGCAACGTTGACTGGTGCTCAGCGACACGCAAGCCACAATGCGGCCTCGGAGGACGCGAATATGGAGTTGATCTCCGAAGCGGGAATGAGCCAGGACGGTGCGATCTGCATAGAGCAATGGATAGGCCACTGTTTCGGCGCTCTTGGAGCAGCGGCTGTGGCGGCCGCCATCGCAGCCGCCAACGGGGCTGAAGTTCCCACACACGGCGGAAACAAAGTGTCATTTTCAGCAGCACGCGGTGGAGATGATCGAACGGTAGCCCGGGCTCTAGCAACGGCCGATGACGGCCATTGCGCGGTGATCAAGCTGTCGGTCGGCTAACGTAGCCCATCGAGTGTTGACGTCATTTTCGCAATCCGAGCCGTTCCGCAGCAGCGGCATCAGCAAAGGAAAGCAGCGGCTGTTACCTCAGTGTGATACCGGAGCAGCGCGTTCATGCCGATTGGCTTCAGGCCCACGCCGACAGCCTCCTGAACGCACGTTTCCCTGCTCATTGCATGACGCCCGCCTATCCTGCCGGTTCGCCGCGCCTTGCTTGCTCGTCTCCAGGCGCGAAACGAACCCGAATCGAAGAATGAGATCACCACGCCGAGGCGGGCAACACGGGCCAACTCACCCAGAATGATTGATCGCTCCTGAGGGTCGCCGATGTGGTGCAGCAATCGAGAGCACAAGACCACATCGACCGCGTTGTCCGGCAGGGCAATACTGAGAGCCGATCCGACCAGCTCGACCGGCGGCTCTTTGAACAATGCGTGGTGCTTCCTCCCTTCTCGAAGCACAGCCGCTGAGGTATCCATCGCGATTACGGACACACTCAACGATGCAAGGCTCGGAAGAAACCGCCCCGTCCCCGAGGGGCAGTCCAATACACTCTTGAACGGGTGGTTTTGTTGAATTCGCAGCAGAGACCGCCGTACCATTCGCCTCTCAAGATTGTTGGAGATGCGCCGCCCCCAGCTGGATTCATGTTTCTCCGCGTAATACTGCGCATAGTCATCGGCTTTGTACTTGTGCCCGAAATTCCGTTGAGACGGCTGGGGCGATGATTGCATAGCAGCCTCGTCGCCACGCGGCTCATGTCCGGCTTCTATATTCGTCTTGGTGTTTAGATCATTTGGCATTCCTGTCGATTCCCTCTGGTCGAGATGCTCGATCAACATGCCCAACGCGCTTGGATCCCCTTCCATGCGAAGTCGGCCTGACCGCAGTCGGGCATACGCATCGGCATGACCGGAGATCACGGCTAGCCATGTTCCCGGATCGGTACGAATGACAAGATCCTGCCCGGCTGGTTGTGTTTCGACAACCGCGGCTTGGTTGCCATCCAGGATTACGGTGCGGTCGAGCCGGCTGCTTTCCCCAGTCGTGTCGGAAAACACAAATCGGATCGTCTTGCTCGCCCTGGAAACGGGCGTTGAAGCGGTAGCCCCGGACGAAATCTGGTCAAAGAAATCCTCCACCGATCCGAACTCACGGATTGAGAAGTCCCCACGTTCGACGCCGGCAGCCCGCTGGCGAAGCCATCCGATGGCCTCGGTCACGGCCATCCTGCGGTGCTCGGACGGAGCGAGGGTGCGAGCCCGCTGAATAATCTGTGACGCCAGCTCTCTCTGCTCGGCGGTCAGTCGTGAGACTTGGAAATAGGCCGTCAGAAACGCCACCAATCCCGCACGTCGACCAAGTGCCGTTGCCGATGCCACGACGTCCGAGAGGTCGGCTACTACACCCGACTCGGGAACCGGTGAGGCATGCAAACGCCCGTGTGTATCAGGATCGAGCAGCACAAAACGGTACTCTCCGTCCGGCTGAATGCCCACCAGGATATTGCGCCAAAATAGCCCACCGTGGTAGACGCCGGCGTCGTGCATCTCTCGGATCGTGGCGGCCAGCCCTTTGGTCAGCGCTTTTCGTTGGGATCGTTTCAGTGGTTCTCGGCGAAGGGCGTTGAGGGCAAACATATCCAGTGATTGGAGGCCCTTGTTCCCTTCGGTGATCAAGAAGCTCGCTCGCAGGAATGCGTGCCCATAGCTGTCGCCGAAGGCGATCGGGCGTACGGTAGGGACTTGACGGCGGCGCATTTCAGTAAGGAATTCAAATTCACGGCGGGCCCGGCTCTTGCCGAAGAGTGTGCCCCGAAAGCTCTGCTTGATCCTCTGACTGAAGCGGTTGTACAGATATCGCTTGACAAAGACGCTCGTAGGGCCGTCCAGCGCCGAATCGACCGGCACTTCCACAACGTCCGAAGTGTCCGAAACCGCCGCTACACCACCGGTAGACCACGCCAAGACATCATCCACAGATCGCCATCCGATCTGCTCGAACCAGGAGCGATCAGCCGAACTTATTTCATACTTTCTTTTTCGCAATTTGACATCCCGTCACTTGTTGACTGCTAGCTGTCGCCCACCTCACGAGTCAACAGAGAGTATGCGCGAATGGCATGCTTGTTTGATCCATCGCAGGCCCCAGCCACTGATGACATGATACCGCATGAGCGTGAACGGTTCCATTCCCGCAAGATTGCGATCAAGAGAAGTTCGCACCCAGGTTGGTCAACATTCTACCTGAGAAAGAAGGGGAATTGAGCGGCCATCAATACCGAGGCATCTTCGGGTCTACTTCCCTCGACCATGCATCGATGCCGCCGCGCATGTTCTTGACCGATGGGAAATCCTGCTCCTTCAGGAACCGGGCGACTTGCATGCCGCGCATGCCGTGATGGCAGACCACGACGTATTCTTTGTCCGGATCGAGCGTTTGCAAACGGGAGGCGATGTCGCCCATGGGTACATGCAGGCACTCATCAATGCAGGCGGTGTTGACTTCGTCCTGTTCGCGGCAGTCCAAGAAAACGACCCTGCCGTCGCCATTCTTGCGTAGCTGATCAGCCTGCAAGGGTGATATTTCTTCGGGTAGCATGACGTTCCTCTTTCTTGCCGTAGCCCAGGGGCTGATTCAACTCTTACGCGGTGCTATCCAGCGGTTCGGAAGTTTCGCTATGGGTAATGCCCAACTTTTCAAGCTCATCCAGGATGGGATTATACAAATCAGGCGTCACCGGGATGTGGACACCTGGGGTCTGATACTGTCCATCAAGAATCAACCGGGCTGCAATCGCCGCAGGCCAACCTACGGTGCGGGCCATGGCACTCTCACCGTGCGGCTGACCGTAGTCGATCATGATCGAAACCATGCGCTCCCGCTGGCCATCCGGTAACTCGGCG
>JAJDDP010000148.1 GCA_029260235.1 Phycisphaerae bacterium | reverse complement strand
TCGATCATCAAGCCACACTTCGGCGAGAGTGCGACGGTCGCGGGTGCAGAGTTCGATTTCAACGAGGACGACGTAGTCTCGACCGGCGACGCCTCAACCATCAAGCCGCTGTTCGGCAACAGCGCACCGGCTTGTCCGTAGGGTGATCACAAAACTGGAATCCACCGGCGCCCAAGGCGCGTTGGCCGTGCAGCTGTTCACTGTTTGAAATGCTGGCGTCCTGGGTCGAGGCCCTAGTGACCTCGTTCCTGGGGGGGGCATTTGAGGGCCAGCGTGCGATTCGCGCTCGCCGGGACGCAGCGGTTCAGCACCGTTGGCATATGCCTCACTCAGGGCCTACAAGCCTTGCCTCAGGTCGTTTGGGTCCCAAAAAACTGCCGTTTGGATCAGATCCCCGGGCCGCAGATTTTTGAGCAACTCGACAAAAGCTGTGGCTGGGGGTTGCCTTGGCACGTCAAACCGTCCTACTATTGGGGAACTAGGGCCGGTGTTTGCAGTTGACATCTTAGTCGTCGGGGTGGTGCTGATCCTCTATCAGTTTCCCAAGATGATTGCAGCGCTGGCATGTCCAGGGGTTCAATTCGAAAGCGCGGTCTAAGTTCCGGTGCGAAGACGATTTCGCGCGGCGCTCGGATCGAGGATGGGGGTCTTGAATGAGGAATGTGACCGGGCCAGTTTTGGCGCTAATAGTCGGAATTACATGCGGCCTGAGCGGTACGACCGCGTTTGGTCAAGCTGGGTTTCTAGATACGACGGCCAGTGCGGGGATCACGGGTGGCTACCTTGCTCCACCGGGACACGGTGGGGGTGTCGCTGCGGCCGACTTTGACAATGATGGCGATATTGACTTCTTTCTTCCCGGGGGTGAGGGCGAGGCTGACCGCCTCTACGAAAACCTAGGCGGAGGAGTCTTCACTGACATTGCGGCGGGCGTCGGTCTGGATTCGACGGTCGCTAACCGGGCAGCTCTCTGGTTCGATTACGACGGCGATCACGATCTGGACTTGGTCGTTGCCGGCGACAGTTTTGGCTGGCCTGCACCACCACCTCCAGATGCCGATTACAATACACTTCGACTCTATCGCCAAATCGGCGTTGCCAGTGGCACGTTTGAAGATGTCACGGCCGCTGCCGGATTGGATGTGCCTCTGATCGCCACCCCAGCGGAGCATCTGGGCAGCATGATCGCCGGCGACATCAACAACGACGGGTACCTCGATTTGTATGTTGTGTTCTGGAAGGGCTTTTCCCGGATGTTCTTGAATGATGGCAACGGAGCCTTCACGGACATCAGCGCCTCAAGCGGCTTGTTCAATTCACTATATAAGCAGTGGCAGCCCATGTTCCACGACTTCGACGGCGATGGTTGGCTGGACATCTATGCCGCGGTTGATTTTGGCCCAAACCTACTTTGGATCAACCAAGGTGACAACACGTTTGTAGACTTGGCCATCGCTGCCGGGGCTGATAATTTCATGAACGACATGGGCATGTCGTTGGGCGATTATGACGGGGACGGCGATCTGGACATCTATGTGTCCAACATCTTCATCCCGGCAGACAGCAAGCACGGAATCCTCTACCGGAATGATTCGATCGGGGGTGTTCCATCATTTGTGGAGGTCTCTGCCGCCTCTGGGGTCGATGACTGCTCCTGGGGCTGGGGCACCAGTTTTCTGGATGCGGACAACGATGGGCGTCTCGACTTAGCCGTGACCAATGGGTTCCACATCGACCCATTCTACTACGATAACTCGCGACTATTTTACAACAACGCTGACGACCCGGTGACGTTCTCAGACATCGCCGTGTCGGCTGGCTTTGATGATTCGTTCTGGGGGTTCTCACTGATCGCCTTCGACTATGATCGCGATGGCGACCTGGACACGCTTCAAACCACTCAGAACACCATCTTGGCGACGCCTCAGGTTCGGCTGATGGAAAACCAGGCCGACCTGGATGTTGCCCCCGGAAATTATCTTGTCATCAAACCGAGAATGACTGGAAACAACCACTTTGCCATTGGCACAGTTGTTCGCATCAGCGCAGGCGGTATCGATCAGATGCGACTAATAACGGCGGGCACCAGCATGATAGGCCAAGAACCTGCCGAAGCGCATTTCGGCTTGGGATCGGCCACTATGGTGGACTCGGTTACGATTGAGTGGCCAAACGGCGCTCAAGACATTTTGGACAACGTAGATGTCAATCAGGTCTTGACCGTGTCGGACGCGATCCCCTGCCAAGATGTGAGGCGATTCCAGGCGCGCTGCAAGCAGAATAAGGTCGAGGTTCGAGTCACCCTGTTCAATTCGGACCACGACATGAAGACGGTCACGATTGATATCGGCGGCAACACCAAGCAGATGGACGTAAATGGTCGCAAAGCGAACCATCGCTTTGGGATCTATAACGGGCTGCAAACGGTGTCGCTAATCGAGCCAGGGGGTTGCGCAAACGCTATTGAAGTGGATTGCAATTAGCCAAAGAAACCGCAGAAAAACTCTCAAGCACGCCGCTTAGCCCGAGGCTGAGGCGGCGTGCTTTTTTCTGGGGCGGGGGGATCACTTCACCAATTCAGCTGTAGCCCAGGTTGATGGATCGACGTACCAATTCAAGTCATCGCCAACGGTCAGATATTGCTGGCCCAGCTCCTTATCTTCGAGCATGTAATAGAATCCGATGCGGGGATGTTCGACAGGATCGAAACCGTTCAGGCAATCAGCCGGGATCTGAGTTGTCATCGAGTAGCCTGTCTTGGAGGTTTTTGCGACGATCTGGATGCGCCCCGAGGGAATGGTAGGGGCGTCTTCGCGGGCGCGCTGAATCTTGTGAGCACCGCCGGCTGGTCTGTCGCGCTTAGCGCCGCCGCCTGCGGGCAAGAAATAGAACTGCTGGCAATACTTGGTCGCCCGCCGGATGGTTCTGCTACTCCGCGTGTCAACACAGAGTCTCAGGTGATCACTCTTCCAGAATCGTTTGGGGTCGCAATTCAGGGGTCGCTTCTTGCCAGTGACGCGCACAGCCAGGTATAGGCCCTGTTCATTCCAGGATGAATAGACTGGTGAGAATGGCTGCTTGCCCTCCAGTAGGCAAAGGTCCGGGAGCCGATACCGCTCGGACCAGGCATCCCCCTTGAGGATCGTTGCCGAATCTTCCTTGCAGTATCGAATGGGCAGCTCAAAGTCGCAGCAGAATCGATTAGGCACCAATGCGCTCATGACGTATTAGCCTCTTCACTCATAAATGTATCCCGACAAAGCCGAAGCACATCGCGTAGCTGTTTGGCGTCCACATCATCCAAAGTGCGCACCCACGACAGCAACACATCGTACTCAGGGCGTGGATCCAGTTCGGGTTCATGCCCCAAGTGTTCATACATGGTCGGAGTGAACGTGCGTCTAGGCAGCCGCAGGTCGAAGCGAAGGCCCGGGGCATGATTTGTTGCGATGCGCAGTAATCTGCCTTTCAGGCCGGGAAGGTGGACCATCACGGCCGTCTTGTTGGTCCACTCGATGGTGCACTGTGGCAGCGTCTTACTGATTTGACCTAGGAGGGCTAGAAGAACCGCAGGCTGCCATTTCTTGCGCCGGCCTTTGGCGATGGATTGCTGAGAAATATGCCATGCCTTGCCATCACTCTTCCAAGGCTCAGATTCGGTCGGTGCAGTCTCTGCTCCACGCACCATCTTGAAATAGGCAGCGGCCGCCTTTTTGAGGAATCGCTTGAAGGCAGGCTTGCGCAGGTCTTGCTGATCGTGAAGATGAATACGGATGTCATCGAAACCGCGACTCGTGCGGCGGATCGACACGCGATCCCATTGGCCATATGCGGGAACGTCGGTCCGCTCATCCATCGTCTTGATCTTCAAGTCGCTCTGCAATCGGGCTTCTTTGAAAGTTTGGACAGCCGTGCGAATGGTCAAGTCCAGATTCCAAGTGCCCTTCGTTCGGGCGTGGCAGAACCATTGAGTCTTGCTTCCCGGGGCTTTGACCTCCACGCGCGATCGGTGCTTCCAGTCGGTCGGCGAGAATTCGCCGAGCGGCTCGATTGCATCTATCAGCCAATCAAGAAGGTCTGCATCCCACTTTGATTTCTTGCCTTTGTGGTCCAATTGCTCGCTCAGGTGCCAGCGACGACCATCCCGCTTCCAGGGGAGCAGGGTGGCATCGCCCAAGTCGACCGGTGCTTGCAGCTCAGCCTCGATTCGCGCTTGATCTTGCAAGCCGAACACGATGCGATCTTCGACAGGCCCCGTCTCAAGTACGGGTCGCAAAGCTGTCCCGGTGTACGACTTGGCACATTTGGCGATGGTTTCGGGCGTGCCCTCAACAACAATTTCGCCACCATCTTGCCCGGCTTGAGGGCCGATGTCGATCACCCAGTCAGCCGTCTTAATGACGTCGAGATTGTGCTCGATGCAGATAACGCTGTTGCCCAGATCGACGAGGCGGTGCAAGACCGCAAGCAACTTCTTGAGGTCGTCAAAGTGCAGGCCTGTTGTCGGTTCATCCAGAATGTACACGGTCTTACCGGTCTGCGGGCGGCCCAGCTCAGCCGCTAGCTTCACGCGCTGGGCTTCTCCACCCGAGAGTGTGGGGGCGGGTTGGCCCAGCTGCATGTAACCTAGGCCGACATCGTCCAAGGTTGCGAGTATGCGTGCAACCTTGGGCACGTTGGAAAGGTGTGCCTTCGCTTCTACGATGCGCATGCCCAGCACATCGGCAATGGATTTCCCCTTGTAGCGGACGTCGAGCGTCTCCTTGAGGTAGCGCGTGCCGTTGCACTCTTCGCAAGTGACCCAGACATCCGGCAGGAAGTGCATTTCAATGCAGCGTTGACCCATCCCCAAGCAGGTTTCGCACCGACCGCCGGGTCGGTTGAAACTGAAGCGATTGGCGTTGTAACCTCGAACCTTCGCATCGGGGAGTTTTGCGAACAGGTCCCGGACGGCATCAAACAACCCGGTATAGGTGGCAGGATTGCTTGATGGGCTGTTGCCTAGTGGTGATTGATCGACGTTGATTACTTTGTCGATATGTTCGATGCCTTCAATACGTTCATGGTCGCCTGCCACCAAGCGAGCAGCGTGGAGCCGAGCGGCCAGGGCGTTGTAGAGAATGTCGTTCACCAAACTGCTCTTGCCACTACCCGACACGCCGGTCACCACAGTGAACCGCCCGAGCGGGAAGGCTGCTTCGACTTCTTTGAGGTTGTGATAGCATGCCCCGTGCAGGCAAAGCCACTGCGCTGGATGCTTCCCGACTTGAATGGGCCTGCGATTGGCAGGGACGGCGATGGATTCTTTGTTGGCTAGGTATCGTCCCGTAAGGGAAGCACGTTTTCGTCGTAGTGCCCGCGGCGTCGCTTGGGCAACGATTTGGCCCCCTTCGTTTCCGGCGCCGGGGCCGAAATCGAAGATATGGTCGGCATCGTCGATTACTTCTCGGTCATGCTCGACCATGATGATCGTATTGCCCAGGTCGCGGAGCTTCCTCAGGGCGGTCATTAGTCGACCGTTGTCTCGCGGGTGCAAGCCTATGGTTGGCTCATCCAGGACGTACAGAACGCCGGTCAATCCGCTGCCAATCTGAGATGCCAAGCGGATGCGCTGCGACTCTCCTCCGGACAGCGTCGCTGCCCCGCGATGCAAGGTGAGATATTCAAGGCCAACATCAACCAAGAAGCGCAACCGGGCGTTGATCTCATGGAGCAACTCGCCGGCGACGCGTTTTTGGCGTTTGTCCAGCTTGAGTGATGCGAAGAACTTGAGGGCTTGGTCAAGCGGCAGATTGCAAAGGTCGCTGATCGTTTTGCCAAAAAAGCGAACCGCGCGAGATATGTCGCGCAATCGGCCCCCCGAACACGCATCGCACGGAACTTCAGTAACCAGGTCTTCCAGGCGCTTGCGGTATTGCCAGCTCGATCGCGTAGCCCGATCAATCGCAGGGAACAGGCCTCGCCAGCGAAACCGAATGCCCCGCCAGGAATCGTTCTTGCTCGTTGGCATGTCAATCCACCCGTCGCCCGTCCCTTGCAGAACAGCCAACTGCTGCTTCTCCGACAAGCGGCACCAGGGCGCATGTGGATCAAACCCGATGTTCTTAGCCAGAGCACCGAATAAGTGCTCCAATTTCTGATCGCTCGCTTCAATCGTTTCCTGCGAAAAGCCAGCCAGCGCTCCATCCAGCAGACTCTTTGTCGGATGAACCGCAATCGCAGCTGGCGAAGCACCTTTTTGAGTTCCTAGTCCTTCACACGATGTACACCATCCCATTCGGGTGTTGAACGAAAAATGGTGCGGCGTCAATGCGTCATAGGCGGTACCACAGTGGTTGCAGGAAAACAGCTGCGAAAAACGGATGTCGCTTGAGCGGCCTGGTTTTTCCTTTGTTCGTTCACCGCTGGCGTCGGCAAGTTCCGTCTGGACGACGATGACTCCCTGGCCTGCTGCCATCGCTTGCTCTACGCTGTCGGTGATCCGGGCACGCGTTCGCGACCGGACCACGATTCGATCTACGACCAACTCGATAACGTGCTTACGTCGGGCGGTAATGCTGCCCACCTGATCGATGGACTTAACTTCGCCATCGATGCGGATACGGGTATAGCCGTTAGATTTCTCCCGGGCTAAGAGCTGCTCGTAAGATTCACCAGGAGCCCGCTCGACCGGAGCTAGGAGGACCGCTCGCATTCCCTCACCCAGGGCTAAGATGCGATCCACAACTTCATCGACGGATTGTGTGCTGATAGGCCTATCGCATTTTGGGCAGTACGGTTTGCCCAGTCGGGCGACGAGCACGCGCAGGTAGTCATAGATCTCTGTAACCGTGCCGACTGTGGACCGCGGTGATCTGCTGGCAGCTTTTTGCTCGATGGCGATGGCTGGGGAAAGTCCTTGGATGTGCTCCACAACCGGTTTTTGAACCTGCCCCAGGAATTGGCGGGCATAGGAACTCAGCGACTCCACATAGCGGCGTTGGCCTTCGGCATAGATCGTATCCATGGACAAGCTGCTCTTACCCGAGCCGGAAGGTCCGCAAAAAACATTCGTCTTGCCACGAGGAATGGTGACGTCCACATTCCGCAGATTATGTTGGGCAGCTCCAACCACAGTGATGGCCGGTGTTCCATTTTGACCATTGCGCCGTGGCTTGGCGCCTTGCTTTGCCCGCTTGGTCTTGGAAAGCGCTTGCTTTTCTTCGGGAAACAACACCGGGTACAGGGCTTGGCCTGTATAGCTAGGCTTGGACTTTGCCACTTTTTCGGGGGTACCTTCAGACACAAGAAGCCCGCCGCCTGCGCCGCCCTCAGGGCCCAAATCTATGACCCAGTCAGCTGTCTTGATCACGTCGAGATTGTGCTCGATGATCAGCACACTGTTGCCCGCATCAACGAATCCGTGCAGCACGCCGAGCAGTTTCTTGATGTCGTCGAAATGAAGCCCGGTGGTCGGTTCATCGAGTATGTACAGCGTCCGCCCGGTGGATCGCTTGGACAACTCCCTGGCGAGTTTGATCCGCTGGGCTTCACCGCCTGACAGCGTGGTCGAGGATTGGCCCAACTTGACATAATCCAAGCCTACGTCGTGCAGCGTAGTCAACATGCGGGCGATCTTGGGAATGTTGGCGAAGTGCTCAAGGGCCTCTTGGACGTCCATGTCCAGCACGTCGGCGATGGACTTTCCCTTGTAGAGGATTTGCAACGTTTCACGGCTGAAACGCTTAGCTTCGCAGACCGGACAAGTCACCCAGACGTCGGCTAAGAAGTCCATCTCCATCTTGTTGGACCCGTTTCCCTCGCAAGCCTCACAGCGCCCGCCGCCCTTGGGACCAACGGCAACATTGAAGCTAAAGCGTCCGGGCTTGTAGCCTCGAACTTTGGCGTCGGGAAGCATGGTGTACAGCGAGCGGATTTCATCGAACACCTTGATATAGGTAGCTGGGTTCGATCGCGGCGTGCGCCCGATCGGTGACTGATCAATGTCGATCACCTTATCAAGACTGTCGATCCCATCGATTCGATCATGCACCCCGGGCCGAACTTTTTCCGCCCCATTCAGATCGCGTGCCAACGTCTCGCGAATAATATCGTTCACCAGAGAGGACTTGCCCGAACCCGACACGCCCGTCACGCAAACGAATCTGCCCAGTGGAATGGCTACATCTATTCCGCGCAGGTTGTTCTGAGCCGCTCCGATGACCGTCAACCACGCGACTTCGCCATCAGGAGCAGGTTCAATACGCCCGTTGCTATTGGTTCGTTTTGACTTCATTGCCTCGTACGATTCTCAATCTGTAGTGCCCACTTCGTCTTTTCAGCCGCTCATTTCTTCCTGTGCGGTTGCTTGATGGCTCTGCGTCGCTTAGGCACGCTGATCTCTTGGCGCCCGGTGAGGTATTGCCCGGTGACCGACTGCTTGGTTCTAAGAACCCTATTCAAACTCCCCTGGGCGACGACTTCACCGCCGCGAACGCCGGGGCCGGGACCAAAATCTACGATGTGGTCAGCGGCCCGCATGGTGTCTTCGTCGTGTTCGACCACGATGACCGTGTTGCCGAGATCGCAAAGGCGTCTTAGCGAATCGAGCAGCCGCCGGTTGTCGCGGGCGTGCAATCCAATGCTTGGCTCATCGAGAACATAGAGCACGCCCACTAATCCCGCGCCGATTTGAGAGGCCAACCTGATGCGCTGCGACTCGCCCCCAGAAAGCGTCGGCGCCGTCCGATCCAACCCCAAGTAGTGGAGACCAACATCCACGAGGAACTGAAGTCGCGTGCGAATCTCTTTCAATGCTTCAGCCGCGATGAATGCCTCTGTAGCGTTGAGTTTGAGTTTCTTGACGTAGGTCAGCGCGTCTGTGATTGGCATGGAAAGCAATCCATGGATGGTTTGTCCACCAAGCTTCACCGCTAACGCCTGTCGGTTGAGCCTCGATCCACCACATGTTGGGCACGACCGCTTCCGCATGTATTTTTCGTAGTATGCCCGTACAAAGGTTGACTTGGCTTTGCGATGCTTTTCGTGAAGTTCTGCCACAACGCCGTCGAATGTGCCGCCGTGCCGCCAGACGCCGCCGCGCCAGCGCCACTCAAAAGTCAGATGAGCGTCGCCCGTGCCATAGAGTATCGCATCCTTCGCATCTTGGGAGAGCTTCCTCCAAGGCGTCTCCAATTCAAAACCTACATGCTTGGCAACCGCGCGATAGGTATGCCGTCGCCACTTGCCAATCCGGGTGCGCATCGGCTCGATCGCCAATTTCAGGAACGACTTCTTCGGATCAGGAACCAGGAGTTCGGCATCAAAATCGAATCGCGTGCCCATCCCGTCGCAGTCCAAACACATTCCGGTGGGGGAGTTGAAACTGAACATCTGTGGGCTAGGCGGCTCAAAACTGAGATCGCATCGCGTGCAGGCATAGCGGGACGAGAGCAATATGTCCTTGGCGGATGCTGCCTTTTCTGTTCGCTGGATGATCAGGCTGCCGTCTCCTAGCTTCAAGGCGGCATCGACCGCCTCAGCCACCCGGGGACGCGCCGATTGCTTGATCTGCAAGCGGTCGATGACTACCTCAATGTTGTGTCGTTTGTTGCGTTCGAGCTGGACATCTTCGCTGAGTTGAACGATCACACCGTCCACTCGGGCGCGGGCAAAGCCTTGTCTCAACAAGTCCTCGAACAGATCGCGGTATTCACCTTTTTGGCCTCGGATAACCGGAGCAAGGACTAGCGCGCGGCTGTCTTCGGGTAGGGCTAGGATCTTGCCTACGATCTGCTCGCGAGACTGGGCCGTGATGGCTCGTCCGCACTTGGTGCAGTGTTGCATGCCGACGCGGGCAAACAGCACGCGCAGAAAATCGTGGATTTGAGTGATGGTCGCTACAGTGCTGCGCGGGTTCCATCCACCGGTCTTCTGCTGGATGGATATTGACGGGCTTAGGCCGGTGATGATGTCTACGTCGGGTTTGGTCAATTGGCCAAGGAACTGGCGGGCGTAGGCGCTAAGAGACTCAACGTATCGGCGTTGGCCTTCTGCGTAGAGGGTGTCAAAGGCCAGGCTACTCTTGCCCGAGCCTGAAACGCCCGTGAAGCATATCAATCGATTCCGCGGCAAGCTAAGCGAAACGTCTCGCAAGTTGTGCTCGCGGGCGCCTTTGACGACGATTTCCCGAGGTTCCATGGGTGCTGGTGTGCTTTCCGTTTGAGGCCGCGTGAGGGTGATTATAGGGCATTGATCGAGCGGTACAAGGGGCCGTCAAACACCATCCTCCGCACAAGTTCTGAGGAAGACGAACGAAAAGAAACTCCCGCAAGCAGAGCAACTGCTTGCGGGAGGTGCGTGTTGTTACATGTCCCTCGCACAACGAGAGGGCGGTACGGGCAGCGACTAGGGCGCCGCATTGCCGAACAGCGGCTTGACGATGGAAGCATCGCCGGTGCTTATCACACCATCGGCGTTGAAATCGAAGCGGAAGTTGGTCGCATCGACTGTCGCCCCGAAATTGGGCTTGATGATGGATGCATCGCCGGTGCTGACGATCAGATCCGTGCTGACATCACCGCGCAGAGCCACAACCTCGAAAGTGCTATCGACGATGGCAACACCCGTATCCGAAGTCATGCCAGCCAAGTCGATCGTGTATCGGTCAACGTCAGCCAGAGCAGGCCCGAACGTAATGGTCAACACGTCGTTCGCCCCAGAGAGGGACGCTAAGACGCTGCCGGCATACGCTCCACTGTTCACGCCAACGACCGAGACGTTTACACCCTGGTCCGGAAGCACGGTCATGGGCACATCAAAGGTGACCACCAGGGTCTCGACCCCGCTATCTCTGGTTTCGATGATTGTGCCGCCGGACATTGGGGCGTCGAATGGACCGGCAGCCCCATGGGTGACGCGACTGACCGCATCGGTGATGATTGGCGGATCAGCCACCAGGCACTCGATGATCGTCGCCGCGAAGTCATCCACAGCAGCTTCGACCACTGAACCACCGGCGAGATCCGAGGCCACAAACCGGACTTGCATGTCGTTGGTCGCAGCCAGGATGTCATCCACCATGAACTCGTGGAGAATCCAACCGCCGGATGTCCCCGCGCCTGCCGGACCAATGGTCTCGACATTGACCCAGTTGGTCCCGCCGTTGTTGGAGATATCAACCACGAAAATGTCTGCGTTAGGCTCTGCTCCCGTGGCATTGGAATACCAACGCCAGTAGCTGACGCCCGTAGCCCCTTGAGAGGCATCGAAGATCGGAGACAGAAGTGTCGTCGTGCCGCCATCGATGTCGTTATCTCCCAATCCACCTCCAACCGCGCCCTGCCCGGTAACGAAGCACAACGTAGCCGGATCGGCTGTGTGATCGTCCTCTGGTTGGGCTGCGGTACCGTTGGGACTAACACGGGTCCAGATTCCGGTGGTCGCGGTATCTCCTCCGGCACCGGCGGTCCAGCCCAGATCCGACTCAAAATCGTCGTCCAGGACAAGCACGGTGTTGCCGGCGGCAACGGCATTGAGTGTGACAGTCGGAGCGCCAGCGGGGGCTGCAATGACCACGGCCGAGACGTCTTCAATAGTCACAAAGAATTCAACCGAAGATGGGCAGGGGACACCGGGAATTGTCGCTTGGTAATTGTTGCCGCCCAGGAATGCCATCGACGAGGTCTGGAATGCGCCCCCATCGACCGAGTAGTACAGCAGCCCTGAGGATGTGTTTGGCGTGCTCGAAACGTCAGTGGTCTGGACGTCGAACGTCGTCGGTTGATCCGGAATCAGGGTATCAGGCGTTCCATTCGGGAATGAGATAGTGAAGGAGACGCCAAGGGTGTTGTCCATCGTGCCTTTGTTCGACGTGCTCCACTGCCAAGTCTCGCTCCAGCGGTTGAGGATGTTAACCACGTTGTCCAATTGCCCCGGCGTAGGAGCAGCCCCCGGCTGGTGGATCATCACCCAACCAGTGCGGAAGTCTTGCTGCGAAGTCGTCGAGTCCGGAGAGCGGAGGCCGTTGGCGGCGATGATATCTGCAGAGCCGAATGTGGAGATGGCTCCGTTGTAGTTGGAACTGCAATTGCTGCTATCCATATAACGCAGTTCGGAGTTGCCCGCGTCCATCTCCGCCGGGGAATCGTAACCCATCAAGTACAAGTCTGAATGGCTAAACACGCCTCCCAGCCCCGTGCCGGAATTGCCAATGTCTGTGTTGTTGCAGATGAAAAAGAAGCCGCCCGGAGCACAGTCGCCACCCAGCACAGCTGGGCTGGAACCAATCCACTCGCGAATCTCCATGCCGCTGCCTTGCCCATCGACCTTCCAGTTCCAATGTGCTCCGCGCCCGCATGCTCCGTTGTCACCCTGCAAGGATCGTCCATCAAGTAGATTGGAGAGGAACATGCCCCAGCGGTGTTCAAATTCCTGTCCCAGCACCAGCATGGCAGTGTCATCCGGTGCCCAGCTGGCTTGGTTCCACATCATCACCAAGCCCTCAACGTTGTTGCCCGCGACGCCCAGGCCGGCGCGATCCTCATAAACTCCCTGGCCAAGACCCGTGGCATCGTTTTCAAGACCCAAGTAAAACGCGCTGCCCAGTTGATGATCGGGCGTAAAGTTGACGAAGTAGCCGATGAAGTCGAAATTGTCACCGTTGGCTACCATCAGTTGGTTTGCGGCTTGGGACATCAGGTTGAACAATGCACCATCCGAGAAATTAGTCAACAGCAATCCTGCACTGTCTTCAAATTGGAAAATGTCAGCCTGTGTAACCGTGGGAACGCCTCCCCCGCGGAAGTTGGGCTGAAAGAACTGCTCGCGCTCCACCACCTCAGGTAGCTGGCGCTGCCGAGGATCTTGAATCTCCCCAGCGGCCACCGCGTCTAGGATAGCAATCTCCACTTTCTCAGATGACTGATAATCGCAATCAAATGATTCCAACGTCACCTTCGGAACTTCATCGCTGGCTTCTGCCTGCGGCGGACCGCAAACCAGCGAGGCAACGACGCCTAGCCCCAGCATGAACTGGCGCCCAATACTTCTACCTAGACATCTCTTCTGCATAGTAAACCCCTCGGTTTGCATGCTTGGCACCCGAACTGATCTTTATTCGCGTGTTCCAAATTAAACCCGCCCGATGACGCCAGTGTAGCAGAATTCCCCGCAAAAATCCCGCAGAACCTCAATATCGGTCCTTCGGCAATGGTCGAAAGGCCTCAAGAGTTCTCTTGTGGGCCGTCTGCACCAAGCATTGCCCGGCGGCGTGAGTCGAGTTCAATGGAAAACCCCTCCGGCGAGCAGAGTTTTTGCTCGCCGGAGGGGTTAATGGATGCATTCTTCTCTCATGCCGAGAGTTTATTGTAGGCAGCGCCTACGGCGCCGTGTTGCCGAACAACGGTTTGACGATGGAAGCATCGCCCGTACTGATCACACCATCAGCGTTGAAATCGAAGCGGAAGTTCGTCCCATCGACGGCCACCCCGAAATTGGGCTTGATGATAGATGCATCGCCGGTGCTGACGATCAAGTCCGTGCTGATGTCGCCCTGCAGAGCGACAACCTCGAACGTGCCGTCAACAATCGCTACACCCGTGTCTGAACTCATCCCAGCCAAGTTGATCGTGTATCGATCAACATCAATTAGCGCCGGAATGAATGTGATGGTCAATACATCGTTCGCCCCCGAGAGAGATGCTCCGATTGTTCCCGCATAAGCGCCGTTGTTGAGACCGATCGCCGAGATGTTGGCGGCTACCGCGGTCCCCACGTCCATGGATGCATCGAAGGTGACCACTAACGTCTCGACCCCACTTTGACGGGTCTCAATGATCGTGCCAGCCGACATCGGAGCGTCAAAGGAGCCAGCCCCTCCATGGGTTACGCGGCTTACGGCATCTAGGATGACTGGCGGATCAGCATCGATACAGTTGGTCGCGTTTACCTCGAAATCATCGACAGCGGCTTCAACAATCGAGCCTGTGCCCAGGTCCGAAGCTACGAACCGAACCTGCATGTTGTTGGTTGAGGCCAAGATAACATCCACCAGGAATTCGTGGAAAATCCAGCCGCCAGAAGTCCCCGTGCCGGTTGGACCTACTGTCTCGGCATTCACCCAGCTGGACCCGCCGTTGTTCGAGATGTCCACCTCGAAGATATCGGCATTGGGGGCGCCGCCGGTCGTGTTCGAGTACCACCTCCAGTAGCTGACCGAGGTTTGACCGGTCGAGGCGTCGAAGATCGGCGACAGTAGCGTGGTCGTCCCGCCGTCCACGTCGTTCGCACCCAGGGCACCGCCAACGGCCCCCTGGCCGGTTACGAAGCACTGCGTACCCGAGGCTGTGTGGTCGTCTTCGGTTTGAGCAGCGGTGCCGTTTGGATCAACGCGCGTCCAGACGCCGGTCGTGGCATTGTCGCCCACAACCCCGGCGGTCCAGCCAAGATCTGCCTCAAAGTCGTCGCTTAGAAGCGGTGAAGTGATGCCAACCACAGCTGTATGGACGCTGGTGGGCGCATCGGCTGGGCTAAACATGGTCGAGCCTAAATCACCGTCGGCACTAATGTAGAACTCGACTGAATCGCTGCAAGCCGGTGGCGGGAACGTCGCTTCAAACAGGCTGCCACCCAATGGAGTCAGTGCAGCCTGCACGAAGCTGCCGAGGTCATAGCGGTAGTTGAGCATGGCAGTGCCCGGGGAAAGGGATTCAGTGCCATCCTGGATATCCACGTCAAGCGTCGTTGGGACGCCCGGCTCAAGGGAGCTGGGCAGTCCGTTGGGGAAAGTGATGTTCAGCACGGTTGAAGCGCAAATGGGGCCGCTTACCGACAGCTCGAAGTTGCCGCTAGAACCTTGCCAACCCGAAACACGAATCAAGTAGGTGACTCCGGCTGACACGTTGATGGTCACCGACGACGGGCCTCCCGTCGTACCGCAGCCATCATCGTCGCAGGCGATTTCCGTGCCGCCAGTACCTGGGCACGCACCGGTGTGAACCGATATAGCCCCGTCATAATTGGTGCCCGCGCCACAGGTTTCAATGGTGGCGACGCCGTCCAAGCCTGGCGTGTAGGTGTACCACACGTCGGGGCTGGCAGCCGAGTCAGCGCAGTTGGCTGACCCGTCGTTGTTGACGCCGATGGTATGCCCGAACACGGTTCCAGGGCATACCGCGATAGCATCGGCGCAATCGTCATTGAGTGGCGGTGGAGGTGGCAGCATATTGTGGGCATCGAAGGCGGCTTCGATCTCAACGCTATGCGGCGTACCGTTACCCAGATCGCCGTCGTCATCGTCCAGCGTTAAGTAATCAATGGTGATGTCGGGACCGATGTTCGATCCGCTATGCAGGAGCACGCTGTTGACCACCAAGTCAGCCATAATGGTCTGATAGTTAGCCGGCTCGGTTACAATCAATTCCTGTCGCAAAGACCAGTTGCAACCCGAAAAGAGTGTTCCGCAAAGATGAACTTCTCCACTGCACGGATACTGCATCGTGTTGTCCGCTTCGCGCAGCGGTGTCCCGCATGCCCCGAAGAACCCAAACCCGGTTCCCGATTCGTCGAAAATCACATTGCTGATCACATCGCCGTAACCCTCGCCGTACTGGTCTTGCCCGCTGCCGGCCATGGCTACTAGATGATGCCCGTATTCGTGGTAAACAACGCTCGACCACGCGGTATTGGGAGAGCCTCCGCCTGCCGCACAGAATCGCAGGTTTGTACCTTGGTACTGGGCGTTCCCCGGACAGAATCCGCCAGCTGAGCTTTCGTTGACTGTGATGCTAAATTCGCCCTGCCCACCAATTGCGGGAAAGAGAGGGTTTATTGATAGAACAAAATCACGGATGAAATTGGCATGCAGATAGGCGTTAACCTCACCCAGCGTGAATTCCGTATTCCCCGAGTTGTGCAAGAAATCGACGGTGGCAGGGGCTGTCACAACTTGCGACAGAAGTGAGTTGCTCCCTCCCAGATTGTTCACCACGAAAAATAGGCCACGCACCAGCGAATCCACCGTCACTGAGCCAGTCCCGCCATCGATAATGTATGAGCCATTCCCGTCGGCAAATGCCGTCGTGCCGCCGATGGTGACTCTGGCGTATGGCAGAGCGACTGCCACTTGGCTTCCACATTGCTCGGCCCCGGAACCCTGAGTGGCGAACCCACCCACGCTTCCAGTTACGTCGGCTTCCAGCAGCAGGTCTTCGCGGTACAAGACTTCGCCAGTCTGAAGATCAGTCAAGAGCAGCCATTTTTCATTGACCAATTCGGAAGGGTCGCCATCCGATGCAATGAATTCCATGGCCAACCGCGGCTCAGCTGCTTTGACTCCGTCCACGCCTGCCCAAACCACGACCCGGGGGGCTGTGAACACATGCACTGCGGGGATTAGTTCACTTGCATTCTCTTGTCCAAACTCGAACTGCTCCTGAACGTGGCCTTCCCGGTCCAGCTGCGCTCTTGCGGCAGGCTGAATCTCAAAGTTACCCAGATCCCGTACACTTGAACTGGCTAGCACCAGCGGGTAATCCGCTTCGTTGCGAACCAAGAGACGCAAGTCCGACCGGAAAACCGGCACGCCATCTTTGACTTGAGTGTAGTACACCAGCGTGAATTTGAATTCGCCGGTCGCTCTATCGAGCATCAATTCTTGTGTGTGCCTTCCGTCGGCCAACGGGCCGACTTCTGACAGTTCGTCTGCCGCTACACCCAGTGCTTGGGCATGTGTCAGCCGGAACTGCTCAGCCGTGTCCTCAGCGCTGCTGCCATAGCCGAACACCGAACCGTACAGCCGCGAGATCCGAGCACCGGTTCTGAACGTTTGGACCTCCGGATACGCCTCCTTGAACGCTGTCATCGCGTTGCCCACGTCCAGCGGGTCAGCTGCCAACGTCCAGTCCGCACAACAACCAACCGCAATAAGGCACAGCGCAATCGTTCTATGCATCTTCTTCCTCGCCTTAAAATAGAAATTCTGCTTGAAGATCAACCACCGATCATTCTTGGGAAGGGCCACCGGACCCCTGAAGAACCACTATCCAGCCTCAGGGGCCATCAAGCCCGAGAAGGCCGTCCACCTCAGACACCAGCATAACCAATCGGACAAGGAATTGCTCGGAGAAATCCCCGGGCGCGCGTGGATTATCGCCAATCATCGCTGTTTTTTGGGGGGCCGAGGGGTCGATGGACAGCGCCTCGCCTCTTCACGCCCGGCAGGTGAACGGGAAAACCGGCCTACTGATCGGGAATTCACCGCGCACGAGGGGATTGCCGCCTGGCAGTGGCTCAGCCATGGTGTTCTCGACGCCGAGATTGTCGGTGTAGAAATGAAACTCTATGATCCGATCACTCTCAGATGCAATAAACGGGTACAGCTCTTCGAGACTCGGTCGTCGGCTGCCAATGATGTCGAATATGCTCAACCGGTCCCTGATTCGTTTACAGAAGACAAGGCAGCCCAGCTCTGAGATTTCATGAATCTCGTCTCTCAAGGTGTGCAAGGCATGGAACATGACCAGTCTTGCATTTAACACGCCGAACTTATCCGAGACTGGCGCTCGTCGATTCGCGTACGCGTAGATTCTATCGCGATCAATCTCGTTACCAGGATCGAGCTTGATAGCCCCGGGTCGCTTGCGTGCGGGCGCTCTTCTTAGAGTCTCCACGAACTCATCAATGCGCTCGAACCCGCACTTCTCGTAGAACGGGATCGCGTCATCGTCGGCGAACAGAAACACACCGTCGTGCCTTCCTTCGGCCCAGGCCAACCCGATGTCAGTCAATTGCCGGTTCAGCCCCTTGCGTCGCCACTCAGGCAGTGTGCCGACACCGGAGACTTGGGCTACATGGGTAGCTCTCCCCTCGATCACGGCGTCGAGCAAGTAAATGCAAACATTAGCGACGACCGTATCGCCATCGAAGAAAGAGAAGGGCGTGTAGGCATGGTCCCAATAGCCGCAGGACTCCCACTCGGAGAGATCCAGGTTGTGGATTCTGAAGACGAATTCTTTGAAAGCCGCCCGAGCTTTCGGATCATCCCAATACTCGGTTCTCAATGTGAGGCCCATGGTAACACCGCTCGGCTTTTCCATTGCGGTCCGGGTGCTACGAACCAGTCGGAGGTGCCGTTCCAGAGGCCGGTGCCGGCTGGGACAACCTGACCGGAATGGCCCGTTGCTTGCTGAACCCCACATGGAACACGCGCCAATAGCCCGCCGTTGTCTTGTGCATGCGAATGCGAACCACGGCTGCAGCGTTGGGATCACCGCGTGGATCGCTGGCTGGGAAATCAACCTGGATGGTTTCGCCCTTCCATCCTTCTTGGGGGTTGATTGGACTGACCACCATCATGGACCGGGCGGTGTTGAAGGGCAAATCGAACGAATCGACATAGTAGGCCAGCGTCGAAGCCCACAGATGGACTTTCTTGTACGCCCATTCATCCTGCGAATAGACAGCCTGTTGTCCGAGAACCTGTTTGTAGAAATCATGGATATAGCCAGGATCAGCTACCGCGAACTGGCGCATCAAGGCTGATCTTCGGGCGACTTGGTCATCGCCAGCCAAGACATCGTCCCGAATTGCAGCCAATAGTACGAAGGCTACTTGCTGCGGCGTAGCGTTAGGCCCAAGCTCAATGCCGTTGTCGGTGACGGTCTTGACCACCACATGGGGAATGGCATGATCTGCGAGGCGGGCATCCTCACCACAGCCAGGCAGCATCGCGAGGGCGGCCACCATCAGTGTGGCGGCCATCAAGTCCTTGCGGGCACCGTCCAGTATGTCACTGCTTGATCGATTCATAGGTTCAGCCGCAGTTTAGTCCGATCTCAACCGGATGCAATCACCAATCCCACGGCTTGTCGGTCACGATGCCGGCAGATAGACTGCGGGTTGCCCTTGATTCGGAGTAGTCGATGCCTGAATTCAACGAGAATATTTGGGCGCCCTGGCGGATGGCGTATATCCGTTCGCTTGAGGCTGAGTCGTCCGAAGTAGGCTGCTTCCTGTGTCACTATTGGCAAAATGCAAAGGACGACGCCACGAATTTCGTCTTGTGGCGTACCGAGAACGTATTGGTCGTCTTGAACCGCTTCCCGTACACCAACGGCCATCTGCTCATAGCCCCGGCGCGACACGAGGGCAACCTGCCTGAGTTGGATGCGAACATCCAGGAAGAGATGCAACGGGCTGTCTGTGATTCGGTCCGTGTATTGACCGAGGCGTTCCATCCGCAGGGCTTCAACATCGGATACAATTTGGGCAGATGTGCAGGGGCTGGCTTGCCCGATCACCTCCATGGCCACATCGTTCCCCGGTGGAATGCGGATACCAACTACATGGCTGTGCTGGGCGGCATTAGGGTGATTCCCGACGGTCTGGAGCAAACTCATGGGCTCCTCTGCGAGGTAGCGCAGAAATTGAGGGTCGGCACCTAGCCGGTGAGGGATTGCATTGGACAGTCATTCTTCCAACAGGTTAGCTACTTATGCGGTTCATGATCTCCTGCCGGGCCAGCGACGGCATGTCGAAGAGCCTGTAAGCGACCGTACGCCGTTTTCGGTAGACCGTCAGCGCGTCATCCAGAGCACCGCATTCCGCCGACTCGAATACAAGACCCAAGTCTTTGTCACCCAAGAGCATGACCACTTCCGAACCCGCCTTACCCACACGCTTGAAGTAGCTGAGGCTGCACGAAGGCTCGCGGTCGCCCTGCAGATGAATGAGGTGTTGGCTGAGACCATTGCCCTGGCCCACGACCTGGGTCATCCTCCGTTTGGACACGCCGGTGAGGCTGCCCTCAATGAGTTGCTGCACGAGCATGGCGGATTCGAGCACAATGCCCAATCGCTGCGAGTCGTCGATTACCTAGAGCATCCCTTTCCACCTTTTCGCGGGTTGAACTTGACCTTTGAAGTACGCGAGGGCTTGGCCAAGCATGAGACCATCTACGACCACCCGGATAGAGTGGATCGCCCCAAGGAGCAGTCGGACGACCCAGCCTCAGGAGGTTCAAACCCTTCCATAGAGGGACAGATTGCGTCACTCGCGGATCGGCTGGCCTATGATTGCCACGATCTGGAGGATGCGCTTGGCGCTGGTTTGATCGACGAAAAGGAGTTGGCTGGGGTGCGACTATGGACAGACGCCGCAGCCCCGATCCGCAACCAATTCCCCGAGCTGGGCCTGCCAGCAGTACGCCGACCGATCCTCAACAACCTGATGGACACCCTGGTAGCCGATGCCGTGAGCCGGACGCAACAGGCCATCAATCAGGCTGCGATAGAAACCGTGGCGGATGTTCGCCAAAACGAGCAGCCGGTGGTCGCACTGTCTCCAGAAATTGAATCAGACCTGCAAGCACTCGAATCGTTTCTTTTGGAGCACGTCTATAGGCACGAACGACTCGTGGCCATGGACAAGAAGGCCCGCGAGATCGTCGCTGGTGTCGTCAAGTGCTATTGGGATAAACCGCAAAACCTGCCAAGTCGGTATGCCACACGCATCGAAGAATTGGGCCTTGCCCGGGTCGTAACCGACTATGTCTCCGGCATGACAGATCGGTTCTGCGAACATGAATCGCGACGGTTACTACCATAGGCCAAAGACGAATGAGTAGCGATTCAACAGGCAGCGTGGGGGCCTATTTGGGATTGCTAGCCTTTGCCACCTTGCCGCTGGCAGTTGGTTGCGGGATTCTCTACCTTCGGCATGCCACCCTGAGAGATACCGAACTAGCCAAATCATGGGTCGAGACACCGTGTACCGTCGAGCGGTGTGAATTCGTAGAGGGGTTGGGCGATGATGATCGCCCCGCGTTGGAGATCGTCTATCGCTACGAAGCTGAAGGGCAAGAGTACCGCAGTGATCGGCTGGACTTACTCACCGGCTCGATGGGCGACGACGACATCATGGAGAACCGCGTCCATCAGAACTTCCCGCCAGGGGCCAAGACTTTTTGCTATGTCGATCCAAAGGATCCATCGAACGCGGTGTTCGACCGAGATCATGCCTTAGGCAGCACCGATAGACTCTGGATCTTAGCTTTCCCATTCGTTTGCACCGGATTGGGGTTCTGGCTGGTCCTGACACGCTCCTTCGCCGGGGCGCTCTTAGTCAAGCGCACCGAACAGCGCGGAGATTCTGCAAGCACCGACCTCATAGGGGCGTCCCCGCCGCGATCCATCTCCTGGCACACCAGCTTTGCCGTCTTGGCTGGACCGAGTGGGGCCCAGGTAGCTTGGTTGTTTGTAGTTGGCTTCACACTCGTATTTGTCATTTTTGACGGCCCGCGTTGCTACGCCCGGTTGTTCAATTTTTGGACCGTTGATGGTCAGGTCGAAGGTCTCGTGACCGATGTAAGCCAACTCGAATCAGAGGAGTTGGGCGTTGCCTTGTTCCAGAATCTCTTTGAGTACAAAGTCGGCGGGCAAGTCTTTGACGGTCAGAGCTACACGAGGGGGAAGAATTACGGCGTGGGCGATGCGGTGCCGGTTACTTACGACATGGCTAATCCTCACCAGGGTCGCATCACTGGCACAAGACAGAGTGAGTTCACCTGGTGGCACGGAGCTGTCCCGTTAGGCATCTTGTTCTTGCTGGTTCTTGGGTTGGCTGGAATGTACCGACATAACCTGCGGGCATTAGTACTGCTGAGGGGTGGCGTGGTTGGCGTAGGCAGGCGACTACAATCTCAAATTGTGGCTGAGCGTGGCGAAGGCGACATTGCATCGATTCAGTCCCCCTATTATTTTGAGGTAGGGCCGAGGCACTATAGGGCCAAGTGGTACGGTTCTGGCAACGCGAAGCGCCGGCGCCGCAAGAGCAGGGATGGGGCTGACCGCGATCAAGTTGACGTGCTCTATCATCCGCGCAAACCAAAGAAGAATGTCATCTTGGACGGTGGATTGGCTGAAATCCTAATGGGCAACCGAACGATCCTAGACAACTTCTCCCACGCTGCTGCGGGGCCGCTGGCTATGACTGCAATCTTGCTCTTGCTCCGTCATGCTCTCTGAGCGGAGGAATCGTTACGGCGCTGGCCGCGCTTTCAACTCCGTCACCCGCTGTCGCCACGTCTCATCTGAACATCGCTTCAGGAATTCATCGAAGCCCATATGAGCTGCTTCGAATTGTCCACGTTCCAGCAGCATCCGGCTGACCATCAAGTAAGGCCAGGGGTTTTCCGGCTGACGTTCTCCTGTGGCTACTATCGCCCGCCGCAGGCGGACAAAGGCATCCTCGGGGAATGGCTTGGTCCGCAGCAGGCGTTCCAGGTGAGCATAGGCTTGATCGGGGTCGTTGAGCTGCAGACTGAGAAGACTGAGCGTCGCCCGGGCTAAGTCTTGCGGAGGAGTAGCCAAAAGCGCTTTCTCAGCCGCAGCGCGGCTCTGCTCGCCTTGTCCGCCCAGCGCGCAGGTCCAGCCATACCAGGCCGTCAGATCCGGTGCCTCGGGTTGGTGTTGAAGCGCGGCAGCCCAGATGGATGCCGCTTCTCGAATACGGCCGAGGCCGACGAGGAAATCGTGTCCAGCCACTAGCACAGTACGGTTCGTCGGAGCATGGCGAATTGCCTTCTCAAGCAACGCAACCGCGTCGGCCTCGTCGCCGAACTGGATCTCCAAGCTTGCCAAATTGATGGCGGCAGTTACAGAGCCAGGGTCGCGATCCAGCACCGCCTCGTATTGGCTCATTGCTTCAGCGTGCCTGCCCAAGCGGGCATAGCAGACTCCGAGATTCGTTTGGGCTGTAATGTTCTCGGGCTGCCAGCTCAGTAGCGTCTCCAATCTGTCAACTGCCGACTCAAGGTCGCCGCGCTCCATCTCAATTTCAGCGAGGGCTGTGGTAGCCACCGGGTCGAAATCGTTCAACTCAAGGCAATGGGCGTACTGTCTTGCCGCTTCCTCGATCTCGCCCAACTTTCGGTAGGTGTGTCCCAGGCTCTCGATCGCCGGCAGATAATCGGGCATGATTTCAATCGCTTTGGCATAATTCAACCGAGCGTTTTCGTACTGGCCCATTCCGTAGTAAATCTGACCAAGCCTGGAATAGCATTTTCCGTAATCCGGGTCAGCTTCAATGGCCTTGCGCAGGCTGGCAATGGCGTCCTCGAAGCGGCCCAGACGGAACTCGGACATGCCCACCAACTGGTACACTTTGCAAGTCATTTCCTCCGGGTGTTTCTCAAGTTCGATCAGTACAGATTCGATTGCCTCTTGGTACTCTCCGTTGCGGTAATGTACCCAGCCGATGTCTTCCCAGACCCCTGGCTCTTCGGGAACCAACTCGGCTATCCGCCGTGCCTTGGCCATGTTGCTGGTGTAGTAGCCCTCAACTCGCCATGTTTGGAGGAGAAGCACCACGCCCAATGACACGGCAACCACACCGGGCATGAATAGGGTACCAAGCCCAGGCCAACGGCGGCGTGATCGTTCCACCAGGAATACGAACAAGGACGCAGCAATCCAATGAAATCCAATGCCGGGTAAATAGACATACCTCTCAGCCACCATCAGATTTCGGGCTGGAATCAGCGGCAAAGTCGATGCAATGGTGGCAAAGAACCACAACATCCCAAGAACACCGATTCGTGAATATCGCCAGGACCAAGCGGTTGCGCCTAGCACTACCAGAAGGCACATCGAGGCCGTTGCTAGACCGGGATAGGACCAATCGAGATATCGTTCCGGAACGTGCCAAGGGGATAGGCCGACAGGAGCGACGTAGTGTTGGAAATACCACACCAGGGCTAAGATTGTCCGAGCAATGCGCGATCCCTGCATCTCAGCCGCGCCAAGCTCGAACATTTCGCTGGCAAATGTGCTGACCACGTTCAACGCGGCAAAGCCGGCCGTGACGGCCACCGCCCCAACCCAGACCCACCACCAACGCCGCCGCGGCCAAACTCCCCGAAAGACAGGAAGTATTAGCATGAGCACCGGCAACCCGACGCGAACCTTGCTGGCCATAGCCAGAACCAGCAGGGCCAGCATCGCCAACGGTGTCCACCATCGCGGCTTGGTCAATTCCTTGTCGCAGGCGATGAGGGCGGCTACCGAGAAAAGCGTGGCAAGCAACATCATTCGCCCATTCAGCCAGGAGACGACCTCGGCTGAGTAGGGATGGACGATGAAGAGGCTCGCCAGTACCAAGGCGATGGTGCGCTCGCGGTGTAACCTTGAGAACAGGGCGTAGACCAAAACGCCGGAGAATGAATGGATCAGCACGTTGGTCAAGTGAAACACCCAGGCACCGGCATCAGGGCCTGTAGCGAATGGGGTCAGACCGAACGCCCTGATGATTGCAAAATCAAAGGAGAAGCTAAGCAGCGGGATGGGCTGATACATGTCCCGATGAACGATGGTCACCAGTTCCCACGCATGGGACAATGACGGGTGGTTCACCAAAACGTGGTTCAGTATGAGGTGTACATCGTCGCCGCTGAGAAACACGCCCTTCAGCGAAGGAAGCCCCATGACGATGCCGAGACACAAGAGACCCAGCGCCAGGATCAGGTCGAGGCGGCCCGGAGCAGTGCAGCCTTTGGATTCGAGATCTTCCATCTCACGTTCGCTTGTCATTGCGGGCAACTATACCCAATTTCTTGGCCCCAATTGTGGGTAATCGGGACCAATTGCCCAACCCCCATCGGGCACAGTCTCAAGCGGGGAACGCTCGCAAGCCTCTACAAATACTTGAGTTATAGGATTCCTGCAAGCTTGGGCACTGCTTGGCACATTGAATGTATGTAAGGCCTGGTGTGGGAGACAGTAAAGGCGTCCCAGATGATTCGAGGGAGAGAGAGAACATCTGGGGGGCTGGGACGCATGGTCACCCGGGCGGCACCTCGGGCTTTACATGGGGGTGTGGTCTGAGCCCGCCAGGGCTGGCCGACAGCAGCGAATCGTTCCCACAACCGAGAGGGCGTTGCCATGGGGAGATGGTGACGTCCTCTCTTTTTTTCCGATCCCGGCCGCCAGGGCAAAGCGCATTCTTCCAAAGATCTAGTCTAACCGCGCGAACGATCAAGGCGTCTATTCAGTTGGTATAGCCCAGTGTTCTGGCAATGCAACTGGGTAACCGAACCGAAGCGTGGACCTTTGAAAAGGAGTTCCCGATGTCAGTGGCATATTGGTTATCGGCATGCATGTTCTTGGGCTGTGCAGACCCGTCTCTTGCGGTGGCGCCGCATAGCCGGATCGTTGTAGAAGCCGTAGGCATCGGCAGGCCTCCCGCGCGCATGACCGGACCGCGGGCAAGAATGATGGCCCGCCGAGCAGCTGAGGTGCTTGCCGTTCGGAATCTGACCCAAAAGCTCAAGATTGACCGGTCCAGGTCGAGCAGGCGAGGTACCTACTATGAGTCGTTCTCGGGACCGGTTCAGGGCTTTCGCTACGGCGAACCACAGTTCCTAGCTGACGGCCGGGTCTTGGTGCGAGTCACGCTTAAACCTCAACCCAGAGTAATCCACTACCATTGGTCATGGTAGTGACCGCCTGATGGCTTCGCGCTCAGTAGCGGCTGGGCAGCTCGTCGTCGTCTTCCTCGAATCGCTGGAGCCAATCGTCAACCTCTTGGGCATCGACTTGTTGAGGTTTCTCAACTGTCGGGTGAGGTGGGGCGGGGTCTTCCTGCAGAGGCTCGTATAGGGATTTGGCGAATGCTTCCGAATCGATTGTGACAGCCTTTCGATATCGAACTTGGTGCTGGATGGCCCGGTCGGTGGTTACCACGGTGATTTGCGTCGGCAGCTTGGCCTGGGCTACGTCCGCTTCGATTAGTGCGTCAGCTGTTTGCCCGCCACTGAAACGGACAATGATCTCGGTCTGCTCAATCTGACGGGCTAAATCGCCGCGAGGAGCAGCCCCATCAAAATAGAGAGTAACCTGGGACCCGCTGTTCCTGGCCCATCTGGCTATTGTCTTGGCCAACGACTCCCGGCCGGGAGTTGGGGCTAAGCCCGACTGACCGATGGTGTGCAGCAGATTGTTCCCGTCAATGAGGTATCGCATTGGCATTTCCCTTATGAAGCATCGTCAATTCGGTACACGGCGCCCGAGGTGATTGCAAGGGTCATGGCCTGTTTCTGCCGATAATAGCAGTGGACAGCGGCGCCAGGATGCGGTTGGCTATGCGGGCTGCGAGTTGTCGTCGTGCGCTGGCAATCCGCCGTCGATAAGGCGAGGGAATTCATCCTGATGAGGAGACGGAATGACGATGGGGTGTAGACGAATTGCACACGCTGGTCTAGCCACGGTAGTTCTGATGGGCGCCATGGGCGCGGACTGCACCAACGTGATTCCCATCCCGCCGCCACAATTTCTCAAGCTTGAGCCAGTGGAACTGCAAGCCTCTGGTTTCTGCCAGGATTGGGGACCTGGGGCTGTATTCCATGAGAACGAGACCTGCTTCCGTCGCGAGAACTGCATCTTCGACTGCCCGCAGGTCTGCGTCGATGGGGACGGTAACTCCACAGACAGCCGAGACACGATCAGCCCGGTCCTGGGAACGGCGCCCAATGGCCGATGCCTCTACGACGTCCCCTGGGATCCCATCGGCGGCATTCTTGCCCACCCATTGTCACTTGGACACATCGTCTTTGATGTCGTGCCATCCATGCTTGGGATCGAGCAGTAATCTCAATACCACCAACGAGGCCGGCGGCCGGCAGGCCCTGGCCACCCAACCCCTACTGTAAACTTGCCCAAGCCACGTCGTCTGCGTGCTGCAAAACCAGATATTATCGTTCTGGGAAGCCACTTCGCTGGCAGAATTGGGAATTTCCGGGCATCTTGTGACAGGGACTGGACGTTCGGGTCGTCTTATGCAGTGAAGATGACAATGGCATACGCAACCAATTTCGATTCCGACCAAACGTCGATCGAGGCGATCCAGACGGGAGACCGATTCGCCTTCCAGGAATTGGTATGCCGTCATGACCGATGGGTTCGTGGCGTCATCTTCGGCGTGCTCAACGATGCCGATCGGGTGGACGACGTTGCCCAGCAGGTTTGGCAAACAGTTTGGAGCCGAATCAGTGACCTGCGGAGCATTGCCCAATGGAGACCGTGGTTGTATCGGCTGGCCCGCAACGCCGCCATCGATTACGGGCGAGACCAGACCCGGCGAAAGAAGCTGGTGCTCAAAGCTACCGAATCGCCCACGGTTCGGGTGCAATCGACGCCGGATGGCCAAGCCATTCAACAAGAGACCAACCACGCAGTTATGGATGCGATCCGAGGACTGCCAACGCTTTATAGAGAGCCGTTCGTGCTCCGTCATGTAGAAGGATGGAGCTATCAGGAGATTGGGGAAACCATGGAACTACCGGCTGCGACTGTTGAGACGCGACTGGTCCGTGCAAGAAAATTACTCCGACAGAGTCTTTTGAATAAAGTCTGAGCGAGCCATGTCAAACATAGATGAACGAATCGAAGTTTTGATCAACCGCCGCCTCGATGGCGAGTTGGCGCCTGATGAAGGCCAAGAGTTGGATGAGGCCTTGATCCAGAATCAGGACGCCCGGGTATTGCTGGATGACTACCAGCGCCTAGACGACTTGGCTGGTCAAGTCCTGCAAGGAGCATTCGCTGATAGTACGCGTGTGGCTGAATTGCCGACGACGTCTTCTCGGCGTCGATCAATGGACCGCGCTTGGTGGGCGCTACCATTCGTGGCGGCCGCAGCTTTGGTCTTGCTGGTCGTGTTCTCTGATCAGAACAAGAGCGGGTCGCAGATTGTTGGTAGCGAAGACAGTGTCATCACCATGCCGACCACCAATTCTGAGCACGGCGTAACGCTCCAGGATGGGCCTGGCGAAATCCGTCAGGCGGCAGCGATCAGCGACTCGGTTGATCGAACGGCCAACACCAATTCGCTGTACATCATCGGAAATGATGGACAGCTCTATGTTATCGAACAACAGCGGCTCCGGACCGCTCGCGTACCGAAATCAGGCATACGCCGGGTTTCGGGCGACTTCTAACGAATTTGAACAGGAACCCAGACTCCCCAGAAATCTACCTGGAAAGGAATACCGATGAGCTTCAACCCCGCTAGTCTCTTGATTGCAGCGACCGCAAGCGCGCTGGTCGCGAATGGAACGGCTGTTCTTGCCTGCGGCGAAGGCGATGTGAAGTGCGCGACTAAGGTCGTCGTGGTCGCCGATGGACAGGGCGATGGCCAAGCACTTCATGATGAATTGATTGTGGGCGCAGGCGGCGAAGGAGCAATGACTTTCGTCTTCGAGGCCGACGAAGATACTGCCCCTGATGGTCAAAAAAAGTTCGTATTCTACACTGGTGAGGGTGACAACAAAGTTATTGAGCTTGCCGGTGATGCGGTGTTTGCTGCAGCTGACCCCAATCACGGCTGGTTGGGTGTCTCATTGGGCGAAGTCACCCCAGCCCTCGCCGCTCAGTTGAGCAGAGGCGAAGGGGGCATCCTGATCACCAACGTCGTGGAAGACAGCCCGGCTGGCCAGGCTGGGTTGGAGCGCTATGACATCGTCACCGCGGTCAATGGCGTCGCGCTGGATGGCAGCATCAGTGGGCTGTCCGATGCCATCGGTGATGCTGGTAAAGGGGCCCAGATCAAGCTGGACATTGTCCGCCAGGGTCGCCCTCAGAGCATCACCGCGACACTCGGCTCACGCCCGCAAGATCTCTCTTGGGTTCATGAGATAGCAGGCGTTCCTTCGATCCATGAGCGCTTCCGCACCATTGGCAAGATTGCCCGGCTAGGCCCGGACGGCGAGCTTGTGTTTGAAGACCTCGGCGACTTGAAGGAACTCGCAGATCTACCCGACTCCATCCGTGCCCTGATTCCCGACATCGACGATGTGATGACCAATGTTTGGGTTGAGGCAAATGGTGGTGATGTCTCCAAGCATGTGGTAACCAAGATGATCCGCGATGGCCAAACGATCGAGATCGAGCAGGAAGGCAATGGCGTCATCGTGATCCGCCGAACCGACGAGGACGGCAACACGACCGAAGAGCGCTACGATTCCGCCGAGGAATTGGAGGCCGCCGATGCCGATGCCTACGAATCGTACTCCAACATCCAGAACAGGCACGTTTTTGAGCTGCACCTGGATTCGCTTCCTGACATGGGTGCATTCCACTTCAAGAATGGCGCATTCACTGACCTGAAAGGTCTTTCCGAAATCACCATCGACATCGACGACAGCTTGGATGCAGCCAAGGACGCCTATCAGACCGCGATGAAAACCATCCAGGTCGGCCCGATGGGCAAGCATGGCTTCTTCTTTGGCACCGGCGACCAAGTCATGCAGCATTTCAACGTAGCCTCTGACGGCACTATCGAGGTTCGTACCCGCAAGGGCGACTCGGAAGTCGTCCAAAACTACGCCGACGAGGATGATCTTAGAGATCGCAATCCCGAGATGTACGAGAAGTACTTCGGCGTACTGGAGAGCAAAGACTAGAGGAACAGCTTAACGATCTAGGTGCGGGGCCAACCTGCGCCGAACACCACACCGAGGCACAGGCCAAACGGCCTGTGCCTTTGTTTGCGCGCAATCAAAGTGGCGGTAATGGTCTAGAAGCCACGGCCTGGGTCAAATGCCCTTGCCTCTGCGGGAACGCTTGCGATCATTTTCGTTGAGCAAACGCTTGCGCAAGCGGATGGCCTCGGGCGTCACTTCGACCAACTCATCCTCTTCGATGAATTCCAAGGCCATCTCCAGGGTCAATTCCATCGGTGGCTTGAGAACGTCGGTCTTGTCACTCCCCGAAGCCCGCATGGAGGGGAGTTTCTTCTCGCGAACAATGTTGACGGCCAGTTCCATGTC
>JAJDDP010000147.1 GCA_029260235.1 Phycisphaerae bacterium | reverse complement strand
GCAACCGCAAACAGCCTGGTTGGGAGAGAGAGGGGCTGCATCCTTGCTTCAGAGGGCACCGACTCGCGTGCCAATGCAGCCTGCCGGACCTCAGCTGTTCTGCCTCATGGATTTGAGCTGACAATAATGGCGTTGGAGAGCGCCAGTGGGGCGTACCTTCGCGGGGTTCGGAAACGGTTTTTGAGACTGTTGCCGGACCCCTCGGAGCATACTATCTCTACGTATGGCACTTCGTCATTCGCTTCAAAGACTTCAATCCAATCAAGATTCTTCATAGCGACCGCTACCACACGGGGTTTCAGATATAGCGATCATGTTCGAATCGTCGGCTGAGGGCGCGGACCGCCCTTCCTCAGTTGATCACGCGGCGGGCTTGTTCTTGATAGGGTGCAGGACAAGAAAGAAAGGTCCGGCACGCTCACCAATTCGGGAGCCTGCCGGACCGTTTGTGTGCAAAGACCTAGTTGTCGTTACCGCCTAGAAGGACTGGTTGTTGTTTGTCGTTCCTCTGGTGTGTGGAGAATGCGGCGACCAAGTGAAGTCGATGGATTGGCTGCCCGTACCCTCTAGTTGTAGTGAATTGCCTCTTGGCGTTCCTCCTGATTCGGTCACACCGATATCGGTCGAGGTCATCCCGTCAGCCGGTCCGCCATTGGCGGTGAAAGTACCTTCGTAGCTGAGGAACTCGATCACCGTACCTAGATCGTCAACCAGAGCGACGCCATCGGGTGAGCCGTTCTGGAGCTTGCGGATGTTGAACCAAAGTGTACCTAACCCGTTCTGCTGATCCGGGATGACGCCACTGAGGTTGATGGTCTTGTAGTCGCCGCCTCCATTGCCGTTGTAGGCGACGAGCTGCCAACCGGACAGATCGGTACCGGCTGGGCCGGCAACCTCCGCACCTTCGTTCCTGTCCTTGCCGCTGTTGTCGTAGTGGATCTCATTGATCCAGGGTGCTCCGCCCGGTGGATCGACGCAGGTGTCACTGCCCTCATCACAACTGGCTGGACAGGGATCGGCGCCCGCTTGGCAATCCGTCGCTCCATCACAGGTTTCAGCGCCGTTGCAGAACAATCCATCATCGCAATTGCCATCATTGGCTACAATATCGCAGGAACTCGTTCCTTCATTGCAGGAATCGTCAGTGCAACCAATCCCATCATCGCAATCAATAGGTGCCGCTGCCTGGCAATCGAGGGCTGGGTCGCACGTTTCGGCACCGTTGCAGAAGATGCCATCGTCGCAATTGCCGTCGTTGGCTACATTGTCGCAGCTGTCGGTTGCTTCGTTGCAAGCATCATCGGTACAGCCAACGCCATCGTCGCAATTAACGGGTGCCGCTGACTGACAATCGAGAGTCTGGTCGCATGTTTCTGCCCCGTTGCAGAAGATGCCGTCATCGCAATTGCCGTCGTTAGAGGTGTTATCGCAACTGTCCGTGGCTTCGTTGCAAGCATCATCGGTGCAACCAATGCCGTCACCGCAATTGACAGATGTCCCCGCGGTGCAGTCGAGGATCGCATCGCATGTTTCGGTTCCGTTGCAATACAAGCCATCGTCGCAATTGCCATCATTGACGACATTATCGCACGAGTCGGTGGCTTCGTTGCAGGTATCGTCGGTACACCCAACGCCGTCGCTGCAATTGACCGCTGTCCCATTCTGGCAGAGGCCTCCTACACAGCTTTCTGCGCCGTTGCAGAACAGGCCGTCGTCGCAGTCGGGGTCAACCGTACACTCGACGCAGACGTCATTGACCTCGTCACAGGTTTGGCCTGGGCAGGGGTCACTGCCTCCCTGGCAATCGAGGGCCGGGTCACAGATTTCAGCGCCATTGCAGAATAGGCCATCATCGCAATTACCGTCGTTGATAAGGTTATTGCAGGAGTCGGTGGCTTCATTGCAGGTGTCGTCTGTGCAGCCTATCCCATCGTTGCAATCGATTGTGGTGCCGGCTTGGCAGTCCAAAGCCGCGTCGCAGGTTTCAGCCCCGTCACAGTAGAGGCCGTTATCGCAGGTGTTGTCGTTGGCGACGTTGTCACACGAATCAGTGGCTTCGTTGCAGGAATCATCCGTACAACCGACTCCATCATTGCAATCAACCGCTGTGCCGGGTTGGCAACTGTTGGCTACGCAGGTCTCGGCCCCGTTGCAGAAAAGCCCGTCGTCGCACTCTGGATCCGATTGGCAACCGCCGCCACCGCTGAACGTCTGGTTGTTGTTCACTGCGCCGCGCGTATGGGCCGCAGGTGCTGCCCAGATGAAGTCGGCGGATTGGCTGCCGCTCCCTTGGAGTTGAAGCGAATCGCCAACCGGTGTGCTCGATGATTCTGACACGCCGATGTTCACTGAAGTCATGCTCGCGGCTGGTCCATCTGCAGCGACCAATACGCCCTCATAGCTGATGAATTCGACGACCGCGCCGAGATCATCGATCAGGGCGATGCCGTCCGGGGCGCCATTCTGCACGCCGGTGATGGCGAACCAGATGGTACCCAGTCCACCTTGCTGATCGGTGATGGTTCCGGACAAGTTGACCGTCTTATACACACCGCCGCCGTTGCCGTTGTAGCCGATAATTTGCCAGCCGGCTAAATCTGTGCCAGCGGCGCCAGCGATTTCGACGCCTTCATTGGTGTCGGTGCTGCTGTTGTCGTAGTGAATCTCGTTGATCCAAGGGTCGCCCGGAGGATTTCCGCCGCCACCGGATGGCGTTGCGCTGGTTTGACTGCTCATGGCTGACTCTGAACTGCCTGTGTTGACTGCCGTGGCTGTGTAGTAGTAGGTCGTGCCATTGTTCACAGAGTTGTCGGTGTAGAGGCTCGCAGCCACCAGGGCGCCGTTCAACTGCGTATAGGGTCCGCCCGAAACGGTAGCCCGATAGACGTTGTATCCGGAAAGGTCGGATTCGATGTTGTCATTCCAATCCAGATCGACGAATCCGTCGCCCCCGGTACTGCCCAGGCCAGTAGGTGCAGCCGGGGCTGACCCGCCGCCGCAGGTGTTGTTGAACACACAATCGACCCATTCGGGATGATCAACAAACGGATTGCGGTTGCCCTGAAAAGCGAAGACGTCGTCGTTGCGCTGCTGTTCGTCCGCATCCACCGGATCTTGGGCATGCCACTGCAGGAGCTCCGAAAGTATCCCCATGTAGGCGATGGATTCGTTGTTGCCCGTGTTGCTAGCTACTAGCAAGGCTTCATTGTCGGTCAGAATCAAGTCCGGTTCAGAAGCGCCAGTGATGCCATGCGTGCCGCCTTCATAGCGGACATCCATGTAAAGCAGGGCCCGGGCGACGTCGCCGCGTTTTCCGATCCAGGTTTCCCAGGTTCCAGAGGTCAGCGATCCTGATGTCCAGTTGGAGTTCCCTGGGTAGGTGCCGCTGCCGCCTCCTTGGCCGTTGTTGGCCAGGGTTGCCTTTTCGGTGCATGCCGCATCGCAGTCTCGATACGGCTTGTTGCTGCGCGAAGAGTTGTACCCGTCATCACACAGCATGAGGTGGTGGCAATCGGTGTAGGGATAGTTTTGGCTGTTGTCGTTGGGGAAGCCGTACGATTTGGGCCAGGTGTGTTCACGGTTGTAGTTGGTATTGCCGCCGCCGGCCTTGGGGTAGCTGGCGTTCAGATATACGTCCAGGATGTTGCTTGCGTTGTTTGGATCTTCATCGGCGAATTCAAGAACATCCCAAGTATCAGTGGCTGAGGAGGTGTATGGGAACCGCGTATGATCATCGATGATATCGTGGAGTGTAACCCTAAGTGTTGAGGAGTTGGCAGTATCGGCCGAGTCATAGTAGCCAAGCGGCGGCGCTGCCAATGCAACCGAGTTGATCAGCAACACCCCTCCCACAACCATCCTCAAGAGCGATCCGAATTGAGCTGTTGCTCGTGGAATCCATCCCTGGGTCATTTCGCGTCTCCCATAGGTTTGTGCGTTATCCTCGGTTAGTGCTACATCTGGACCGGCCAAGCAAGAAAATGTCTACCGTCTCAGGCAAGCGTCTGACTTGTAAGCGAAATGCCAGCTCGCCACCAACCATCATTGATCTGGTTCGCTGCCTAGCGCCACCATCCCACAAGTAGAGAGGCTACGTCGCAGCGCCATGACACTGTACCGCTTCCAGCACAGGTACCCAAACGCTTTTTCTTGATATTTGTGAATTCTTGAACAAGAAATGGGGGGTTGAGGTGCCGGTTAGGGCGTCATGAATGCATCGGTGGTTTGCTGGGGTTGTTCGGTGCCTTGGTAGCGACGCAGGGTTCCTATTTGCCAGATGTTGTCGCCGGTGCGGTTCAGCATAGGCGAAGAGAGCCAGCCGACGCTGCCATCGAAATGCAGGATGTTCTGCCCTTGGCCTCCGTGGGAGGGGGAGTTGGTTGTGGCGGGATCGACGTCCTCGTTGAACTGACCCCCGGCAAAGAGCGGATTGGCGTCACTGATGTAAGGCATGACGAACGGCCTGACTACCATGGTAATGCGGACGGGTTTGTCCATGAATTGGACGTTGATGTTGCTCCGCCGGAGTATCGACCACTCATTATCCTCTTGTTGATCCTGCACATCTGCGGTTGGCTTGCCGTCATCGCCGGGGCATTGCAGCAGTTTCGGATTGACCAAGAAGCGTCCTCGAAAGATGGGGATCAAATGGCGGCGGTTGGAACCCCGCGGTTGGCCTCGGCGAACCAACCATGGGCCGTTCGAGGTTCCGGCGTATGGGAGGAACCCGCTGTTGGCCGCTGCGTAGGATGAGGCGCCGACTCCCAGAGCGCGCATCTGGCTGGCGCACGTTCGCATCCGCGAGTTTTGTCGGGCGAGTCGCAGGCCTGGAAACAGGATGCCGACGAAAATCAGAATGCAGGCAGCCAAGGCTACCAACTCTCGCAGGGAGATGATCCCGCCGAGACCTCGCCCTTCGGATTGCTCAAATGGGATGGTGGTTGCCTGATCGTCTGCAGCCTGGTTCTGGTGGGCAGCGATATGATCGAGGATGTCCGACACCATGCTGGCCGGCGGCGGAGGAGTGGTCCAAGTATCCAGGGGAGCGAGCACATTCTTGATGAGCTCTAGACGATTCTTCATCTCGGCGTCGTTTTGCAACGCTCTTGCGATTCGCTCTGTTTCGTCAGGTGCACATTGATTCAGTGCGAAATCAAGCAGCGCGTCATCTCTTACGAATTCCTTCTCATTCATGCTCGTCTGTGTTTCCTCGTTGTGCTGCCGGTTCTTTCCCACCTCAGCCGATCCATCCCGGACCGGATGCTACGCGACTATGCCAACTGACCGAGGGATCCACACATCCTTCTCAAAGTCCGCCGTCAAACATATCTTCATGGGCCGGAGCATTCTGTGCCGTGGCTTTGTATCGCCTGGCAAATGAAGCCACCGCAGCATGAAGCCGACTTTTGACCGTACCTAGGGGTACGTCGAGGACGCTGGCCATCTCCTTGTACGCAAACCCATGAAAGTAACCTAACACCAGTACCTCCCGCAGATTGTCGGGCATTTCTCGCACCACGCGCTGAACGACTTGTCGGCTGACGTCCTGATCCAAATCTGCGCCGGCACTCTGCTGGTCATCGGCCAGCAGATCCGCGAACGATTGGTTGCCCCCGTCTTCACCACCCACCTTGGCGTCAAGTGGTACTTCTTGACGGCGGGTCCGGCGGCGAAGCCAGTCCCTGGCTTTGTTGGCTGCAATTGTGAAGAGCCAAGGCTTGAAGCGGCGGCTGGTGTCGAAAGTCGCGCCGACCAAATGGACCTGCAAGAAGGCATCTTGAACGACATCTTCAGCTGCGGCTGAACTGTTGGTGAACCGCAGAACAAATTGGTACAACTCCTTCTGGTATCGCCGTACGAGCGATTCAAAGCTCGCCCCGTCGCCGGCAAGATGGTCAGCCAGAAGTTGTTCGTCCGTTGGCGCATTCACCACTCCATTGTATCCTTACGCTTCTGAGCGGACAGGGTTCGATGTTTGTCAACCCAGTCACAGATCGAGGCATCTTCTAACGAGGCAATCACTTGAGCCTGCACGACGTAACCATCTTTCGCAAAAAGCGTTATGCGGTTCTGCTCGCCTCGACATCGGCGTTATGGGCCGCAGTATTGGTCTCGGGAAGCAGCCGCTCAACCCCCTCTATCGCAGACCGCCCCGACGGATTCTCTGAGGCCATGAGTCTGGCGGAACCCCACGCGGTGGTCTTGAAATCGAGGCGGATTCTCCATCTGTTCGATGGCGAAGTGCTGGTCCGGAGCTACCCGCTGGTGTTGGGGACCAGCCCGACGGGGATCAAATCGCGGGCTGGCGATGGAAGAACGCCCGAGGGTGTGTTTAGGGTTTGCTCCAAGAAAAGAAGCAGCCCGCACCATCGATTCCTGGGAATTAACTACCCGTCGGCTGAGGACGCCCGCCGGGGGTTAGCCTTGGGCGTACTAACTTCCGGCGAGGCCGCTGCGATCATACAGGCTGCCCAAGAGCAACGCTGCCCGCCGTGGACAACGCCTCTCGGGGGCGGCATCGGGCTTCACGGTCAGGGAAGTTTGGGCCAAGGCCTGTCAACCGATTGGACGGCTGGGTGCATTGCCCTGACGGATGAACACATCGACGAGCTGTTCGCGGTCTTACGAGCCGGAGATCGCGTAGAGATTCTACCTTAATATATCTTATCTGTTAGAACACAATCAAAGGATACGCCTACATGGATCTGCCGGTGGCCAGCCTCGACAAAGCTTCTTTGGCGGCTCTGGCTGAGGCGTCGTCGGCGATCAATTCCAGTCTGGACTTGGACACGGTGCTCAATGCCATCGCCTTGTCCGCCGCTCACGTGCTCAAGGCGGGGGCCAGCAGCGTGCTCTTGCTCAACAAACGACGTGAGAAGCTCATTTTTGTCGCGGCTGTCGGAGACAAGGGCGAGGCATTGCTCGGTGAAGAGTTTGACGCCAATCTGGGCATTGCCGGCGACGTCCTACGAACCGGCAAACCCCAATTGGTCGGGGATGTGACCGAAGACGGCCGATTCTTCAGCGGCATCGACGACATTAGCAGCTATACGACTGAAAGCATTGCGGCTGCCCCCATGACCCGCAAGGGTGAAGTGATCGGGGTGATCGAAGTATTGAATCCAGAACACAACGGATCCTTCACCCAGATTGACATCGACCTGCTTCAGGTTTTTGCCAACTTGGCCGCCGCCGGTGCCTACAACGCCCGTGCCCATCAAACCTTGCAAAGAGAGAACCAGGGTCTGCGTGAAGTTGTTCAGCGTGCAGATACGGTCATCGGGAATTCGCAGAGCCTCAAGCAGGTGATGAAGCTGTGCGATCGCGTAGCCACCAGCAACACCACGGCTTTGATTCTGGGGGAGACGGGTACCGGCAAGGAAGTCACAGCCCGCTACATCCACGCCCAATCACAGCGTACGGGTCGTGCTTTCATCGGGCTGAATTGTGCCGCCTTGAGCGAGACCTTGCTTGAGAGTGAATTGTTCGGCCACGAGAAGGGAGCATTTACCGGTGCGACGGCCAAGAAGATCGGCCGATTCGAGTTGGCCGACGGTGGTACGCTGTTCATGGACGAGATTGGAGACATCAGCGCATCCACGCAAGTAAAGCTGCTCCGCGTATTGGAGGAGCGCGAGTTTGTGCGCGTTGGTGGTGTCAGGGCGGTGTCCTGCGACGTGCGCATTATCGCTGCGACCAACCGTGACCTCAAAGCCGCTGTGGCTGAGGGCAGTTTTCGTGAAGATCTCTTCTACCGGTTGAACGTGTTTCCTATCGATTTGCCACCGTTGCGTCAGCGGCGCGAAGACATCCCCCTGTTGATCGATCATTTTGTAAAGGCCGCCTGCACGGAGATGAAGCTCAAGCCATTGGCTGTGTCTCAAGAAGCTGTGGCATCGCTGACTGCCCATAATTGGCCCGGCAACATCAGAGAGCTTCGCAATGTGATCGAACGGGCCGCCATCATGTGTGATGGCTTCGAGATCACGCCTGAACACCTACCTCGGGAGCTCACCGGCGACCCAGCAGAGTCGGTGAGCCAGCAAGGCGATTCAAGCTTGTGGGATTACGAACGGGCTATGATCATCAAGGCACTAACCGAAGCCAGCTGGAACCAATCCAAAGCAGCCCGTGAGCTGGGCATCAGCCGGGACAACCTTCGCTACCGGGTCAAGAAGTACAAAATTCAAAAGCCATAGGCCAATTCCCACGAAAGTGGGGCCAAATCCAACCGTAGCCCAAATCAACTTAAATCAGCAATTATCGACGATATTAGTTGGTCTCCAGGTCCACAGCAGCTCTCCAAGGTCCTCTTGCTGCAGGGATGGGCGACTATCCCCAAGTCCGGGTGGGTTCGGCTGGCATGATGCTGTAGCTTCAAAATGTGAAGCGGTGGTGGCCAAGCCAGTTGGCCCGCTAATTGCCACTGTGGTTCCCAATGCGATGGGCTGGCGGGTCTCCTCACGGCGATTCCCGCGGCGAGCCGATGAACTACAGCCCGATCAGGCTGATCCAGAACAGAGGTGAACATGTTCCACATCCGCAAGGCTGAGTGGCTAGCTCCCAAGGTTCGGCGTATGGAGGTCGACGCACCCCGCGTCGCTCGGCGACACCTGCCTGGGCATTTCGTCATAGTCCGTGTTCGTGAGCACGGCGAGCGCGTGCCTTTGACGATCGCGTCGTCCGACCACGAGACTGGTCTGATCACCCTGGTGGTGCAAGTCGTTGGGGCAACGACTGAGTTGATGTGCAATCTGGAGGTCGGCGAAGCCTTGCTCAACGTTGTTGGCCCACTGGGGAAGCCGACGGAGATCGACGATTTTGGCCACGCCATTCTGGTGGGCGGCGGCGTGGGGACAGCCGTGATCTACCCACAGGCCGAAGCGCTCAAGAGGGCGGGCAACAAAGTGACGGCCATCATCGGCGGGCGATCCAAGGAATACGTCATCTTCGAGCGTGAGCTTTCACAATTCTGCGACGCCATTTGTCCCTGCACCGACGATGGAAGCTACGGTCACCATGGCTTCGTCACCGAACAACTGAAAGACCTTCTAGAGGCAGACAAGTCCATCGGCGCGGTCTTGACGGCTGGACCGGTGCCAATGATGAGCGCTATCGCCGATGTCACCAAACCGTTCGGCGTTCTAACCGTAGTTTCACTGAACCCCATCATGGTCGATGGCACAGGCATGTGTGGCGGATGCAGGGTTACCGTCGGTGGTGAGATGAAGTTCGCCTGCGTCGATGGCCCGGAGTTCGATGCCCACGCCGTTGACTTCAAGGAGCTGGCGAATCGGCTGGCCACCTACCACGACCAAGAGAGAATCGCATGGGACAGGCTGGGCCACGGTTCAAACTGCCAACTAGACAAGCAGGCGCAGTGCAAAGGACGCCATTTGGAAGCGGAAGCAGCCAGTCAAAGCGAGTGACGGCGCACCTCGGCATACCTGCAACCGAAGAAACGACGACTAGAAGCCCTGAAGAATAGACCGGATAGTGAGACATGAAACCATCGGAACGAATGAAGATTGAACGGCAAGCAATGCCGGAGCAGGAAGCAGCCGCACGTGCTGCCAATTTTTGCGAAGTCAATCAGGGTTATGCCTGCTCATCTGCCAGCACTGAGGCCGAGCGATGCCTTCAATGCAAGGACGCCAAGTGCGTTCGTGGCTGCCCGGTCGGTGTCAATATCCCGGCCTTCATCGACGCCGTTGCCCATGACGATCTGAGCAAGGCGGCTGATATCTTGTTCGGTGACAACGTGCTCCCCGGAGTAACCGGTCGGGTCTGTCCTCAGGAAACGCAATGTGAGGAGCTGTGTGTCCGCGCCAAGAAAGGATCCTCGGTTGGCGTGGGACATCTCGAGCGTTTTGTGGCTGACTGGGCCCGCGAACATCGCAAGGACCTGTTTGAGCCACCGCCTCCAACCGGAAAAAAGGTGGCTGTGGTAGGCTCCGGGCCGTCGGGCCTGACCTGTGCGGGCGAATTGAGCAAACGCGGACACGCGGTGACGGTTTTCGAAGCGCTCCACACGCCAGGCGGTGTGCTCATGTACGGCATTCCCGAGTTCCGGTTGCCGAATGCGATCGTTGAGGCTGAGATCGAGACACTCAAAGCCCGCGGCGTCGAGATCATCACCGATGTGGTCATCGGTCAGACATACACCATTCCCGATCTCATGGAAGAAGAAGGATTCGATGCTGTGTTCATCGCCAACGGAGCGGGGCTTCCGGTATTTCAAGGGATTCCTGGAGAGCACCTGAAAGGGGTCTACTCCGCCAATGAATTCTTGACGCGCGTGAACCTGATGGGCGCCTATCAGTTCGGCGCCACGGATACGCCGGTGATTCCAGCCCGTGAAGTCCTCGTGGTCGGCGGGGGGAACACCGCTATGGATTCAGTCCGTACCGCCAAGCGCCTGGGGGCAAACCCGGCGACACTGGTCTATCGCCGATCGCGCGAGGAAATGCCCGCACGGGCTGAAGAAATCAAGCATGCCGAGGAAGAGGGAGTCGCGTTCAAGCTGTTGAACAACCCGATCGAAATCCTCGGCGACGACGAGGGTTGGGTGCGTGCGGTTAAGTGTATCAAGATGGAGTTGGGGCAGCCGGACGATTCAGGCCGGCGCCGCCCGGTGCCAATTGAGGGCAGTGAATTCGAGATTCCGTGCAATGTCTTCATTGAAGCTATCGGCACCAAGGCCAACCCCCTGCTGACCCAAACCACGCCAGGGCTGGAGGTCAACAAGTGGGGTTACATCGAGATCGACGAAACCAACATGACGAGCATCCCCGGTGTCTTTGCCGGTGGTGACATCGTCCGCGGTGCAGCCACGGTGATCTTGGCTATGGGTGACGGTAAGAACACATCGGCATCGATTCACCATTTCCTCATCAACGGCGGCGTAGCCCTGGCCAATGAAGACATTGAGGAAGCCGTTCCAATCTCCTGAGCTGTTCTCCGCTTGATGCGGGATCGTCTCGATTGGACAAGCCCAGGACCAGCGTCCGGCCCCAGCCAGGAGCCGAATTCGACAAGCCCACGACAATCCACGCCATAGGGCCAGGAAATACAATACCCATAGACGCTCGGGGGGACCGAATCCCGGGGCGAGGCGATGGCGAATAGGATCAGCCACTATTGACGGAAGGCAGCGGTTGGCATTTAATGCCGTCCCACATCGGGCGATTAGCTCAGTTGGCTAGAGCGCTTCCCTTACAAGGAAGATGTCGG
>JAJDDP010000146.1 GCA_029260235.1 Phycisphaerae bacterium | reverse complement strand
CTGGAATCCAACGCGGTGCTCAATACCGCTTTGCAGCGGCTGTACTATCAAACATTGGTCGATGAAAACGACAATCCGCTTGACCCCGATCTGCCGATGCCCAACGGCAGACGCATTGTCGATGTGCCTCTGTATGGGTTCTCGCTGGTGAATATTGCCATGGACGATGCCGACGAGTTCGCCATTCGGGTGCAGACCAGGATCCGCGACAAGAGCGACAGCCAGCCCTGCGAATGCTCGGGGCTTTGCGATCCGCAAGTTGATCCGGATCCGACGGCATGCTTGGAGGGGTCTATCACCCTCGAACCGCACCCAACTGAGCCCCTTCATGACGACGGCAGCAATAACGGCATCATGGACATGCGAACGAAGGGGGACAGCACCCCGACTGCCGGCAGCGTAGCCGCCAAGGGGGCTTTCGCCCGAGTGGGCGACGAGGACATCGTCGTGCAGTTCGAGTACTCGTTCAAGCAAGGCGACCCATCGACAACCGTGTTGAAGATATACCTCAGCGATGATGTCAAGGTCAGTGAATGCAGTGGTGCGCCCTTGGCGGATTGCCATGATGGCGATGTTCTGGTGGCTACCCTGCGCCCGCCTCCTGCCGAGCGCCCGGGCGCGACGGACCGCAACGAGTTCGGCGTCTTCTGGGGGCGGTTCACTCCACCGCCAGGGGTCCTCGACTTCCACCGAGGGACTTTCGTCGAACTCGAGCTCGTCGGCCCCGACTCCCGCGTGCTGATCGAAAACTTTGACCCGGCGATCTTCTGTTTTGGGTCTTCAAAATGTGCGGACCTCAACGGCGGCGATGACGTTGACAACCAAGATTTCCTACTCCTACTGGCGGAGCTAGGTCAGGTCACGGCTTTAGGCCTTAGCTGCCTGGACAGTAATCTGAATCGTGATCAGTACATTGACATCGGCGATCTACTTGCCTGGGATGCGTATATCAGCGGACCCGCTCTGAATACTTGTTTCAACGGTTTAGGAAATGCACCCGCCTCCGTAGCCACGCCGGTGACGATACCGCCTGGTGCCGATTTGATTGTCGCAGCAAAATCTGATGAGCCAGGCGTGCAAAACGATCAATTGTACACTGCTGACGCATCCGGTGTTTGCACCGGTGACCGGCTGGACCCACCGGCCGGCGCCGATACTCGGTCCAATGGTCGGCTGATCCGTGATGGACAGGGAAACCTATATCAAATCAACGCGCAATCGGGCCTCTTCCAGCTCGACACTGGCGAAGTCGTAGTTGACCCCGGCGGTGAGCCCTTTGAATCAGACAAGACTGTGTATGTCGGAGTCACCGAGCTCGCATTCCCGGATTTTATTGGTGTTCCCCTTCTGGACGCAGCCTTCGATCCCACCAACACTACGGGGCCGCCGGTGGTGGTGTACGTGGCGCCGGTGGTCGTCGTGCCTCAAGTCGTGCCGGGTGGCTGTTCTCCACCATGCGCGTACTTGGCGGCTGCCCGATTGATCCTTCCGACTCCCTTCGACGGGACCTGGACAGTTGACGAGCTTTATGGTCAGGATCCGACACTGGATTGCACCTATTGTCCAGAAGCCTGCGTTGGCGAATGTCCCGTGCCGCAATGTTCACCTAGTGGCTGTGACGACATCTTACTCAACCCCGACAAGCAACACATTCGCGAGCTTGAACTCAGCGCTGATGGCGGCACTTTGTTCCTCCTGAGCGCCCACGCTCTAGCCGAAAACGATCTGCTTTTGATCTACGACACCGGAACGGGCAACGACTCAGAGATCGTCAAGTCCCTCTGTACTGAAGAGGTATTGGGCGACTGTGTAAGCGTCCCTGGCCCGACGGCCATGCTGGCTTCCTCATTCCAGCCTGGCACATTGTATCTGGCGTCCTCCAGCATCACTATTCCAGACCTACCGTTGTGTCCGGACACAAACACCCAGATCTACCGGTTCGACGTCGCGACGCCTGGCGCTCCGGGGTTTCTTACCGCCGTTGGGGTAATTAGCATCGACAACGGCGCGGCCACGGTAGACCCGGGATGCACGGGAAGCTGTTCGGCACCGAACTGTTTTGGCCACTATGTAACCATCACGGCACTCGCCGAAGACGCTGGGGCGTTATACGCGGCCGGATTCGCAATGAAGCTCTTCGACGATCGTACAGCGCCCTTCTGGGAGGGCGTTCCTGACTCCGACCCCGCGTTCGATCCAAACATGGGCACGATCTTCACGACTCCGACTCTGGCCATCTTGCCGGATCCACTAACGACCGTTCCAGTTCCCTCCTCGGCCCTAGCTTGTCTGGACATGGCCCTGCCTCTCTCGATTGCCACCGTTGGCCCGCCGCCGAGCGTATGCAGCGCCGTCGCGGCACGCAGTTGCAGCAATCACGGGGCGACGCGCCTCTGCTTGGACCTGTTCGGCGGCACTGCCGTCGAGCCGCGTAGCGGTGGTGTGGTAAGCGTCGAAATCGATGTTGACGCTGGAACCGCTACCAGCGCTGCGATCACGTGTGTGAACAGCGGCGCCTACGGCGGCGTAGCTACTGTTTCGCAGGCCGCTCTCACGGTTACGATCGATCTATTTCCTGCCCTTCCGGACCAAGATACATGCACAATAAGCCTTGATTGCGGAGCCAGCGTTTGCGTCCGGGGCCTAAAAGGTGATGTGGATCGCAACGGCGTTGTCTCAACCGGCGATGCGTCTATCATCAAGCCGCACTTCGGTCAGACTGCTACGGCAGCCGGCGCTGAGTTCGACTTTGACCAAAACGATATTGTCTCAACGGGCGACGCATCGATTGTCAAGCCGCGCTTCGGCAACAGCGCAGCAGCCTGCCCGTAGAAGTGGTGATGTATCGCATACGTCGAAGTTGATATGGATCTGTAACGCATGGCATTGAGTCGGCTGCCGCGTCAAATCGGCGCTAACACAGCAGGTTGGCTGAAGCTCCGCTAAGCGGCTGATCGAGATTTGTGGCATCGGGTTGCCGGCGTTTCTCGGCTCGGTGCAAGTCGTGGATCAGGTGCAGCAATGATGCAACGAAGATGGTTCCTCAGCATCTTGTGACCAGAAGGGCTCCGGCCCAAGAAGTGCAGACCTCCCGCTCCGGGACCGACATGAAGCAACCGATAGGCGCGCCCACACACTCGTCGAAGAAGACGACCGGGCCGTACAAGCCATATCGGAGAATGCAATTGGCATTGCTTCAAATTGTTGGACTCGAGCAGCCCGCCAGAGTTCGGGTGACGGTGTGGTTGATGGGGATCGAGAAATGTCCTTAGCGACTGAGAACGAAACTACCGCAAACAGAAGAACCAGCACAGCCCAAGACCGGGACATGAAAAGAGGCTCCGGTTCAAGAATCGTCCAAGCACAGGTCTTCTTCTCGAGCGACCATCTGTGCAGTCGGCGGTAGTAAGAATTAGCTTCGTCCCTCATCCTGCAGGGCCGGGTACCCTGCTACCAGAATGACGTCCGCCTTCATGGCAGGGGAGGCCCGGCCAGCCGCGCTGCGCTCATCGATGTTGGCACACGGCCCATGTCTTGGCAAGATGCGACAGAGAACCCGGCGATACGATAAGATCTCTAGCAGGATTCTTCGTGCCAGATCTGGGAGGGGCGCCTTAGAAAAGGAACGAATAGATGTCCCATGAGAAGGCAAAATACCAAGTAGG
>JAJDDP010000145.1 GCA_029260235.1 Phycisphaerae bacterium | reverse complement strand
CCCGCCGCCGCCGCCCCCTCCAGATGCGCAGCCGAGTTGCGATAGAAGGCCTCCGCCAGTAGCAATCAGCAAACCGGCAAAGAATCGAGCCCCAAATGGCTTAGATGTTCGGTCCATGGTCTTCTGCTCCCGCAATAGGCTTAGTGATCGATCCATGCGCCTGCCCAACGAGACGCACCTGTCGTCAGCCAGCCAAGCTAGCATCCGCCACGAGACCGGTCAACACATTGGGAGTCTGGGCAGAGAAGGGGGTCAGGCTTACGAATTGAGCCGAGCCAAGTTCAACCAAAGAGTGAGCCGGTGAGGATTAGGCTCAGCCCGATGGGGATGATGTACTTGCGGAGCCTCATTTCTTGCCCACAGTCTCGCCGTCGAAATACTCGGCTCCGATCAAGTTGACAAGTATGCTCAGATACTCGGGGCTGATTTCGGCTTCGGTTTCGGTATACGTATCCCTCATGTACTTCGCCATGCTGTGACCTAAGAATGCTTCACGTTCATCTCTCGTCAACTTGGCAATCTTCGCAAGCGTTCTACCTACGTTTCGACAATGCTTGAAACTGTAGCCGGTAGTCTTGCTCTTCTCCATGATCCGAGCAAATGCCTTACCAACCGCGTTGACGGAGCAGGCAGCACCCCTACGGTTTCGAGCGCTTCAAAGTCAACGTCAGAGGCAGGAGCGATAGCGTCAAGTGCTGCCAGCAGGTCACGTCCGGGGTTAGATCGTTCACCGTCGATGATAGGTGTAGTATGATCGGTTGGATTGGTTGTAGTGGAGCCCGACAACCTCTGTACCGTTGCGGTTTTCCTTGCCTTTGGTATGCTTGTCAAGGCTGTCGTCTCGCTAGAACCGCTTGGTTGTTTGATGATACGAACGAGTTTTCTGGGTCTGCCAGCCATGTTTGATACTGCCCAAGTCCTACCATTGATCGTGGTTTTTGGGGTATCAGCGAGGATAATAAATGCAACAATAAGTGCACCTGGCATTTTCGGGTAGAATTGAAAATGTCGTAAGTCGATGAAATACAGTTATTTAGGAGCGGTGTCCGAGTGGCTGAAGGAGCACGCTTGGAAAGCGTGTGTGCGGGTTACCGTACCGCGGGTTCGAATCCCGCCCGCTCCGGTTTTTGGGGGACCTTGGCTGGCTGTGCCATTGCCCGCCCAGGTAAGTCTCACCGCTTGTACCACAGCCTACCCCGTAGCGCTCACCGGGACCTGGGCCCATCCCCTACCCTGCACGTTCCCTTCCGACTATTCCAGCCCTTGGCGCCCGATCATGAGTGCGGAGCTCAACTTGACCTCCAGGCGATAAACGCGCGCCGGCCCCGCGGCGGTCGCGGCATCCACGTCTGCGCCCCCTATCTCAGGCCCGGTAATCGATTCTGCCGATCATTGGTCCCCGTCAAGCCTGGGAACGGCTAGACGCGTTCTCGGATCATCGCAAAGGTATTCCGCCGATTTCTTTCGCTTGCCGTGCCCATGTATTGGATGCTGTGCTTGTCAGTAATCTGGCTGACGATGTGTGACGCCGGTTATCCAGCGAACCAGGTTGGATCCCAGGGTCGTTTGCTGGTCCGCTAAGATCCATGGGTGATCATCCAATCGTGTACTCCTTCCATATGCACCTGGCCATGACGTCTCTTCGCCGATCACATTTGGCGTTTACAGCCTCGTTCTCTTGGGCGCTGGCGGCAGGTCTCTCAATCGCGTGTGCCGGTATCGGCGGATGCGGCGGCGCTATTTCTGGCGCTTCTGCGGCCAGCGCAATGCCAGACTCACTCGTGGCTGCGGCTGTGGAGACCGCCGGCGATGGATCAGATCCGAGCGTGGCCGGAATGCGAATCATCATGTCGCCTAGTGGCGCGCCGGAGGGAAATGAGTGGGCCTTTTCTGTCTCAGGAGTATCGGCCGAACTGCAAGATGGGCTGCTCTTTGAATGGCAGTTCGGAGACGGCACCACGTTGTCGGGGAGGACGGTTACTCATGAGTTCTCGGCTGTGGGAACATACGACGTGGTGCTCTTCGCATACAACTCGATTGGCCTGCTGGCTGGTTTGGTGGCCGACACGGTGCCGGTGGGCGTGGAAGAACCTCAGGTGAACGGGCCCGACGGATCGCTCGCCGTCCAGATCGAGGGGCAAATCGACTATGCCAACGGTGCGGTCACGCTCAGGGCCCAAGCGGTTCTCTTTGGCCTGGTCGAAGGAGAGGTCATGGAGCTGGCGTGGCTATTGCCCGACGGAGACGAGCGCTCGGGCTTGGAGATCAGCAAACGGATTTCAGAGACTGGACCCTACCGTGTCGAACTCACGGGCACGACGAATCTAGGACGATCAGTGTCTTTTGTGAGGTTCTTCACAGTACTCTCCAATCCGGCGCCGGGAGACGGCGAAGATTCCCAAGCCCCTGCCCTGGGAGCGGATGCGGGTCCAGATCTCTTTGTAGTACCGGGTAGCTTGGTCCTGCTGGACGGCGCAGAGAGCTCCTATGACGAGTTCGACGCGGTCACATTTATGTGGGAGCAATCAAAAGGACCGTCCGTATCGCTGACCAATGCCGATCAACCCCAGGCAGCATTCGATGCCCCCTCCGAACTGGGAACAGAGCCAGTGCTGTTGACTTTCACGCTGACTCTAACTGCTGACCAGCAGTCTACTTCGGATTCGGTCAACGTAGTCGTCTCAGCCGATCTGGAGGAGGTCGATCCTGCCGACAATGATGGCGATGGTCTGCCCGACGCATGGGAGATCCTCCACTTCGGTGGCACGACGGCCTCAAATGGAAGTCAGGATTCCGATGGCGATACCCTGAGCGACTGGACTGAATGGAACAAGTCCACGGACCCCAACGACGCGTCCGACCCGCACGTTAATCAGGTGCTGGTCTATCACCTCGACCGCGGTGTGCGGGAATTCTACCGGAGCGCCGGCCGCTTCAGCCACGCCGAGGACGGGGATCTGCTGGGCTGGCCGATGCGGAAGACCGTGGACGGAATCGGGTCCACGTACTGGGGTGTTGACGACCAAATCGAGTCCGATCAGCCGGTGATTTCAATGATGGGCCCCGGTTTGCCTCAAGCGGGTATCTCCTTCCTGCGGGCCTACGACGGGACCGGCAACAAGCTCTATCTCGAGTATGCGCTTGAGGCTGCCCGCACGATCCTATCCGTTCAAGCAGACCTGGAGCTGAACCCCGATGGATCGCCAAGGCCACCGCTGGAGAGAGGTGGCTGGACTAATCATGTGGTAGTCGTTCCGAATACGGCTGAGAATCAAGATACGCTGAGTCAGGAAATTGGTCATTGGACCAGCGTCCGTATGGCGACCCAGAACTCAGGCAAGCTCGACTTTTCCTCTCGCCTCCAGGCACCGATGCTATTCGACGATTCCATCAGCACGACGCCAGCGATCTTCCTGCTGGAGCTGTATGACCGCGTCCGGGATTTGGACTTCACTGGCGATGCGGTGGACCCGCTTTCGGGCGTGGACATCGAACAGTTTCTTGACGGATCCCGAAAATTCTTGGAGTTAACCCTGCGCGTACGCGATGACTTCAAGATCACCGTCGAGGACTTCCAAGCCCTGGTCATCGATCACTCCAATCCAAACAAGAGCGGGCTTCATCCGTTCAACGCGTATGCCCAGACGCTGCCCGCCGATCATCCGCTACGGCTCGGCCAGCCTTTTGGCCCTTACCTCAACGGTGGATTGCCCTGGGGGGCTGAGGGAGTTGATCGCATGCTCGTGGTGGGCGGCACCAAGTACGGAGCGTTGGCAGCAGCACAGGTGATGCACAAGCAGATTAATGACCACGTAGCCTCCCAATACTGCCTTTACCTGCTGCGCTACTATCAGGTGACCGGTGACCCAGCGGCGCTGAACAACCTCCGCGTTCAACTTGACTGGCTGGTCGAGGTGTTCGAGGCCTACGGAAGCCGCGGATGGTGCCAGCAGTATCATGTGCTCGACGACGCCTGCGCAGCGGCCCGGCCCTGGGAGCCACCCGCGTTCACCGTGATCGAGGGAATCAAGCAGATCCAACGGTTGGTCTACATCGAAAAAGTGCTAAGCGAGGAGTTCAGCCAGAGCAACCCCACCGTCAGAGCCATGATCGAGGACGCAACTCACTACCTTCACCGGGTCGTCGAGTACGATGAGGAAGGCGTAAGTCTTTTCAGCTATTACTCGCCTCAAGCTCATGGCCTTAACGATGATCCCAGTGCGTTTCCTGATGTAGATATCGATGCTCCCGTGTTTTCCTGCGATTTCTACTACCCGGATGATCCCTATCTGGCTTGCGACACGCCCTACTATGCCGAAACAGCCAATTACTATCGCATCGACGAGGCTGCCTACGGGGAGTTCATTCCACCCAACGGCTGGGCCCGTCTGGCAGACCGCAACCACGGTAGTTTCTTCAACGCTTTCATCGAAGATGCCTGTTTGGAAGACCCCGGCGCTGCCGACTACCGCGGGTGCCTAAACTTCAACAAGCCCCAGACCCTACGAGATGGCTATTGGACAATGAACCTATGGTATTGGGGTTCATACCTGCTGGGCGATGCGGAAGACTTGCTGGCTGGAGGACTTCCCGATTCTAAAGGAAGATGGACTTCCACACGCACTGTGCATGGGCAACAACGCACAGTCATGGGCACGGGAGACTTCCACCTCAACTCCTACGGGCTTGCCCGACATCTCCTCGTAAACACCGAGGGAATCGAGGACTCCGACGGGGACGGCCTTTCGGAGGCGCTGGAATTGACCTGGGGCACAGATCCTCACTACCCCGATACCGACGGAGACGGGGTGAGCGACGGTTCCGAAGTGATCATCCATGGCACGAATCCCACGGACGCTGCGTCGGTTCCATGATGGCAGATGCCCTTCGAGAGGATGCTCCCATCAAGGGCTCGCCATGATCATCCGCCGCCTCCCGATTACATTCAGTCCTGAACTTGAGCCATGCGGATCGCCGATCGGTCACCGGGTTGAGCTAGCAAAGTGTCAATGCTGTCTGGTTTTTCAAGACGACTCAATGGTCGCTAGAATCGGCGCGGTCATTCCTGCTACCGAATGTGGTCCTTGGCTTTTTCAACGGCTTGGCGTAGTTGTGGGGTCATAGGTGTTGGCTTGGCCAACTCCATGTACCGATCAGCAGCTTCTAACACATCGACCGGGCGATTCAAAGCATCCATCAGTAGGGCTTGGTAGTACCACGCTCTGGGTGCATCGGGGAATCGTTCGATCAAACGACCGACCTCGGCCTGACCATCGGCTAGCCGGCTCTCTTGGTTCAAGCCGGCAACATGCCCGAGCAAGCCGTGATAGTTGTAAGGTTGTCGATCCACCGTTTCGCACATCAGCGTGTCGCTGTCTCTCCAGCATGTTTGATAGTTCCAATTGGCTAGCGCCAGCCCCCCTGCCGCGATGGCCAGGATGGAAACTACCCAGCGGTTTCTAATCGCGCCACCAAGCACCACAGCCAGGAAAGCACTGGGCAGGTACAGCCAGCGCTCCGCGAAGAGCCAGTTTGCAGCAGGGACGAAATGACAGGGCAGAATCAGAAACAGGCCGGCCATTGCGAGCATTAAGCCTGCCCGCTGTCGACGCCATAGGCCCAGGAGCGCCCAGAGAATCATGGCGATTGCAGCCATGCCGCCGACGACGACGTCCCACCGAGCCAACGAGTCGGGAAGATTGATTCCGCCCAGGCTCCAAATGGGCGACAGCCCAATCGGGCAAATGAACAGCCTAAGGGCCAGGGTCAGCAATGCTGCGGGCGTGGCTGCCCTGACCAACCAAGGTTGATGCAAGAGAGGGTTGGCAAAGGGATCGATGAAGTCAGCCGGCAACGTGGTGCGTGCGCCAAATAACATCCAACGTGCAAGAAGAAAAACACCGGCCACCAATACTAGACCCAAGTAATGGCTAGCGGCCAGTCGATTGATCATGCTCCTTGGCAAGGATTCTGCCGAAGTTTCAAAATCGGATCGGCTTTGACGGCCCCATATATCCATTAGCAGGATGGCTACTCCGGCAAGCAGGCCATGCTCCTTGGAACCTGCCGCTAAGGCCAAGAGGAGTGCACAGGTCAGGTGATGGCCCAGCCGAGGCCTTCGATCACCTTCAAGAAACCCGAGGTGGTTATACAACAGGAGGATCGAGAAGAGGGCAGCTAGCAGCTCAGCCCGGCCCACCACCATGGAAACAGCCTCAGCATGGATCGGGTGGACCGCAAAGATCAGCCCAGCCGCCCAACCAGGCAGGGTACGTTTCCAGAGACGTAGGGCCAACACGGCAACGAATGCTGAGCACATCGCATGCAGAACTGCATTTGTCAACCGGTAGCCGAACGGATCCAGGCCAGCAATGGCGTAGTTGACGCGCAGAGTCAGCGTGGTCACCGGACGATACAGCGAGGCCATCGATTGGCTGGGCGGCCACCACGGCTCGGTCAGACAATCGAACCAAGGTCCCCCGCAGATCACCTCGCTGTTGGGAATCAGCGATTCGTCATCATAAACAAATCGGTAATCCAACTGCGGCCAATAGGCGGCCAAGGCGATCACCGCGATGCCGATGGCCAGCAGCCAGCTGGTGGTGGGATGTTTCTCAAGAGGGTTCATTCAGAATTCTTGCATTTGGTTTTGAGCCCGACCAAGCCCACATTCCTGAGCCTCGGGCTTTGACCGATGGCCCTTCGCTGGGGCTTGGGTTAGTATGCCTCCTCTCACAATTTGACACCTTAGATGGAGAATTTTCCATGTCCAGCGAGACACGCATCGAGAAAGACAGCATGGGCGAAATGACGGTTCCTTCCTGGGCATACTGGGGTGCCCAAACCCAGCGGGCAGCTGAAAACTTCCCGATCAGCGGATACCGCATGGGCC
>JAJDDP010000144.1 GCA_029260235.1 Phycisphaerae bacterium | reverse complement strand
GATCGCAGTGCATGTCCTTATCGCCGCCCACATTGCCCATTGGTTGATCACTGGATCGACCCTCAGTCCACTGGAACCCTCAGAAGCCATGGTGCTTTCCAAGGACAGCATCATCAATGCCGGAGTAATATTCTTTGGCGCTAGTATTCTGATCACCATTGTCTTTGGGCGCTATTTCTGTGGCTGGACTTGTCATCTGGTGGCGGTGCAGGATTTGTGCCGCTGGCTTCTAAGGCGGATCGGGATCAAGCCAAAACCTTTGCGGTCGCGTGCCTTGGCCTTGGTGCCATTCATCGCTTTTGTGTACATGTTCCTCTACCCGTTTGCGTACCGCATTTGGTTCCGGCACGATGTGTCCTATCAATCGACAGCTCTCACCACCGAAACATTCTGGGCTACCATGCCTGGTTGGATCGTTGGGATTTCGACCATGGTGGTTTGCGGCTTCGTGATTGTTTACTTCCTAGGGGCCAAGGGATTCTGTGCCTATGCGTGCCCCTATGGCGGCATCTTCGGAGTCGTTGACAAAATCGCCGTGGGTAGCATTCGCGTTACCGATGCATGCCGCCAGTGTGGCCAATGCACCGCCGCCTGCTCTTCGAACGTTCATGTGAACACCGAGGTGCGCGATTTTGGCATGGTGGTCGATTCAAATTGTCTCAAGACCATGGACTGCGTCAGCGTTTGCCCAAACGACGCGCTATATTTCGGATTCGGCAAGCCGGCGATGCTGTCCAACAGCACTTCACGACGTTCAAGGAAGACACCCAGCTATGGGTTCATCGAGGAAGTCGTTCTCGCCCTGCTGTTCGTGGCCGCGCTGGCTGCATTTCGGGGCTTGTACGGTCTGATCCCTTTCCTGCTGTCGTTAGCCATAGCCGGTGTGCTCGCATTTCTGGGGCTCCAGGCGCTCCGGCTAACGTACAAACCATCGGTCGCTCTTCAGCAATTTCGATTGAAACAGGCAGGGCGTTTGACGCGGAACGGCTACTTGTTCTCAGGCATGATGGCCATCGTCGTTGGGTTCTGGATCCACAGCGGGATACTGCAATACCACCTCTTCCAGGCAAATGCTATGTTTGCCAAGACCCACGACCTCCGCAGCCACTGGTTCGATCAGCCCGGAACGCAAGCCAAGTTAACTGATCAACGGGCCGGTATGATCGATAACGGGCTATCCCACGCTGAAGCGGCTAGGCGCTGGTCCCTGAGCAACCGATTCCCATCAGCCTACACTTTGGCTTGGTTGTATCTGATTAGCGGTGATCAAGCCCAATTTGAATCCAACATGTTAAAAGGTATGCAACACGACAGCGACAACTTGACCATGCCGTTGGATCTGGCCAGCTACTACACGTCTGCGGGCCGTCTCGATGAGGCCGCCCGGCTATTCGAACAGGTGACCAAGAACGCCCCCACCTCAATCAACGCCCACATGCAATTGGGGATGCTGCGTATCGCTCAGGGCAAATTCAACGATGCAGCCACAGCCTTGCAACAGGCGCGTAAGCTTGATCAACAGAATCCGCGTATTTGCTTCAACTTGGGCGTGCTCGAATCTACGCGAAACAACATGCCGGCAGCGCTGGAGTGGTTTGAGCAAGCGGTCGCGTTGGACGGTTCGTACCTGGAAGCAAGGGAAAATCTGGCAGGTATATGCTGCGCGTTGGGACGGTTTGACGACGGGATCGCCCATTTCAAGGAGGCCCTAAGCATCAGCCCGAATGATCCAGCCACGCGGCAGCTTCTTGCCCGAGCTTACATGGCCGTGGGCGATGAACAATCTGCGGTCGATCAGCTCATTACAGCCATCCAATCGGCACCTGGCCAACCGACGCTGCATCTCATGCTGGCCCAACTCTACGACCGGACGGGCGATAGCGACGCTGCCCGTCAACACCACCAAGCGGCCGCAGCCCTCCTGCAGCCTACCCCGGCCGCGCCGTGAACATCGGCAGCAGCCTCAAGTAGGGGCACGTCCGAAAATCGCCTTCAATGGGCGGCCAAGCGGCGCGTATAGAGCTCAGCCTACTGACTTGTATCTGCTAGGTCGTATGGATAAGATGGGTAGATAGAGGGATTGACTTGGTTACTCGCGCTTTGGCGATTGACTAGGTCTTGAAAACTTGGGTACCGGCAGAGGCGGAGAAAACTCGATGAAATCGATCGTTTTGAGGGGATGGCTGGTCCTGTTGTGCGCGCTTTGCGGAACAGCAGCCTTGGCAGGTCAAGCAGAAACTTCTTCCCCAGAAATCACCCAGCCAAAACCCGAGACCTGGCGCACGGTCGATGGCTACGCGGTCATCGATTTCGAGCCGGCGCCGATCTTGGCAACTCTGGGCGTCACGATTCAACCGTTGCATCCTCAATCTGGCAGTCGTGCTGTCTTGACCATCGCCTCTCAAAGCGGCGCTTCCTTCCTCGCCACGGCCGCACACTTCGACCGCTTCATCGTCGATGAGTATCCCCTGCGCTTGTCGGGTGGGATCACTATTCACCACCTTGGGGACGAGCAAGGTCTGTCCATCGATGAATTGGTCGTTGAATCTCAAGAAGGCCAAACCGTGATGCTCGACGGTAGATCAGGGCGCCTGCTGTTCACCCTGACGCCTGGTATGGTTCAAGTCGATACCAAAGCTGCTGCGTTTTCGTGGACAGGTTCGATCATTCAAGTATCTGAATCCTGGGCCAAAGAGTTGGGCACGCCTGAGGCAGCTGGGGCGATCATCGGATCGATCTCGATTGAATCTGGAATGAGCCAAGTGAATGCCAACGCGGTCGATCCGCTTGACTTAGATCGTCCAACTGCCGCCGCCCAAACACGCGGTCTCGCGGGCCCGGACGTCATTGTCGGATTCCTACCCGAAATAGCCCGCTGGGCAGTAAGCGGTGGAATCGCTGGCTACTCAATCGCCACCACCTCATGCAATATTGGTGATTCGACTCTCGCTTGGCAATCAGAGACCGAGCTGCACCCCGTCATCGGCCAAAACCTCTACCGCTACGACAACGGGCGATTCGAGCAGATTGGCATGAGTTGGCTCAAGCATGGCTTTTGTGCACTTAGCCTTGACGAATGCAATCTTGGTTGCGGTGCAACCCCCTGCTCGACGCTGGGTGTCGGGTGCTCTGATCCTTATGATGCATTCTTGAACGGGCAGCAATCCAACCTGGGGCCTCGCTCCGATGTTGATGCTTCGACGGGTGCATTTCCATATCCGTTCACTTCTCCACCGATCACCAATTCACTGGATCGCAGGCTGCAAGTTGCCAACGATGATCTCGACCCAGCTATTCATCCAGGTGCGCTATTCGTCGGCGAGGGCCAATACATCGCGTCCGACGATACCGCGGCTGGAAACGCCACCAACAACGCCAGCTATCGGCGCGTCAATGTCGGCAATTTCACGGGCGGTGCGTACCTCCTGTCCTTCACTGGATCGACCCGCCAGCAATTGGCGGCCATTAATGCCTGGGACGAGTTCGACCCTACTACCATCCTCATCAACCTGGATGTCGCCAACGATGGCCGATTCATCCTCGGTTACAAAGTGACAGACTTGGGCGGCGGGCAATGGCACTACGAATACGCCTTGCAAAACCTGAATTCACACCGCTCCGCCCAATCCTTCTCCGTGCCCATACCCGATGGCATGACCTTGTCCAACATCGGCTTCCATGATGTAGACCACCACAGCGGCGAGCCATATTCCACGGCTGATTGGACCGCAACCGTGGCCGGAGGAGCCATTACCTGGACTACGGATGACTTTGCCACCAACGCCAATGCGAACGCCCTCCGCTGGGGGACGCTCTACAACTTCCGCTTCGACGCTGACGGCCCGCCCGTGGTAGCCAACGGCGAAGTGACCCTCTTCCGGCCCGGAACGCCATCGACGGTCCCAGCCCAAACCCATACACCGGCTTTGGACTGCAACACCAACGGAGTGGCTGACTCACTCGACATTAACTTCGGCTTTAGTTTGGACGCCAACACCAACGGCATCCCCGACGAGTGCGAATTCACCGCCTGCGCCGCGACGGCTGTCCGTAGCTGCAACCTGCATGGGGCGACAACTCTCTGTTTAGACATCCTAGCCAACAGCATCGAACCGCGCAGCAGTGGCGTGACTAGCGTCGAAATTGATCTTGACACCGGGACGGCTGCTAGCGCTTCTGTTACCTGCGTCAACAGTGGGGCCTACGGCGGAGTTGCAACTGTTGCTCAGGTTGGCAGCACTGTCACTGTCGACCTTTCTCCTGCATTGCCGGACGGTGATGCCT
>JAJDDP010000143.1 GCA_029260235.1 Phycisphaerae bacterium | reverse complement strand
GGCATCGGCGGCATCCCCTTCGGCGAAGGGGTCGCTCCTTCCAATGACGGTATTGGGGTCGGCAAAACCGGTGACCGTCATCACCGTTCCGTCGAGTGCCATGATCTTAAAGACCGCGCTGGTTGCAAAACTGTCCGGGCAAGGCGATCCGCCTCCATCATTCGGGCAGACGGGAGAGCCTGCCACACTAGTCCCGCATGGGAATTCCTGGGCCAACGACATCGGCACGAGTATCCCGAATCCGATCACCAGCCACATCAGCGGCGTCCAGGCAAGCAAGCTCTTCGCCGCGGCCAGCCATGCCCTCAAGGGGAACTCAAGCATCCAACTCAGGTTCATCCCACTCGTGCAATAGTATTTCATCGCGCTTCACTCCTAATGGATTTCGTAGTCATGCACCGCACTACACGCTATTTTTTTCTTCCTCCTGGAGGGTAGGCATCGGCCGCCACGGTTGAACACAAGCATGCGAAGGCAATCAGAAACTTCGCGGACTCAAGCCAGCCGCAGTGGCAGGGCCTGGATTGGAACGACTGTTCGCGACTGAACGCCCGCCACGGGGTTGGCCAGTCCATCCAATGAATGTTCGAATCAAGTAAGCCCAGCGCGGTGGGCAGTGTGGCGAGTAACGGCGAGCCAGCCAGCATCCCTGTGCTGACGCGGCGTGGCAACTTCGTTGCAGCATCTCGGCAGCAAGTCATCATGAATTCCCCCCCCTTGCTTGAGCAGTGAACCGATACTTCCCATTTGCCGCCTCCAAGGTCGTCATTCTAGCGGATCTTTGCTCTCGATCCGAGTCCGTGTGAAGATTCTGCCCAGAATTCCTCCGTTTGAACGTCCAATCTGACCCCGTTCCGCGTGTCGAGACGCTTCATCCATTTCACGAAATACAATCAAGCCGGCGTCACTCGTGATCTTCGTCCCGTGAAATTCGAGCTTGGTCTTGCTGCTTAATTGAACACGAAGTGCTTGTTTTGCTTGTCACCCATTGAGTGCTCCTGCCATAATGGCCGGAAACCCTCGAATCACAGGGAAAACGCGCACGTATCATGCCATCATGATCAATCCATCTGGGAAATCCAGGTCTACACCTTCACCGATGCGGAAGTTCGCGTCCGGCGGGTGCTACATCAGGTCATGGACGTGACTCGCCACCTATAGGGCATTGCCCCACCGAGGCAGCGGACATGGGTTCGCCAGTTCTGATGGAGTTACTCTATCCGTCTCGAATCCGGGCGGCACCGCTAGATGGTGATTCGCTCCACAATGTTCCGGGTCACGAGCCGATCTCTTCGGTCATAGAGTCGTGTCGTTCGCGGATCCGCATGTCCGAGCAGTTCCTGTACGTCATCGAGAGGAACTCCCTGCTCCAGTAAGTCGGTGGCAGTCGTAGCCCGAAAAGAATGACAAGTCAGAATTGTCGGCAAGTTTGCGGCTTTGAGTTTCCGTTTGACCATGCGGTGAATGTCCTTGGCTTGGCACGCTCGCTGCGTCAGTTGGCGAGTGCGTCCGCGTACGGAGCGGAACAACGGCGAGCCTTCGTCGAATGCATCGCCGAAGGCCGCGATGTATTCGTGGATGTAGCCTTGTAAATCATGGCGGCAAGGGATGATGCGTTGATTGCCGCCTTTCTCGTCAAGGCGCAGATACCATTGCTGGCCGTCGGTGTAGAAATCACCCCGACGGAGTTTGGCCACCGCGCCGACGCGGCAAGCGGTGTACATCAGGATTCCAAGGATCGCGCGGTCGCGTAATCCGACTATATGGCTGGTGTCGATGGAGTGAAGCAGTGTCCGCGCCTGTGCGGAGGCAGCCGCCGGTGTCTTGCCAACGGTGCTTCGGAATTTGGGGCCGCGCACCGATGCTGCTGGGTTGAGGACGATGGCGTGCCGCTGAACCATGGTGTCGAAGAACTTACGAATCGCAGCCAGGTGCAACTTCTGGGTCGGCTTCGCCGCAGGCCTTCCGTCGCAGGTGACGAGCGACCGAATGTATTGGCCAACAGTGCCAGGTGGAATTCGAGCTAGTTCGATTCCTTGGGTGTCGCACCACGCCAGGAATCGATGCACGGCATGGCGGTACGCCCTGCGGGTAAAGTCATTGGCGATCTCGTCGCCGAAGAATTCGGCGTAGGCGAACCGCGCATTCACGCCGGCAGTGACCACGATGGCCGGCACTTCAACGGCGCCGGGTGACGGCGTCATCGAGTGACCGGAATGTGGAACGATATCGTTACTGTTCAAATGATCTCCATGCTTCAGGATGTTGCAAACTCGTAGACGTGGCTTGTGATGATTAACTAGGGGTGTATAACGTCCTTTGTCTACCACAAACCGTAGCCGGGCGCAATAGAGAAATGCCCAGAGAGAATCATGGCCGCTCACGTTTGCCCCGCAAATAAGAGCATGACAATTCTTTTGCGCGTGCTATGCTGGCGGCTCCAATTCAACAACAAGTACACGGGCATGGCATCATCATCAGAGGACGACCTCGAAGAGGGTATCGTGAAGAGCCGCTGCGGGTTGGTCACCGCAGCACTCAAACGGGGAGCGAACCCCAACGCGGCTTGGGAAAGAATACCACCTCTTCACTTAGCTGTGATCGTGGGTGAAGCGCCTGTTGTACAGGCTCTAGTCGATGCAGGTGCCCTAATGGATGGACGAGATTATCTCAAGCGAACGCCTTTGCACTACGCAGCCCAGGGACTCACGGACCGAGTGAACAGTCGTGAGCTGATCAACATGCTCCTGGCACGGGGGGCGACCATTGACGCGCGAGATACCATCGGCAGAACTCCATTGGACTACGCGGTCTGGATGCACAATACCGATGCTGAGGCAGCATTGACCGCCGCTGGGGCTTCACGCAACCCCCAGTTTGAGTCCTGGGTTGCTCGCGAGGAAAGAGCAAAGTCAGCTTCGTTCCCGGAGCGCGGCAGCTAGCCCTCAGGAGTCTTGGAATAGGCCAGGAGCGACTGAAGACCGCGCCACTGAACGTAAACCGCGTAGTCTTTTTGGAGTTTTCGCTCAAGGCTCAGCGATCTTTCGTACAAATCGACACCCGTTCGTGCCATCTTTGTACCTGTGGGCTTGTACTTGGCGGCCAGCAATCGGTCGCAGTTTTCGGGCGTTCCGCCAACCGCAAGCAATCGCATCGGAACGCTTTTTGCAAGCCCATCTACTCTCGTAAGCCAAGCCTGCTGACACACGAATGCGATCAACATACAGCGCGTCGGGTTCTGAACGGATGTCGCGATCTCACGCGGGCGCATTGCAAGAGCCTCGACGATCAGTTGCGGACTTGTGCTGAGTAGGTCAGCTTTGGCGCAGAGTTCCGTTGCCGGCGTTCCTAAACGCGCGCGTATGTATGCTTCATCGTTTACCGGCAAATTGATGCAGACGCCGATGCGCGTTCCCCGGTCGGCGGCGAATAGCACCGTCCACGGATTGAACTTCCACCACTCTATGGCTTGATCTAGGTACTTGCTCATCGGCAATTTGAGGACGTCACTCTCAGCCACACGGATCGCCTCGCTGGCGGGGAGCTCAGGATTGGTGTTGAGTCGAGCAGCCTGAATATATACCCAGCGGACAGCCATTTGCACATGCTCAGGAGATTGGCAGTGTTTGACGAATCGACGTGGCTGCCAGGCCACTTTTATGAAGTCTCCGACCATATCCAGTGCATGCATCAGTTCGTCTCGAACAGTCGTTACGATGGATGCACTCGTCGCGGGCTCACAGATGACATGCAGGATTTCGCCGGTCGAGAGTGACGCGAGATTCTTGTTCGTCTTACCGCACAGGTATTCGTTCCAGATTGCCCTACATTCAGGCAAATCCGGAGATGAGTCATCTCCGATCTTTATGTAGGATATGAGTTTTTGAATGGTCTCTTCCGTTGCGGGATGACCTTGTCGCATGCGGCTATAGGTTCCACTTGCCCAAGCGGTACCGAAGTATTTCCGCGCCCAAGGTGTGACCACTTTATGTAGAGGCCATCCGAACCGCGTGCGGTTCAGGTGGTCTCTGAATTCCTTCTTAACGCAATAGAGAGGCTCAGAATGGCGCATATCGGTGCCTCACAGCGATTTCCAGAGGGATCGGCTCATGGTCAAACAGCCATCTCTTCACTTTTTGTTGTCCTCGTTGTCCTCGAAAGCCTTCCACGCGTGATTCTATGGGGCGGTTTGTTGTATTTCTAGCTTCGTTGTTGAAACGCAATCACGGTGCTGAGAAAGAAACAATCCCAAAGAGAGGAATATTGCGATGACAGAGGAACAAATCCAATATCTCGCAGTTGAAAACATCGAGTGCCGAACGCAAGTGCGGACACGGTTCGATGAAGAGTCCATTACAGGCTTGGCGAGAAGCCTCCAAGAAACCGACCGCATTCTCCAGCCACTGCGCGTACGTCGAATCGATGGTGGTTTCGTCGTCCTTGATGGCGAGCGACGTCTACGAGCCGCAAGGAAAGCCGGCTTCCCCAAGGTCCCGGTCATAATCGAAGACAAGGAAATGTGTGAGGCTGAAATTGTACACCGGCAACTCATTCTGGATTGGCAGCGGGTACAGCTGACACCCGTGGAGCGTGCGAAGGCGATTCAAAGGTTGATGGAGGACTCAAGCTGGTCAAGGGCAGAGGTGGCCAAGCGACTGGGCGTGTCATCCTCCTTGGTCACCAAGGTTCTTGCGGTCCTTCAACTACCTGAATCAGTCCAGGACCAGGTGAGAACCGGTGCGTTGGGCATGAGCAGTGCCTACGCCATAGCGTGTGCCGAAGATGCGGAGACCAAGGCACAGCTCATCAAAGAAGCGGTAGATGGACAGCTGACTCGCGAAGGCGTGGCAAAACGGACTAAGAAATCGAAGCGCCGAGGCAAGACTCCGCGGCGACCTCTCAATGATCGGAAAAAGCGGGTCGTTCTTGTGCTGGGCGGGCACTGCTCCCTGACAGTTTCCGCTACCAAAATCACAATCGAAGAAATCACCGCTCGACTGTCAGAGTTTCTGACACGTCTAGAGGCCGTCCAGCCCAAAGACATGGAACTGGCCGATGCTGCAAAACTGCTGTCCATAAAGGGCAAGTAGCATCCCGAGGCGTCGGTGCTTCGAGGCCAAGTTGAATGCTCTTAGAACAGGAAACAAACCAATGGAATTCATCATCTGTTTATCCAAGTGGATCATGGCGTGTGGAACCATCTGTGTGGTCGCCTTCCTCATCCTCCTTAGCGTGCCGCAATGCAGGTTGAGATCGATTGGCATGCAGATCATGAAATGGCTCATGGCAGCAGGCCTAATCTTGTTGGTGGTTTCCCCCATCGACTTTCTGCCTGACATAGTGCCAGTCTTAGGGTGGGCAGACGATTTGGCGTATCTGTTCGGCGCCGTCTGCGCTGCACGGTCGGCCAGCAATGAAGGAAAAAGGCGTGCCGAACTGGACTGCCTGCCACCAGAAGACGCAGAGCAGCCGTCAAGCTAGTAGCGCGTAAGGTGAAGCGAGGACGGGTATTGGAGCCACACAAGTGAACGATCAATCCGTGTTGGACGGCATTCTACATCATACTCGAAGTCAGATCTCCGACGCGAGCCAGCAAACAAGAGACACTGAAGTCGCGCGCTTGATTACAACAGACTTTGGCAGTTTTGGCTGGCTCTACCAGCCTAGGGACAGTGCCGACATGCTTGAATTGCGATTGAAGACCGGAAACATCGGCGCGATTGCATATGGCTGGATCGAATTCGCCGAGTTTGATCCATCGGTGGGCATCACCCTCGACGCGCGGGGAAAGAAGTTCCTAATCAAGGGCCGCAACCTCAATGGGGAGTCGCGCGAAGGCGTCAGGATGTTCGAGGGCATTGTCCGTCGCCGTGTCCTTTGGATTCGGGAAGCTGATCGCACGGTTTCTATCGAAGCTCACGATGGTGCAACGGTTATCGAATCAATCAACTGGTAAGGGCAGATCGGCGCATGCGGTTTCTTATCGACCGCGCTAAGAGCCGAAAGCGAGGAGCATTCATGTACAAGCTATCGCGATTATTGTTGATCATTGGAGTGCTGTTGGTTCTCTATAGCGTGGCCGTGATAGGTACGCTTGGCTGGCCGTGGATGGCATGCATCCTATTGTACATTTTCATCGCCATGCTACTCCGCCGGAGAACACGCCGGTTGACTACTCTTGGCAGTGCCCGGTGGGCTGACGAATCGGATTTGCGGCGGGCTGGGATACTGGATGCCGAAACGGGTTTGATCCTTGGGCAAGTTCATGTCGCACGAAACACCTTCCGGGCGATACGAAAACTGTTCAACCCTCGAATCGCAGCGGCATCGGCTTGCGGGAAATTCTGGGGCAGTGCCAGGCGCAGTAAGCGTTCCGTAGCACGTCTGCCAAACGCCATCCACACTTCAGTCTATAGCCCCAGCGGCGGAGGAAAAGGTGTGTCCTGCGTCATTCCATTCTTGCTGACCTGTGATGAATCGTGTGTGGTCATCGATTTCAAAGGGGAAAACGCAAACCTGACCGCAGAGCATCGACGCAAGGTTCTGGGACACCAAGTGGTGATTCTCGATCCTTACAAGCAAGTGAGTAAGTCGCCCGATACGTTCAACCCGCTAGCCTTCATTGACAAGGACAGCTTGCTGGCCATCGACGAATGCAACGACCTTGCCAAAGCCCTGGTGATGCGAACGGGTGATGAAAAAGAACCCCACTGGAATGATTCGGCGGAGGCGTGGATTGCGGCGATGATTGCCACCGTCGTTCAGTATGGTGAGCCGGAAAACGGTACCCGTTCGCTTCAAACCGTGCGTGATTTGATCAGCCACCCTCAAAAACTGGAGATGGCCATCAAGCTGATGGGTGAGTCGGATGCTTGGGGTGGAATGCTCGCCCGCATGGGAGGACAGCTTGCACACTTCGTCGAAAAAGAAAAATCGTCCACACTGACCACCGTATCACGGCATTTGCGGTTCCTGGACACAATCGCCGTGGCTGAGAACACCAAATCAAGCAGCTTTGATCCCGCCGGATTGCGTACTGGGAAGATGACCATATATCTCGTCCTGCCTCCCGATCATATGCGAGCGCAGTCGGCTCTCTTGCGAATGTGGATCGGATCCATGCTTCGGGCGGTCATACGCGGCGGGCTTCAGGAGAAAAACAAGGTGCATTTCATACTCGATGAAGCTGCCTCCCTTGGACATCTTGAGGCGGTTGACGATGCCGTGGACAAGTACCGTGGATACGGGGTTCGATTGCAGCTGTATTACCAAAGCCTTGGCCAACTCAAGAAGTGCTTCCCCGATGGGCAGGAACAAACACTCCTCAGCAATACAACCCATGTGTTCTTTGGCGTCAACGACACCGCAACGGCCGAATATGTCAGCAATCGGCTGGGAGAGGAAACGATCATCGTCGATTCCGGGGGAACGAGCTCGGGTAGCTCTCGTCAGGTGACAGAGGCTGCTCAAACGCAGAACAGCGCGGGTTCCTCGGACAATGCCAATAGCAATTGGCAGCAACAGGCACGCAAACTTTTGAAGCCGGAGGAAGTCATGATGTTATCGCCGAGGGAGGCGATCACGTTTACTCCTGGTGTGCCACCGATGTTCACAACGTTGATCCGTTATTACGAAGAGAAGAATCTAGGCAAGCGCCCCGGCTGGTTCTCGCGATGGCGCAAGGCGTGCATGAATTGCCTTGCGGCAGCACTGTTCTGCTTCTTGGCTCTGTTCCTGGCATTTCTCATGACGTTGGTCGCAGACCATGAGCACGACACCCGGGGTGGTTCGCCGCGTGCTTACCAGCAGGCAACACAGGCCGCAGAATAGTCATTTTCACCGATCACTACAAAGAATGACCAAGGAGCCAAAACATGTCGGAATTAGCCAAGCAACTGTTCGAGAGCGTAAGCAATGTTGGAGAAGTGGTGCAGGCTATCGCGCCTGGACTGAAGAATCTGGCACCCGAAGCCGGGGCAGAGTTGTCGCGCCTTGGTACGCAGGGGGCGATGGAACTGGCGTCGGCGCTGTTTGGCAACAATGCGTTCGTGCCATATGGGCCCGGTCAATACACCCCCAGCGTGGAGCATGATCTTGGCGAATTGGAACAACAGCCTGAACAAGATCACGCTATCGAGGGTCATGGACAGGGGATCGAGCGATGACGTGAGCGACTGTTTTGTGTCGTCGCTGGCGATTATGGCGACGCCAACGTGGAGCGATAGGTTCGCAGCCCAAACTGCGTCATCGGTTCTGACGTTCCGCAAATCAATGTCCATGCGTACCGCTGTTTGTCTCTAAGCGAGCGGTGAGAACCGCGTGCCTCGCCACAGTTTCTACTGGCTTTGACGCCGGAATGGTCTTCATGCGCGCAGCCAAAACCACATTCCAGAAACGTCCAGTGGAATCGGACGATGGCATTGTCGTCCCGGACGGCGCGCCGGAATGGATCACTTCCGCATTGATTCGCGAGACAATCGCAACCTGGCAGCCGTTCTACCGCGATTCGCTTACCCCCGAGGACGCCGTTACAATGCTGACCAATGTCAGTCGATTGTTCGCCGTCTTATCGAGGGGCTAAACCATGAAGCGATACGTCGCATTAGCACGGGTGTCGAGCCGAGAACAGGAACGCGAGGGATTCTCGCTCGCAGTTCAAGAGGACGCACTCAAGCGCTACGCCGAAGCTACCTCTGGTGAAATCGTTCGGTTTTTCTGCGTTGCTGAAACCGCGAGCAAAAGCGACGAACGAAAGACGTTCAAAGAACTTCTGGCATTCGCGAAGAAGAATGCAAACACCCTCGACGGCCTGTTGTTCTACAAAGTTGACCGCGCCGCTCGCAATCTCGCAGATTACGTCGAACTTGAGAAGCTCGAAAGTGAGCACGGCATCGAGTTCATCTCTGTTTCCCAGCCGACAGAAAACAACCCGGCTGGCCGCATGATGCGACGTACGCTGGCCAATATGGCCAGCTTCTACACGGAGCAGCAATCAGTCGATGTACGCGAGGGTCACGCTCGACGCGTGCAGGAAGGTTGGTTCGTTGGGGCGGCCCCTTACGGCTATCGCAACATCCGCAAGGACGGCAGAGGAATCATCGAAGTCGATCAGGACAGGGCCGAGGCTATCCGGCGCTTATTCCATCTCTACGCCTACGAACCACTCACGGTGGATCAGTTGATTGAACGGCTGACAAAAGAAGGCGTGACCTATCGTCCTTCAGCACCGCGCTTCCCACGCAGTTCGGTGTATACGATGCTGCGGGATCGCTGCTATATCGGCGAAGTTCGCTACGGTGAGAATTGGTATCCAGGAAAACATGAGCCGCTGGTGGAGCGGGCGACCTGGGACCGGGTCCAGGTGCTGCTCGGGAACAAGACCTATCGTTCACATGAATTGACCTATGCGGGTAGCCTGATCCGTTGTGGCCACTGCGGCAATCTCATCACCGGCGAATTAGTGACCAAGAAGAAAACCGGCAAGCAGTATGTCTACTACCGATGCACGATGTACAAGCTCAAGCCAGGGCATCCCAGAATCCGCCTGACCGAAGCACAGCTCGACGAACAAGTGTTGGCTGTCTTCCGATCCCTCCGCCAGCCGGAAGCAGTGCGAGAGTGGTTTACAAAGGCGCTCCGCGATTGGTCCAAGCGAGAGCGTGCCGAAGCAACGACACAATCCACCGTGTCGCAGCGCGAGATCGGCTTGCTCCGACAGCAGCAGGACCGGCTACTCAACCTGCGCCTAGCCGATGAGATTGACGCCGACACATTCGCCCGCAAGTCAACTCAGCTTCGTGACAGGATTGCAGCGGCCGCACTTCGGGTCGAAGCCGCAGACCGTGATCGCGGGGAACAAGCTGAAATGGCGGTCAAGGTTTTCGAACTTTCGCAAGCCCTTGTGGATAAGTGGCTTACAGCCGATTATGCCGCCAAACGCCATTTGCTCGAAATCGTCTTTTCGAACTTCGAGCTACGCGACGTAACCCTTTGCTACGAAACGAATAAGCCCTTCGACGTTCTAGTCGAAGGGCTAGTTCCGAGTTTCACTCGGGGCGAGAGGATTCGAACCTCCGGCCTCCTGCTCCCAAAGCAGGCGCTCTAGCCAGGCTGAGCTACGCCCCGTGACGGTGTTGCTTTGCTAGCCAGCCTTTTCAAAATGGCCAGTCCAGCCTCATCGGCTATTCAACGCCAAGCACTTCGCAATGTCAACCGAGCAATTGGAATCGTAGGCCCTATAAGCAGCCGAGGCGTGCGTATTCGCGGCTAGCGGTGATTCCTGCCCTCCCGCCGCAACTGGTTAGCCTCTCGATTCAAAAATATTGCTCAGGCCTCCAAGCACGGAGCCTTCTCCTTTGCCGCCAGGCCCGATGTTGGCCAGGATCCTGCCGGCTAGGCGGGTGAAGGGCAACGATTGAATCCAAATGTCGCCGGGGCCTGTCAAGGTCGCCAGGAACAGCCCCTCGCCGCCAAATATTGAATTCTTGATCCCGCCGGTCATTTGGATGTCATAGTTTACCGAGGGCTGTAACGCGACCAAGCAGCCGGTGTCCAAACGAAGGGTTTCGCCGGCAGACAATTTCTTCTTGTGGATCGTCCCACCGGCATGGACAAAGGCAATACCATCACCTGTCAGCCGCTGAAGGATGAACCCCTCCCCACCGAATAAGCCCGTCAAAATCTTCTTCTGAAAGGCGATGCCAATCTGCACGCCGCGGGCTGCGCAGAGGAACGCATCTTTCTGGCAGATGATCTCTCCGCCAAGCTCATCAAGATGCATGGGGATGATTCTGCCTGGGTACGGCGCCGCAAAAGCAACCTTGGCCCGATTGCTCCCGATATTCCCAAAGGTAGTCAAAAACAACGATTCGCCGGTGACCATCCGCTTACCAGCATCCAGGAGTTTGCCCAGGAAGCCTTGCTGTTTTGAAGGGTCGCCAAAGACGGTCTCCATTTGGATGCCCTCGGTCATGTACATCATCCCCCCCGCCTCAGCCACAACGACTTCGCTCGGATCAAGGGTTACTTCGACGAACTGCATGTCGTCGCCGGAAATTTCGAAGTCGATTTCATCAGCAACGCGTCCCGCTGGCCTCGGAGGTGGACCGCCCTGCCCCCCCATCTCAGCCGCAAGTGAGCCAACCTGGCGGGCTTTGGTCCAGTCCGCCATCCCTGGCCCAAATACCATTGCATCTGCGCCGCCCCCGCTGGGCAGCTTTTGGATCAATTCCTGGCGCCCCATAGGCCCGACAGATTCGTCGTTGATCACCACATACCAGCCGCCGTCACTAGCCATTACACAATCTCCTGAAATCTTGAAAATTGAGGTTCTTGCGATCCAATGCGTGCCTAGTCAGCGCGTCGCCGGGATGACCGAGTTATTTGGGCCCGCTGGAGTAGACTTTGCCCAAAACTGGCCCCATTTGCAAGGTCTGTTCGAGCGAGCGGGATTGTGTACAATGCGGCCCCCGAGAGTAGCCGGGGCCTCGCGGAGTCCTGCGAGCGGTGCTTCATTAGACGAAAGGCGGACAGCGGTGCCCAGACGAGCGATCAAAATCGCCCCAAAGGTCGAGTTTCTCTCCATTCTGGACGAGCAAGGCCAAGTCGATTCTGCCCTAGAACCCAAACTGGACGGCGATACCCTGCTGAAGATGTACCGCTGCATGTTGCTTACGCGGCGGGCGGATGAACGGGCCATCAAACTTCAGCGGCAAGGGCGGATGGGCACCTACGGCCCAACCCAGGGACAGGAGGCTGCCCATATCGGACCAGGCTTTGCCGTTGGGCCTGACGATTGGTGCATTCAGGCGTTTCGCGAAGCTGGGCTTGCCCTGCTACGCGGTTGGCCTATTCAAAACTTGTATTGGTTCTGGGGTGGCTACGAAGAAGGCAACGAAGTTCCTGCCGGTGTGAACGACGCGCCGGTTTGTGTTCCGGTCGCTTCGCAATTGCTCCACGCAGCCGGAATCGCCTGGGGTATGAAGATCCGTAAGAAAGCAAACGTTGTCCTAGGCTTCATTGGGGACGGCGGCACATCGGAGGGCGATTTTCATGAAGCTTTGAATTTCGCCGGTGTGTTCCAGTTGCCAGTCGTGTTTGTGATCCAGAACAACCAGTGGGCGATTTCCATCCCGCGTGCCAACCAGACTCAATCGACGACTTTAGCCCAAAAAGCGATCGGCTATGGATTCGACGGCATGCAGGTCGACGGCAACGATATCCTAGCCACTTACGCCGCAACGGCAGAAGCTGTGAAGAAGGCGAGAGAAGGCGGCGGCCCTACCCTGCTCGAGATGGTCAC
>JAJDDP010000142.1 GCA_029260235.1 Phycisphaerae bacterium | reverse complement strand
AGCCTCCGCCCCGGGCGACCCCTCGATTTACACCGCCATCGGCAACACGCTGACCAATGTACCCGGCGTCACTATGGGCGGCGCCTTAATCAATGAAGCCCAGTACGAGTTCGAGGTCTGTTTTCGCTGCCACTCGGACGCAGCTGTGCCCATCTCCAACCAAGTCGCTCGCCAGGCCCAGACGGGCAACATGCGGTTGAAATTTGGCACGGGCAACCCCAGCTTCCACCCACTGCTGGTTTCATCGCCCAGCCCCGACACGGTCAGCTTGGTCCCGGGCCTAGCAAGGGGATCACTGATCCGCTGCACGGATTGCCACAACAACGACGCCGGCCCTGGAGCGGGAGGGTCAGGCCCCGACGGCCCTCATGGCTCGATCCACGATTTCCTCCTGGAGCGCAACTACACGCTAAGTGATAATACGCCGGAGTCTGAGTACGATTATGCTTTGTGCTACAAGTGCCACCAACGAAGCAGCATTCTTGGCGATCAGAGTTTTCCTGAGCATCGACTGCACATCGAAGAAGAAAACACCCCTTGCTCGGCCTGCCATGACCCGCACGGCATCAGCCTGACCCAGGGCGTCGGTTCGGACCACACGCACCTGATCAATTTCGACACCGTCATCGTCCGTCCCCTGCCGGGCAGTGGCCTCCTACAATTCCGCGACATGGGGACGTTTTCCGGGAGCTGCACCCTGGTCTGCCACGGCGAGGATCACGATCACGAAACCTATGGCACTGGCGCTGACCGCCTTGCGCCCCGTTCATCACCCCGGTTTCGAAGACGTCGATGACTGAAATGAAGCTCACGGGGTCAGAATCAGCCATTTCAGCCTCAGAAGGAACAGGCCAGAAACACTCCGTTCACCTCAAACCCGCAAAAGAACGGGCGCGGGGCCACATCTGGCATAGCTCGTGCTGATAACTTCTCTGGAAGCACGGTGGCCGGACTTTGGACCCGGACTCTTATGGAGCAGACGAATGAGCGCATCTCGCCGCATCCTTTCTAACATCGGTTCTTTGTGGTTAGCGGCCATGTTGTTGGTCTGGCTGCTGGTAGCCATGGCCTATGCCACGGTGTTCGAGTCCATGGCTGGGACCAAACAGGCATTGGCGGAATTCTACGGATCCTGGTGGTTTGAGGCTGCCTTGGGCATGCTGGGCATTAACGTACTCGCTGCGCTACTGGTCCGCTATCCCTTCACGAAGCGGCAGGTCGGATTTGTCCTCGCCCACGGCGGCATCCTGGTCATCCTGCTCGGAGCGATGGTGACCCAGCGATGGGCGACCGATGGCCGCATCGGTATCGCCGAAGGCCAAACGGTGGAGCACCTTACCACCGGCCAACCCACGTTCGCAGTGGTGGATCAAAGCGACGACTCCCGCTCATCGCTAGATTTAGCCCGCCGAGATTTCACCAGCGTGAAATCGTTGACCTTCGCCGATGCTCCGCAGCTGCGGCTCGATGATCTGCAGGTCGATGTTCAAGAGTACCTCCCGGATGGGATGTGGGTTCAGGAGGTTACCAACAACAGTCCCTACGCGCGCCCGGCGGTTCAAGTCGCGTTGTCTTCGCATGGCAACTCCGAGCCGGTTTGGCTCTTCACTGGCAAGGCGGAGAAGGTAGCCGGGCAGTCAGCTACGTACGTCGTTGCAGCCGATGAGGCTGAACTGCAGAGCTTGCTGGCGCCCCAGGCCGATTCGAGAGCGGCATCTCCAGGCGAGATCCACGTTGAGTTTCAGGGCACGCATTTCGAGTATTCCCTGAGTGAATGCACGGAACAAGCTGTGCCATTGGGGAAGACTGGCTTCACGCTGCAGGTGCTCCGGTACCTGCCCCACGCCTCGGTGGGTGGGGATAGTGAGGTCATCTCGCTTTCTGACCGACCGGTCAACCCAGCCGTGGAGGTCGAACTTGCCGACGCCTCTAGCAGCGAGAAGCGCTTGGCCTTTTCACGGTTCCCCGATTTCGGTTCCTTGCACGGCGAGACCAAGACCAAGGACATCAAGCTGACCTTCATCAGTGAGAGCGCCGAGGCACCGCGCTCCCCCATCGTTGTGGTGGGCGGCCCTGACGGAAAACTATTCGTTCGTTTCGCAGGCCCCGGAAATTCTCAGGTGGTTGAAGAACTGACCCAAGCCCAGTCGGTGAACTCGCCTTGGCCTGAGCAGAGTTTCGTCGTCTTGCAACGACTCGACAACGCTAAGATGGATTGGAAAATTCAATCAGTAGAACCGGTTCGCAAGGAAGCGCAGCCTGCCATTCGGCTCAAGCTTACCTCCAGCCAAGATACCAGCACCGTGTGGCTGCAGAAATATAGACCCCGCGCGGTTACCGTCGAGGGGAAGTCATACGAATTGCAGTTCGCCGACAAGCAGTTGCCCTTGGGATTTGGCATAACCCTCAACAAGTTCCGCGTTGGCTACCATCCCGGCACGAATCGCCCCCGCTCCTTTGAGAGCCGAGTGACCTTGGTCGATCCATCCACCGGGAGAACGCTTGACCGGGTAGTCAGCATGAACAACCCAACGAAGTACGGCGGATACACATTCTATCAATCGAGTTACAGTATGGACCGGGGGACAACGGTCAGCTTCTTGAGCGTTGCAAAGGACCCGGGCTTGGTGGTGGTCTTCGCTGGTTATGTGATCGTGATGGTTGGAATGCTCATCGTCCTCTTGACTCGGGTCACAGATCATCGACGAGCTCAGGAACTTACGGCCGGCGAGACGGTGCAAATGGGTACCTGTGCGGGTTCTCATGCCCAACGTCCAATGCGGGGCGATGTACCCCAGCAGGCCTCGGCCTCCGGCGTCAAACACTACCGAAGAAATGACCAGACGATGGCCGCCCAAGGCGCCAAGTCCAATTCGCGTTAACCTGAAAGGATCCCTAGCGATGTCCTCGTGTGTCCTCTTAATCGCGGCGGTCTTGCTCGGCAATACACCACCAACAGATGCTTACCTGCCAAATTCGCTGGACCTTGGAAAAATCCGGGCGCTAACGGTCCAGCACGACGGAAGGTGGCCTCCTCTCGACACGATGGCCCGAGACCTCGTCGAATCTGTCACCGATGATGAGTTCTTCCAAGGGCACGACCCCGTCCTCGTCTTCTTGGCCTGGACATTCAACGCACAACATTGGATGACTCAACCGGTCATCGAGATTAGCAACGCAGAATTGCGATCCGAACTCCAATTATCTGCCTCCAAGAGTTACTTCTCGTTCCGTGAACTGATGAGTCACGCTCCGCTGCGCCAAATGATCATCAACCTGAGCCGTAGAGAGGGTACCAGCAAACTCGATCCGCTGGAATCCAAGGTCAGCGACATCAACATGAAGCTAGGCACGCTCGACGAAGTGTTTCGCGGCCAAATGGTTAATGCGCGGCCCAACGCCGCCGATCCTGTCGCCGCGTGGCGTCCTCTCCAAATCCATGCAGGCCATACCCATGACAACTCGGATGCAGCCGACGAGGCGTGGCTGGCACTCAGCCATGCGTTCAATGCGGACGACAGCGCGGCCTTTTCTCGATCAACCGATTCCTTAGTGGCAGCCCTCGACGCGCTACCAGCCGCCTATCGCCCGGATTTCTCGCGGATTGCCACCGAATTGCGCTACAACAAGATCCGGCCATTTCGAACAGCCTGGATAGCCATGGCGGTCGGCGCCGTCTTATCGGGATGTTCGATGCTTGTGCGCCGCCGTTGGTTCGACGCCGTAGCTATCATCGGCATGTTGGCTGGCTTTGGATTGTTGACCTATGGCCTATCCATGCGCTGGCAAATCGCGGGACGAATCCCGGCATCCAACATGTACGAGTCACTCCTGTTCTTGAGTTGGGGTATGGGCGCATTCGCCATCGTAGCCATGGTCTTTGTGCGGCATCGGATCGTCCCGTTAACCGCATCAGCCATGGGGGCAATCGCCCTGCTCTTGGCTGACTGCTTACCCATCGATCATTTCGTCAGACCAATCGCCCCGGTGCTGCTGGATACGGTTTGGATGTCTATTCATGTACCCATCATCATGGTGTCCTACTCAGTCCTGACGTTAGGGGTGCTCGTTGCCCACGGACAGCTGTTCGTTATGGCTACTGCGCCCAAGCGGCAGAAGCTGGCAGGATTCATCGATACCATGCACTACTGGTATATCTTGACCGGCTCTATGCTTTTGTTGGCTGGCATCATCACCGGCAGCATGTGGGCAGCCTCATCGTGGGGACGCTATTGGGGCTGGGATCCCAAGGAAGTCTGGTCGCTGGTGGCCTTCCTGGGATACATGGCCATTCTTCATGTCCGGATTGGACACGAACGAATACCGTCCTGGGCCTACGTCATTGGGGCAGTCATGGTTGTGGCCCTCTCCGCAGCAGTTGTGCCCAAGATGGCGCCGCTGACGCCTCTTAAGCTGCTGGCCTTCGCCGCTGCTACAGTTGCGATGGTATACTTCGTCGCCGCCCGAGGCCTCTTCGCCACGGCGACCAAGAGCATCGTAGCTTTCTGGATGATCATCATGACCTATGTGGGCGTGAATTATGTGCTCGGCATCGGTTTGCACAGCTACGGATTTGGCACCGGTGCCGTGGCCCGCAACATGTTCATCATTGGGGGCATCGACCTCGCCCTGGTGGCGGTCTTCGGACTGATCTACTGGTTCCGACGTCCAGGCCAGACGACGGCGCCCATCGGAATATCTCGGGGAGTTCCTGCCTAGGCGCCCACCGGATAATGACCCTGAATATCCTCCAACAGCTACAGCCGTAGAGCCATCTGTGGATCCTGCCAATATTGCATGACCATGCCCTTGCGAACTGGGCATGGCATGGTACAAGAGCTTCGTGTGAATCCTGAATGACTGCTTGCGTTGAGCATCGCTGCCTCGGACAAATCAAGTGAGGAACTACATGATGAAACGAATGACGACAATTCTAGCTTTGGCCTGCTCAGTGGGTGTGGGCCTTGCCTTCCTAGCTTCATCTACTCCGGCAGCTGCTGATCCTGGGGCTGCGCTGACCACCATCGCCGTGTCGGGACCGACAGCGATGGGTGACTACGAATACGTCGGGTCCAGCAAGTGCAAGAAGTGTCACATCAAGGAATACAAGAGTTGGGCCAAGACTAAAATGGGCATGTCCTTCGATTCCCTACAGCCCGGCGCTGCGGCCGAGGCCAAGAAAGCACACGACCTAGATCCAGAAAAAGACTATTCCAAGGATGAGAGTTGCGTGGGTTGCCACACTACAGGCCACGGCCATAAGGGCGGCTACTTCTTCCCCGACGAAGCAGATAAGAAAGCAGTCAAGAAGGCCAAGAAACTCCAGGGTGTTGGCTGCGAAATGTGCCACGGACCAGGCAGCGAGTACATCAAGATCTTCCAGGAGATCACCAAGTCCAAGAGAAGCTATAAGGTTGAAGAGCTGTACGCCGCAGGATTAACTAAGATCGACGAATCCACATGCGCAGCCTGTCACAACGATAAGAGCGCGACCTTCGATTCAGCCAAGCCATTTGACTACGAAAAGCAGAAGGAAGAGGGCATCCACGAGCACGTCGCACTCAAGCAACGCGAAGAATAACGAGGGGCTGCCAGGTTCTAGTGCATCAAGCTTCATCCCTCCCAACGCTTCGTCGGCCCGAAAGCTCTCGATGAGTACTTTTGGGGATTGAGCATGCGATTGATGCGAGATCGCAGACCTGGCAGGTCATGCAAACTCGAATCGATTCAGTCCATGGCGTTCCCGGGTTCTTGGCTCGGGAACGCCACTGCTTTGGACATGAGCCCACAGCGAGCGGGTCCTCCGTCTACCTCCCGATGAACTAAGTTCTCCCCTTGAGTCCAAGCCAGAACGCAGACTTGCCCCTGGTCTTGAGATCTGGATTCTGCGAGCCCAGCAGGAGGCGCCCCAGCCTCCACCCAAGACCGCAGTCGTTTGCAAAGATCATGGGCTGGCTGCTGTGTTCTTCGAAGGGATCGTTGCCGGCAAGGCCGATGCGGGCCTGGTGGGTGACAAGCACCTATGCGTCGGCGACAAGCTTCTTGAAGACTACGCACCGGCCAGAACTTTCCAACCCCGCGCGCTGCAGCACGACCGAGCACCGACCAAGCCGTGTCAATTGGGCGCGATCCTGGGGCAACGAGGATCTGGACAAAGCTGTCGTGATTGCCTCCGCCGCGGACCTGACGGAGACGGCTGCCGTTCCCAATGTGGACGATCTTCGCGAAAGGCCGGTTGGCCAAGGCAAGAGATACAACAGCTGCCCACACATACATGAATCGAAGGACCATGCGATGACTTTACTCATGCGGGCATCCAACAAGATCCGCGTCCCAAAGCCGATGAGGTCTGCCAATGGGCTGCATGTGCGGCCTGACTCGTGGGCGACCGTGGCAGGGGCCTCCGGGCATGTCATCGGGCAGAGGTGCCCCAAGCAGCCTGAAGAATAACTTGGTCGGCTGAAGACGGTGGCCTAGTTGCTCCGAAGGTGGATGGTCGCCCGATGGAAATAACTCCCACCAACCTCGCCTTCCAGCATACCACAACAAGGCGAGCCCGTATGATGGCCTCGTTATGAACGATCCGCAAAAGAAGAAGGCGGCGGCCCAGAGTCTAGTCTGGACCACCGCCTGTGCTGAACTTGATATCGGCGCTTAGGGCAGTACCGATGCCTGTCCTGCTACCTTAGCCCGGCGGAAGCGGCGTGGGCGTATTCACGCCTCCTCGCTGTCCTGCCAGAGCTTCCATGGCTCCACCGTTGAATCCGCCGGCGTTTGGCGGATCAAAGGTCTCGCTGCTTGCTGCTGTGTGGCAATCTCGGCATCCAAGGCCTTGATCGAGCATTCCTGCCGAGCCGGCATGACTCTGGTCAACGGCGTTGCCCGTTGCAGGATCGATGTATTCCAAGCCCGCATTCTCGCCGATCAGGAATTCATAACTGGTGATCCCGGGTAGGAAGAGATTCAGATCCATAACCGGGAACTGATCAGTATCTGAGAAGTCGGGTAGCGTGCCGGTGCCAGTGCCGTCGATCTTGACCGCCTGGAAGTCGGCATCTCCACCATTGAGAGACATGGTGTAGGACCAGGACACATGGTGATCACGCACTGTTACCATGCCCGTGTGGACGGAAAAGGCGATGTTGTAAATGTTGCCATCCGCCAGGGCTGTATCGTCACCGTTGCCGGTGTCGAGCTGTCGCTGGATGTTGGAATCCCATCGACCAAAGAGCGGGTCGCCCGCTGATGCAGTGAAGGTCGTGCCAAAGGCGGTGATGTCGCCCCGGCTGCCTTCACCCATGCGCAGCCTTCGGCGTGGCACGGTATCGCCTTCGCTCGGCTCATAACCCATCGCGATTGCATCGGCATAGTCAATACCAACTGGGTTGGGCGCGTTGGGGCCTAGGTCTTCTGCCGTGTCATCTACGAAGTTACGCAACGGGCTTGTCCAGAGTTCGTTAAACGGGAAGGCAAATGCGCCGCCCGTTGTAGCCGGGTCGAACACCCACTGCGGGTTCCCATCATCATCCGTAGTTGCCGTGGCAAATGGACCGGTGCCGTCATCGCCGTGACGCGAGCCGCCGTCGCCGTCGCCTTCATCACCGGTTCGCTGACCGACCCATTGGTCGTCAGAGAGCCCGATGGGGTTGGCCCGGGCCAAGCGATGATGCCACATATCTAGACGTCCGGTGACGTCGTCGGGCAGATATTTGTGCACTTCGCCGTCTTCATGGCACCACTCGGGCATGGCTCTACTGTTGTCGTGGCAAGTGATCATGCATCCAACTTGCTCAAAGCCCGCAACCGCATTCGGACCATTGGGATCGTCAAGCATGAACACGACGCGGGATTCGACGGGCATGCCGATGCGGCTGGGATTGCTGGCGATCGATATCTCGACCGGGTTGTATGCGTTTCAAGCGGTGAGCGCCGCGTTGTACCGCAAGGCGGTGCAAGGCAAGGGCAAGCATATCAAGACCAGCTTGATGGAGGCGATTGGCGCTTTCCAGACGCCGAAGATGATTGAGTATACGCTCGAGGGCGACGATATCAGTCCGCTTGGCGTGCCGGTTGGGACTTTCCAGGCCAAGGACGGGTATATCAACATCAACGGCCGCCGCGACGCCCATTTCACGGCGTTGTGCCGGGTCTTGGGCCGCGACGATATGATCGACGACCCGCGCTTCGCCACGGTGCAAGCCCGCTTCGAGAACGAGGCGGTGCTGATGCCGATACTGCGCGATGGCGTGAAGCGGCTTGGCGTCGCCGCGCTCAACACGGCGCTCAACGAGGGCGGCGTGTTGAACGCGCCCGTGCATGATTATGGCGACTATTTCAACGACGCCCATGTCCAGGCCGTGGACGCCATCGCCTGGCTCGATCATGCCGAGGTTGGTCGAATTCCGATGCCGAACATTCCCGGCGTCGCCCCGGCGCGGGCGGGCGGCGCCCTGTCCCACGCGCCCTTGATTGGCGAACACAGCCGGGAAATCCTCCAGGGACTTGGGTATCGCGAAGGTGAGATCGACAGGCTGGTAAGCGCGGCCGCGATCGGCTGAACAAATATACGAACTGGACAAATCACGGGGGCGGGTCACAATGAATTCCGGTTGGATTGAGGGGAATCCAAGTGCCCAAATCGGTGCTCATTGTCGAGGACGAGCCGAATATCGTGCTGTCCCTGGAATTTCTGGTGAAGCAGGCGGGTTACGATGTCCGCGTCGCCCATGATGGGGAAGCCGCGCTAAAAGCGGTCGAAGAATCGTCACCGGCGCTTATTCTGCTCGACATCATGATCCCAAAACGCAACGGCTATGACGTCTGCCAGAGCATTCGCGCCAACCCGGATTGGCGGGACATCCGCATCCTCATGCTGACCGCCAAGGGCCGCGATATGGAACGGGAGAAGGGCTTGGCGCTCGGCGCCGACGATTACATCACCAAGCCATTCTCAACCCGTGAACTGGCGGACAAGGTCAAACAGCATCTCGGCGACGGGCGGTAATGCCAAACCCCTGATGGAGAGGTGGCGCGTGCCCAAGTCCAATCTCAACACGGAAAAATTGGGGGCCCTATTCCTGCTCGGCGTGCTCATGTTCAGCCCGCCGCTGATGGGGATATTCGATGCTGGCGCCCATGTCACCGTGCTCGGCGTACCGCTGCTTTATTTTTATCTGTTCTGCGCCTGGGCGGTCTGCATTGGTCTGGCCGCCTGGATTATCAGTGAGTCGCGGCGGCGGCCGTGATTACCGACTGGCTCATCATCGCGGCGGCGCTGGGTTATCTTTGCCTGTTATTCGCCATTGCCTATTATGGCGACAGCCGGGCTGAAAACAAACGCAGCCTGATCGCCAACCCCTATATTTACGCACTCTCGATTGCCGTTTATTGCACGTCGTGGACTTTCTATGGCAGCGTCGGGCGCGCTGCGTCCAGCGGCGTCGGATTCCTGCCCATCTATATCGGCCCGACCCTGATGTTCATTCTGGGTTGGTTCGTCCTGCGCAAGATTATCCGCATCAGCAAGGTCCACCACACCACATCGATCGCCGACTTCATTGCCTCGCGATATGGCAAGAGCCGGCTGCTGGGCGGTTTGGTGACGGTGATCGCCGTGGTCGGGATCATGCCGTATATCTCGCTTCAACTGAAGGCGGTGTCGGTCAGCTTCGACGTTTTGCTGCATTCTCCCGTCGCCGCGCAGACCGTGGCCCGGGTGGGCGAGCCCCTGGTGCCCGACACGGCTTTTTACGTTGCCCTGGTGCTGGCGTTGTTCTCGATCCTATTCGGCACCCGCCATATCGACGCCACCGAACACCACGAAGGCATGGTCGCCGCCATCGCATTCGAATCGATCGTCAAGCTCGTTGCTTTCCTGGCCGTGGGGATATTCGTCACCTTCGGCATATTCGACGGCTTCGGCGATATCTTCGGGCAGGCCGCCGCCAAGCCGGAACTGCGCCAACTGATGACGATGGAAAAGGCCGGCCCCGGATGGGTGACCCTGACCCTGTTATCCATGATGGCCATCATCTGCCTGCCCCGGCAGTTCCAGATGACCGTGGTCGAAAATGTCGATGAAAGCCACCTGGACAAGACCATGTGGTTGTTCCCGCTTTACCTTCTGGCGATCAATCTGTTCGTTCTGCCCATCGCGTTCGGCGGGTTGCTGCATTTTCCCGTTGGCGGCGTCGATGCGGATACCTTTGTCCTGGCGCTGCCGTTGGCGGAAAAGCAGGCGGGGCTGGCGCTGCTGGTGTTCATCGGCGGCCTGTCGGCGGCGACGGGCATGGTCATTGTCGCCACCGTCGCGCTCAGCACCATGATCAGCAATGAAATCGT
>JAJDDP010000141.1 GCA_029260235.1 Phycisphaerae bacterium | reverse complement strand
TCCGGCCGAACTAACCCACCTCACATTACCGAATGATTTGGACTTAATCGAGGGATGGTTGTCGGTTCAGAACAAGCCGGACCTGGGATGGAGGGTCAAGACCCGGAACGAACGTCGAATCCCTCTCGCCTCGGAATTGGTGGCGGTCCTGCGTCACTTGGTCGGACAACGATCTTCCGGTCCGGTGTTCCTGCGGCGCCGGTTCTGTAATGGTGACACGCCGGTGCTCATTGGACATTCAATCGCTGAGATGAAGTCGGTGCTGGCCCAGCGCTGCGCGGAGGCGGAGGGCATCACTGACCAACCACTTGACCGTACTCGAAGACTAGCGGTCGCTCGTACGGTTTGGCGAGATGCGGGCACCCTAAAGACCGACCGCATCCGGACAGAGTTCATGCGGCTGACTAAGAAGATGGGCGTGGCCGAGGTCACTGCGCCCAAGATGCTTCGGCATTTGTTTGCTACCTGCCTGCAGGACGCCAACGTGGATCCGCTCATCAGGAACCAACTCATGGGCCACGCGCCCGAGCGGCTCTACTCAGCCGGCGGCGGATTGGGCATGACCGGCATCTACACGCATACACGTCCCGAAGTGATGAAGGAACAGCTAATCAACGCTTTGCGCGGCCGACCGGCTATCGAAGTCGCCTTAGCGTGGACGGCGAAGCGGGCCAATCTTCGAGCAGTCGGCTGAACAGCTTAATTTTGAGGCGAATTGTGTCATTATAAGGTGAAGGGGTTTAGCCTTTCGGGACTATCCGGCAAGAAGTTCCGACAAATCCATCGACCGCTTCTTGGGCCCAGCCTGGGAGAGAGAAGGGCAGTGGATTGAGTGATCGGTCGTGATGAACGGAGCTTCACTGCTGAATTCTTGGCCGTTTCTTGTCACTTTAGGAAAAGCATTCTTCGTTGGCAATCTTGTCGTTGAAAAGCAATTGTATCGCTATTCCGATGTCTCGAAGTGGTCCATCATGCCAACCTTGGTGCGAATCACGCGTAGCATGTCGGACCACTGGGACTCGGCCGCAGTCCGGAAATGTTCCGCCAGCTCGTTCAAGTGTGTATAGATATGGATAGCGTCGCGCCCCGGGGCATGGCCCATGAGGTAGCGGCGCTCATGCTCTTGCAGGCCACCATTGGCTAGACTGGTGGCAAACAGATGCCTGAAATCCTTCAGGGTGGCGGCCGATGGCCATCCCAGCGGTTTGGCCACGCGATGGAATTCGTTGTTGATCTGTTCGTAGGTCAGCCCGCCGGCGTCGCGGATGAGGTCGTCGCGAATCCGCTGTCTCCCGATGGCAGAGGTTACTTTCGAACCGCCGCATCGGCGATCGAACTCATCGATCAGCTCTTGGAGGCTGGCTCCCGCCAAGGTGTATGATTGACGATCAGCGGCCACTTTCCGGCGAACATAGACCAGCCCTGTTTGACGGTCGAGGTGGCTAACCCTCCACAGCGCTGCTACCACGTCGAGCAGCGGCAAGCGTTTGTCCCTCATCCCCTTGGTGATGTAGGAGAGCCCTGGGATGCAGCCCACCTTCACCCAGCCGTCCTCGATACGCTCTTGGAGCAAAAATGCTGGCTCGCTGGCGCGAAGCCCGTACAGGCACATGGGGCCGAATAGTCGGAGTTGGTAATGGTCACAGCTGGCCATGAAATCCACGGCCATGGTCATGGTGATGTCGGGTTCGCCCGTGGGATCGATCAATGCCTTGCGTCGTTGCAGCCCTGCTCGGCGGAATGGATTCCGAAAACCAGCTGGAAAACTGTTGCCCCGATCCGGATCGCCAGCCCATTCAAACATGGCGCGAATTGCATTCAGGACGAATGTTTTGGCCCGCATGGGTTTCTTGGGTGATCCGGCGCGACCGTTGGGTGAGATGCGGAGACTCTCGAGGAACGCAGCGAAGGCCAGGGCGAATTGGCGATCAACGCCGACGGTGTAGCGGTAGAGTCGTTGAATCTCGGCGGTTTCGGTGAAGGCCAGGTAGTGTGCCAGGGCTGACCGGTAGCGCTGCACCGTAGCCGTTGCGATTTCGCCGGCGTCGGCTCTGGCCCGAAGGTCTGACACAAACCGATTTACCAGATCCGCGTGCTTCAATCGCCTAGAAACACGGCCAGACTTCTTGAAATCCGCTAGCCGACGATCGACATCTCTGGCGGCGGCGAGGGCGTCGATTAAGTCCCCCACGACCTTCTCACACAGATTGCGCTTTGCCGCCGGATCCCACCATTGAACGATGAAATGCCCGTTCCGGGCATAGATCCGAACTTTCTTGGGGGCCGCAACGCCCCCGGGGTACTCGGTGATGCGGTGGAGTCGGTGGCGTTCGCCGTACCGTGCCGACCAAGACCCCGGGTTACGGGGTAGAGTGATTGTTGGAGGATTGGGGTTCGGTCTGCGATAATGGATCATGTCATGTGCCCCACTCGCCAGGTTCCACCTGATTCTCGCGAGGTGGAGGCAGGACGAGTTACCCCTTAGGCATCCGCGCCGGTCGAATCGGCGGGCCGGAGGACTGGGTGTGTTAATCAAGGAGTCCGACAATGATCCGTCGATGTACTGTGAGCCTGCCAAGCGCAGGTCAGTGGTTATCGTTCAAGCTCTGCTGCCGTCAGATCGACATGGGATCCGCAGGGCCAATCGACTACTTCTGGCTGGCCCTGCCCGGGCTTCGGCAATCTCAGGTCGGCCAGAATGTCCGCAACTGCATCGACCTTTGGTGGGCCGAAACACTGCAGCAGTCTTTTACCCACCCCGAGGATGGTCTTGATGCGGCTGTAAATCTCTGCTTGGCGGAACTGTATCCCTTCGTCGTATCGGCCAAAGCACGGCAGGGGGTCTTCACCGACGCGTTCCTGAAGCCGGCCAAATCAAAAAAGCAAGGACAGGGGTGGAATCAAGCTGACGATGGCGAACTGGATGATCGGCAATTTGTACTGCCTGACCAGGATTGGAAACGACTCCGGGCCATGTGCCGCCAGCGCGACATCCAAGGGATCAGGCAAGAGATCGTTGACTTGTTTGTTGGCGACCAGCCACCGCTCCGTGAACGCAGACTCTTCAACCAGGCATTGCGAGTTTGGATGACCAACGCCGTCGTTGCCCTTCGGATGCGCAGCCAGTCTGGGCTGCGGGCGTTTCTCAAGGATGAGCTTGTCAAACAGATGGCAACATACCGACGCACGGGCGGCCAGAAGCGTGTCCGACTG
>JAJDDP010000015.1 GCA_029260235.1 Phycisphaerae bacterium | reverse complement strand
CTCGCGACCAACCCGACCCTGGAGGGCGATGGGACAGCCTTGCACATTCAAAGCCTACTCGGGGATTATGACGTAACCATCACCAAACCCGCCCGCGGCCTGGCCGTTGGATCGCAGCTTGAATATGCTTCGGTGGCCATGCTGGATGCGGCTGTTCGGGGCAGAACCCGCATGTAGCGGCCTCCTGTAGATGCCTTTTTCGGACGAAACAACTCCGACTCGTCCCGGCGTCACGGGGTTTTGATCTTCTTGACCACACGCCCACTCTGAGCATGCTATAATCAGACCAAGTCGGCGATTGGAGCGGGCCTTGCCGTCCCGGTTTGGAATCTCAGTTTTCAATAGGTTGAAGAATGTCTCAGATTCTGTCTCAACATCTAGGACAACACATGCGGCTGGAGCAGCGGCTGACGCCGCAACTCATCCAGTCCATGGAGATTCTTCAACTCAACGTGACCGATCTCGAGCAGCGTGTGGCTGAAGAACTAGAGAAGAATGTCGCCCTAGAGAGCAACGAAGTCGAACTGCCTGAAGTCGCACAAATCACCGTCGAGCCTGGGAAACCCACTACCGAAATTACGGTGGAAGGTCCAACCTTAACCGAGAGTTTTGACAGCGTTGATCGGTTCAACCGCGAGTACGATGTGGACTCGGATGATCGAGGCTACCTCTCCCATCGGCGGACCAATCAATATGAAGACCGCGACGCCAAGCTCGACGCGATGGCCAACACCGCTGCCCGCCCAGAAAGTTTGGCCGAGCATCTGCACCAGCAATGGATACTGCTGGAATTGGATCAAGAGGTTCGCCGGGCTGGCGAAGCCATCATTTATAGCTTGGACGAAGACGGCTATTTACGAACACACCTGAACGAGGTGGCTGAGAACACGCGTCCTGCACTGCCGCTTGCGGATTTGGAGGCTGCATTGCCCCAGATTCAGCAGCTCGATCCGGTTGGTGTTGCCGCACGCGATTATCAGGAATGCCTCCTGATTCAGCTTGAGGCGATGCCAGGCGACAACTTGATCGAGCGTACGCTGATCAAGCACCACCTTCAGGAGATTATTCGCAACCGCTACCCTGCCATCGTGAAGGCCACCGGGTATTCAATGGGCGAAATCGGCGAAGCGGTCAAGGTGATCTCGACGTGCCTGCACTTGCACCCTGCCTATTTAGTGATCGAGAGGCAAGTGCCTCGGGTTCGCCCCGACATTATTGTTGAATTCGACGAAGACAAGAGTGGCGTGCTGCTGGTGCGGCTGACCTGGGGCAACATGCCCACGCTAAAGATTTCGACACAGTACGCAGAGATGCTCGAAGACAAGAGCGTGGAACGAAAAGCGCGGACGTTCATTCGCAAGCAGGTCGAAGGAGCCAGTGCTCTCATCGACGCCGTCACCTACCGCCGAGGCCGCATGTTCGACGTCGCCAAGTGCGTGGTCGAACGACAGCACGAATTCTTCTACCAAGGCCCAATGGCCTTGCAAGTTCTCCGCATGAGCGAATTGGCGGAGGAGCTTGGCTGCGACCCCTCCACTATCAGCCGGACCGTCGCTGATAAGTATGTGCAAACACCGCGGGGCATTTATCCGTTGCGTTATTTCTTCACCGGCGGAACCGAGTCAGCCGACGGCCAATCAACCAGCTGGGATTCGGTCAAGACCAGAGTCAAAGAGTTGATCGAGAACGAAGACTCAGCAAAACCCTACAACGACGATCAGGTCGCAGCAGTCTTGAGTGAAGAGGGTATTGACATCTCTCGCCGAACCGTGGCCAAGTACCGCCAACAACTAAACATCCCCACCGCCCGCCAACGGCGGAAGTTTTAAGAACCACCACTTTCGACAATTGTCCGGCGACCAGGGATCTGGCCGTCAAGGGATCGTTGTGGGCATAATGAGGCTGAAGCTGGATTGGACTTAGGCCGCCGAACTGCCCTAGTCGACGAAGATGCACACGTCCAAGTCAGCCGCAATGGAAGTGAGCATGTCTTCGATCGTCTGGTCGAAATCCGCATAGAGGTCGGCGCTGATCCGTTCACGGGCCTGGATCACTTTGCCCCATCTCAGGTCGGGCAGATCATTCATCCGATCCTGCCACGGGTCGTGGTTGGGATTGCTTGCCGGGCTGGGTTGGTCATTTAGGTTTTGCATGGCTGTTGTCCTGTGGACAGCGAACTTGTTGGCTACTCATGCCTTGTTGCTGCTGCTCCGAGGTAGTTATCGAACCTTTGCAGGAGCGCCCTTAGTTAGGAATCCGATTCGGTAGGTGGAATTAGCCGCACCAATGCGGGCGTTTGGATCCATCCCCGGCCAAGCGATCTGAGCCAATTCAACTTGACCGCTCCCAGTCAAATGACCGATAATTAGGGCGTTGGCGCGTTCATTCGGACCGATGGAGCCCCCAGCTATGAGCAGCAGAGGTATTAACGTGACTGGAGTGTTCATGCGCGCCCGCTTGAGTTCAGCCTCGCCACGGTTCTTGGTCTGCGGGTTGATTGGCGTATTGGCCGGCTGCTCGTCTCAGAGGAGCGGCGTGATCGAGCAGCTGCCCGACCCCGTGTTCAGCGCCTCTAGTGTGCCTGCTCCGGCGAAGCCAGTTCCAAGACCCTCGCCGCCGCTCCGGGCAGTGGCCCAGGCGCCTGCTGGATGGATGCCGCCAGCGGGGATCAAGAATCGCTGGGAGTGCATTGTCGTTCACCACAGTGCCACCAAGAACGGAGGGGCAGCCCAGTTCGAGCGATACCACAAAAACACCCTCGGCTGGGATGGCTTGGGCTACCATTTCGTCATTGGTAACGGCAGCGATACGGGCGATGGCCAAATTGAGATCGGCTGGCGGTGGACCCAGCAGAGAACGGGCGCCCACTGCAAGACCTCCGGCAACTACCATAACGAGCACGGAATCGGCATCTGCTTGGTGGGCAATTTCGAAAACACCCAGCCCACCCATGCTCAGTTGAAGAGCTTGGCCCGCTTGATCAAATTCTTGTCCTCAGAATGCAATATCCCCGTTGGCAAGTTCTTCACCCACGGGGCTATCACCGGCAAAACCAAGTGCCCAGGCAGGCATTTTTCCCTGGCTCGCGTGCAGGAAATGGTTCGCCGGCAGCCCACCTGGGTATCGAGCGGGCACCGTCGCTAAGACTTGTCAGCCCCATTGACGTGGCAGAATCGCCCCAATCCTGCTCCATCGTCCAATAGGCCTTGCATGGCTTGTGCGGAAACTGCCGGTTGAGCTAAACCGCGACCGATAGCCTTCCGATGGGTAGAATAGTCGGCGGGCAAGACCCTGGGGCTATGCGGTTCTTGCAGATCGATCCACAGCAGCCTATCGTGGGCACGCAGAAGCATGGATTCCCATCGTATTCAGCGTTCGCGTATCGCGAGCGCCCCAGGAAGCGATCAGGAGCTAAGGTTATGACCGGACGCAGCACAAATCGCCGTTTTCTAAAATTGGCCACCTATTTCGTCGTCGGCGGCAGCTTGTTTCAATTGGGCAGCTGCGATCCGATCGTGAGAGCGACGCTTCTTACCGGACTCGAACAAACGACGGGCACCCTTCTAAACACGGTAAACAGCGCATTCTTCATTAGTCTTGTAGACGACGAAGAAGCCGACAGTTCAGGTCTGACGACCACATAGGTCGTCGGCGGGACGAGCAACGGCAGCCGCGGTTCAGCCAAGGGGTGGCATGGACCAGGCTTGACGCCGGTGCTAGGCTCTGGAATTGTCTGGCTAATTGTCTACTGGGGGCGCCATGAAAAACCGAACCATTCGTTGGATCCTATTTGGGATCGCATGCAGTATTTGCTCCGCACCGAGCAGCGGCTGCCTGCCCACGAACTGGACCGACGCAACATTTTCCTCGTTCATCACAAGCGGAATGCCAAACATCCTCCACGATGGATTCGGCAACGAGTTCTGACAGTTAGTCAAGCTGGAAGCTTCGTGCAGAATTCGATCCGGACTAACCCCGCGCCTTGGTCAAAGGAGGGGTGTGCGCCGATCCTATCGCCGCCTTCGTGCCAATCCGATCCCAATCACACCAACCATGAAGGTCAACGTGCTCGGCTCGGGGACCGAACCACCCATCCCTCTTCAAATCCGTCGGGGTTGATCCCGTTGCTGGCGATGGTAAGCCCGTCGGCTGACACCGCTACCGGGTCGGTCAAGGTCCACCCTGTTAAATCGAGCCCTGAGTCCTCCAGCAGGTCTTCCAGATTGACCATCCCGTTTTGCAGAGTCCACATGAACCCCTCGTCTCCCAGGTCGGTGTGCCCTCGGCCGGCGATCACCTCTCCATCTTCGTCGGTGGGCAGCGCTTCGCTGTCCAGGTTGCCGCCGTGCAGGTCGCCCAGGCCAACCCAATGGCGCAAGAGAAAGGAGCGAGAACACCCGGAAGTGATCTCGCCCCTGTTCGATATTGTTCAAACCCAGCCGTAGCTGAGCTTATGAGATGCCTTGCTAGCGCAGGTCGATGTAACCGATGTGTACATCGGCTGCGTCGTCGGTGGCTAGGAGGAAGCCTACCATGCCCATTCCCATGTAGGCGTTACCGGCTGAAACGGTGTCGTCGAGGTTCGGCACGAAGTTGCCGGTAAACTCGTCCGTTGGGTTGGCGCCGTTATCCCACACCGACAACAAGTCACTCTGTGAGTTGGTCGGATCTTCAAAACCCGAGCTAAACACATAGCGGCCATCGTCACTGACCGCACACACCAATCCCCAGCCTGCGGATGCCCTGCTACCAAGATCCTGGTCAGGAGCCAGGTTGACCGAGCCGCCTGCAGTGCCGTAGACACCTACCTGGGTTGCCCCGAACGAGGCGGCATCGCTGTAGCCGCAGATGACGTCGTTACCGCCGATGCCAACATTGCCGCGTGACCCTTCACCGGTTGAGCTAATCGTTCCGTTGGCTACGTTCAGCGTGCTCAGCTCGCCGGTGTCATCGTCGGCGTATACGACATAGTTGCCGTTGTAAGAGAACGCAGTTTCGGTATCTACCGAGGCTGGCCATGCGATTGGGTCAGCCGTTGGATCAGTCGTGTCGAAGATGAGGATGTTGGGGTCATCAAATACCGCGATCTGCGTTCCCCAGGCATACCAACGCTCGTAGAAGAAATCGGCAGGCCTATCGAAGGCGTTGACCATGGGTTCGGCTCCGCTCACATCGACCCAACCCAAGGCGCCGTCGGTTCTGCCATAGGCGACGATGCTGCTGCCGTTGCTGTGCAGGTTGCCGCTGGATGTGCCGCCCAACTCCGTTTCGCCCAGTCGATTGGTTCCTCCGGCGCCGTTGGCTGCGTCGAATGCATAGATGCCCAGATCGAGACCGCGGGCGATCACCCACGAGCCAGCCACAGCGAAGTCGTTGAGTTGCACCGAGTCATTCTCCAACGTCTGCTCGGTCTTGTCGGTTGTGTCGAGCACTTTCACCTGGAACGTGCCCGTTGCGTTGCTGCGGTAAGCGATGTAGCGGTCATTGAGGACAACCAAGCTCTGGACGTGGGCATTGAACCCGCTATCGACGACTTCAAGTGATCCGGTGCTTCCGCCACCGTCGTCATCGTTCATGTTTTCGTTTTCGTTATCCATCGCGTCGCCGCCGCCATCGTCGCCCCCGCCCGAGCCGTCATCGCCGCCACCACCTGCTCCACCGTCACCCGCTCCCGTGTCAGGATCGCCGCCGCCTCCGCCGCCCCCGCCTCCGCCGCCGCCCGTAGCGCAGCCCAAGCTGGTGGTCAAAATCAAGCCGAACAGCAAAACACTCGCAGTACGCAGAAGATCCTTCAACATGGTCATTTCTTCCTTTCAAAAATGACGACACCCCGACGAACGCAGTTCGCTTGCTTTATGCTTGAGCGGCCTACGTTCTGGATGTACGTGAATCCCGCAACACACAAATGCCAGTACTTGGGGTAACATCTTCGTCTAGTTCAAACGATTCAGAATGATCCAATTTGCCAGCTCCCTCGTCGGCCCACGAGGGAAGGCGAAATGGTCGCCCAAAGCTAAGCTGGGGTCAACCGCTTGCTCCTCCAGACAAGCTAGTCATACATGCCCCAACCCCACCTGGAATTGGGCTATGGTTGCTTTGACATCTCTCCCGATCGCAGGTTAGCCGAGATGTTGCCCAACGCCCGATTGGTCGCCCAAGGCAATCCACTCGGATTCTGGTTTCCCAGCCAACCCTTTCGTGGCTGCCCTGTCTGTGGTTGCAGGATGATGAGGTGACAAAGGATGACGGCTGCGAAGCTTGGGGAGTTTTGAATCAGGATCCTAATGGGGTCATTGCGTGTCCAGATAATCTGGGCAGATGGGACAAGTTCAGATGTTATCGGCTTCCCGGGGAGGGGGAGGTGTCCAAAAGCCGCGGTTTGGCCGTAACCGCCTTGGCGTCAGCATTGGGTAGGCCTACAATGGAATAAGTGAATTTCTGATTGCATTTAAGCACGGAGGCTGTCATCAGCAGGCTCCGGGGGGTTATTGCATGTTTGCAAAGACGGTAGCCGTTGAGAGAGCTTGGATCTTCTGCGTCCTGTGTCTGGCAGCGCTGGCTGGTTGCATTACCAGCGCAGGATCTTCCGGCGGCAACGCCGACGGGACGGGCAGCGGAGACTTGTTGGTGCTGCCTGGGTTTGAGGCTGGATCCAGCGGTTCGGGACAATCGGTGCCAAGCTCCGGAGTTGTCGGGGCCCGCATTCGCAACGTTTCAGGCGAAGGCGCTGATGTCGATATTCAGTTCACCCTAAATGGCGTAACTATCCACAGCACTTTCATCCACGTGCCTGCACGCACTTCGACGACGGTGGTAGGGCCCGAAGATACCGATACGCTATTCATCTCAGGCCAATTGGTTGGCGGGGCTGCGCTTGACAGTCGTCTGCTTCGTTTTGGTGTCGATTTCGACGACGGATCGATCGCTGAGTTTGTGGTCGGCGAAGAGAGTGCGATCCAAAATGCCGTTCCGGTTTTGGGCCTAGTCCAGCCCGATGCGGATGTTCGGGTCGTTCAGGGGCAGCAGTTGGAAGTGGTCATCACGGACGACGATCCGGATTCATCTGCTCAGATCGACTTCTATCTTGACCCTGATGATGTCGCCCTGAACGGCAACGAGATCAGCTTGGCTGTGGATCAACCCGAGGATCCCGATGGCGCGGCGGATTCGTTCCTATTCTTGATCGACACCTCCGTGCCGGTGGGCTTCTACCGACTGGTTGCTGTGATTCGCGACGAACTCTCGACCGACATCGTTCAATCATTGGGCTTGGTCGAGGTTGCGGCTGCGGACTTGATTGGTTTTGAGTTGGTTGGACCCGCCGCAGACATCTCACTGACGTTCGACGGCAGCTTCACAGCAGCTTGGACGGACGACCTGCTTGGTGCCAATGGGCAGATCGATCTGTTCCTCGATCTCGATGGCGCTGCATTCAACGGCGGCGAGCTGGTTATCGGCTCGACCTACGCTGAGGATCCTGATGGCGGAGGCGACCAAGCCGTGATCAGCGTGGCTGGCATCGCCCCGGGAACCTACAGACTTATCGGGCGATTAACCGGTCCAGATGGATCAGCCGAAGCGGTAGCGCCGGGCTTGGTCACTGTGTTGGCCAACGAACCGCCCACGCTGAACATTCTCTCGCCGGGGACCGACACGACCCTCGCAGTCGGCAGTTTCCTGTTGATCTCCTGGGAAGATTCAGACGACGACAGCAACGCTTCGATGACCTTCTACCTGGATCCCAACAGCAGCGACTTGGATGGCGGAGAGTTTGCCCTGGGCACCTTCGACGAGGATCCCGATGGAGATTCAAACGACCGAGCAAGCCTATCTCTTGGTGTTGCCCCGGGTGTCTATTGGCTATTCGGTGTGATCCAGGATGAAAGCTCGTCTTCAAGCGATAGGTCGGCAGGCCTCATAACGGTTGTAGAGGCCCCACCACCGCCCCCACCTGACGATTTCGTGGACTGCCAGCCCAACGGCGTCCCCGACGATCAGGAGTTGGCTGACAACGATTGCAATAGCAACGGCATCATCGACGCATGCGAGAGCTATTGTGTAGACACGGGCCTCACGCAGTACATCCTGCACAGCAACCCCGAAGCTATCCAGGCTCCGCCGCTCTACGGCCTGCGCCTCGACGACTTGTTTGATCTTACTGAAGGCAAGGACGTATTTACGTTCGACTTCGATAATGAACTTTCCAGCGTCATGATGGAGGTCACCGCAAATTCCATCCACATCTATGGGCAGGCTTATGGCGGGTGGGATATCGGCGATGGGTATGGCGAATTCTGGTCGGGCATGTGGGAATTCGAGTTCCTCTACGATGTCGGTGTTCAGCCGGTTCCCGGTGACGATGACATTCATGTCGTTGCCCCCAACGGCTCGAATAGCGGACAAATCAGGCCGCTCTTTGGCGAGAACCAAACCTGGATTCCGCTGGAGGATTACAGCGGCGAGCACCTCGAGACATTCCGCTTCGGCGATTGGGAGGGCGGCTATGACGGGTGGGCCGGTCTGTTTGGCAGGGGCTGGTTGAACCACGGCGGCAATTCGCACATCGCGTCGAGCGACTGGAACTTCAAGGCGACAGTTGCGCCCGAGGATTGCTTGCAGGATTGCAACACCAACTCTATGCCGGACGACTGCGACATCGAGAATGAAACAAGTCAGGACCACAACGAGAACAACATTCCTGATGAATGTGAACGCCTCATCGACTAGTAGTCACCGTGGCCGCACCGGTTTTGACCTTGGTTGATTGGCATGCCCGATGGTGGGGCTGTGGCGGTGTGGTCGCCCTGTCACGCAGGCCTTACGAGCACTGCTCTACCTTCGCCAGCCGCCCTCGTGCCCGTTCGATCAGGGGCAACAATTCGCCTGCCAGTTGGTTGGTGTCGGCGCTGATGATGGGCCCTGCCTTGGCAATGCAAACGATGTCCAGCCCGAATGGTACTTGCTGTTGTTGAAGGCGAAAGGCTTCGCGGATTCGGCGTCTCACATGGTTGCGGGTGACCGCTCGGCCTACCTTCTTGCTGACCTTGATACAGATCCGAGAATAATCCAGCTGGTTGCGGTCAACATAGACCACCAGCATGCTCCCGCCGGTACTGCAACGCCGGCTAAACACGCGATCAATGTCGCGCTGGCGGCACAAACGTTGGCGAGGTCGAAATGTCAACTCGTGGGCCATGATTCTCTCAAGCGTGCAGGCCAACCGGCCTTTTGCTGCCTTCCGGCAGGCCATCAGGCAACCTCAGCCTCGATGCCACGGAGCATTTGAATCGCTACGTCCGGTAGCATACCATTGATTAGACAAAGGGATGGCATCGCGATTGGCCGATATCAGCTTCGGTGAGTGATTCGCCCGAGGCAGAGCCACACCAAACCTGTCCCGTCCCACGAAGAAGGGGGTACATTGCCGTGACCACCCGGACCGACACGAATGGCGCTCGCAGATTCGGCAGCTGCTTGGCTGTCCTTGGCATCACCTTCTTTGGCGGCGACGGCGCTCACGCTCAGATAGACACGCGTGCCCGAATCGACGCCAACAACCAGGTTGGCTCGGGTGGGTTCAACTCAGCCACCAGACATCTGGGGTTCGATAGCGCCAATCTGTACATCACCGGAAACGTCACCGCAGGCCGGTCCTTTCGGGCATTCTCTCCGGTACGCGATTCATTTAGTTTGTCTATTGCGACGCCAAGCTCTAGGCTCAGCAATTTCGAGCGAGACAGCGTCAACATCGCAGATGTGTTGGCAGGGCGTACCCCGCAGGTTACCTCGCCCTACTATTCGCCACAGCGAACCACCACGAGTTACGGCACCATCTCAGCCGGGTTCAATGATCCCAATCGAGTTGGCTCGGGCGGTATGTATGCCATCCCGGAGAGAGTTACTGCTTACGGACTTTCCAGGAATGCCCAAGGCTATCTGACCGAGAGCGGTGCTCGCTCAGCTGCCAATTCGGTGTCGGCCGGGCAATTGACCGTCTCCATCTCGGGGGGGAATTCCTTCCTCGAACATTTGCCCCTGCAGCAGACTTACGGGACCGCAGCGACGGGTCTTGCTCCTACGCAGCGAGCTACTTCGTACGGCGGGCTGTGGTTGATCCAACAGGGTGCCGAGTACATCGAAGATGGCCAAGCGAGGCAGAGCAGCCCCCTGGAAGCCATGCAGAGATCCATGGAGGAAGGCGCAGGATGGGGTGACGCGGAAGGGGCTGCCACATTTGCAAGTCAGTCCTTCGGATCAAGGCGAAACGAGGCAGCCTCAGCTGATGACTCAACAGTGCCGGCAAGTCAGCGCTGGCGGATGTTATTGTCTGACCAAACCACCGACAGCGAAGGGCAGCAAACGGCAGATGCGAGAGCAGGGACGGAGACTGGTTTTGTGCCTACCGGCGTGAGTATGAGCAGAGACCTCATGATGGCCTACCGCGTGATTCACGATGCCAAGGCCGCTGATGCAGAGCTCTCGCCGAGTGCTACCCGCTCGGAGAAGGCACGTCTTGGAGGTTCCTTGCACGATGCTCAGGCGATGTTCGCTGATCCGGTAGATTCATTTGCCGGTGTGACCCAAAGTGCGGCTGAGCAGCTTATTCGAGAGGCAGAGGAACAAGTTCGCCAAGGCCAATACTACCGAGCAAAGGCATTGTATGAGCGGGCGCTGATGATTGACCCTCTGAATCCTCTGATTCTGATGGGATTGGGGCACGCTACGCTTGCAGCCGGAGAGTTCTTCAGCGCGGCGCTGATTCTCTCCAGGGCAGTCGAAGCATTCCCTGCGATTGGCCATTTGAAATTCAACCTGCAATCGTTCATCACCGAAGAGGACTTACTGGACAAGCGCCGGGCGGAACTAGAGCGTAGGCTTGAAACGAGTGACGACTACCGATTCAGGTTTCTGCTGGGGTACGCGGAATACTACAGCGGGCTTGCAAAGTTCGGCATGCCGAATTTGAAGTTAGCAGCCGAGCAGGCTCCACCGGGCTCGGGGATCGCCATGCTCTATCCCTTGCTGACCGAAGCAGGGTCACCCGCTAAGGTGCGCTGAGAAGTCGTTCGAATTCTGCGTAGTCCGCCAAGTCAATGTCGCCGTCGGTCTGCATATCAGCCGTCAAGCAGGATGAGCTGCCGATGCCCAGGCCCGGCCCGGTCATACAAGCGGCAAAGGCCATGAGGTCCCCGAGAGCGGCTTGCCCATCACCGTCCATGTCTCCGAGATTGCCGTCACTGGGGTGGCAACTGGCTGGGTCACCTCCGAGCAATATGACGGCTGCGAAGTCCAGGCCACTGAGGTCTGCGGGCGGGTCCAACACGCCGGGTAGGTCAGCCACTGTGCCGTTTAACGGGTCGATGGTGGTGATGGCCCCTGCCTCCGTACACGCAATGAAGGGCAAGCCGTCTGGATGAAAGGCCAATGATGTAAAAGCAGGCGGGCTGCCCAGCGGTATCTCGGTGAAGGATCCTGTGTCCACATCAATAGTCCACAAAGCTGATCCTGCCGCATTGTAGAGCAAGCCGCCTACCGGGTCGAAAGCGAGGGCTGCACTTCCCGACGCAGAAGAATGGCCGACAGTCCCAAGAGCAAACGGCGCGACCACCCCCGAGTTGATGTCCACGGTTCCGATCTGGGCTGATACGAATAAGAACGAATAAATCCCGTACAAGGTGCCGTCCGGCCGAAAGGCGATGTCTAGCAAGTCGGAGAAAGCAAAGGGGTCGGGATTGAAGATGGCGACGCTTGATTCTATGGTTCCGCTGTTGGGGTTTAGCGTCACAAGTGTCTGCACGCCGCCAATCTCGGCCAGGGCATAGATCACACTTGTGATGGGATCAAAGGCCAACCCCGCACCGCTGGAACTGCCACTGCCCATCGCGCCCGCAGTTGCCCACGGTTGGCCGTTGATCAGGTCAAGATTCAGATAGGCGGCATCGGAGGCAGCCGTTATGCCGTAGGCGACGTTTTCAAACTCGGTCGGATCGATGGGTCCGGCGCACTCCAGCAGGGAAAGATCGAGGTCAAAGTTTATCCTCTGGCCATCGAATGCGCCGGCGCCGCCGGCAGCGGAATCGGCAAATGTGTTAAGGCTAAATGTATAGACGCCCGGGGCGAGGAGCCATGTTTCGTCGAGGCTTAGGAATTCGGTAAGTCCCTGAACGGTGGTGCTGAATAGCAATCCAGATGGCCCGGTGAAAGATACATTGGCTTGGCCAAAATCAAACGATTCAAGTGATCCGGTCAATTGGGCAGCAGCGGCCTCGGTCACTTCGAATTGCACGAAGAGGTCGGAAAAGGCGTCCGTCTCAGCGAAAGTGCCCATCCCGTCGGTATCGGATGTTCCCGCGGCAAAACCCGACACGGTGATTCTATTTGAAGCCAGCACGGAAGTCTGACTGGCCCCAGCCCCAGCGTTCGCGAATCGTTCGTTCCCCGGCGTGTTGTCCGTGATCGAAGCATTGGCTTGGATTTGGGAGGCGAAGAGGCCGAACCCAGGTTGGTCCTGGAAATCCGAATCGCTTACTTGGCTGCTATCAATCCGGGCAGTGGAAATTGCACTGACGACCCGGTTATGCGACTGGATGTTCCAGGCGGCACTAAGAGCGGATGTCGGCATCGTCAGAATCGAGAAGCCGATCCCGCAATTGCGAAGCCATCGCCGATTCATTGCATTCTCCCCTATTAGGTTGTCCAAGCAGTTCAAGTTGAATTGCCCCGCGCCCAGAATCCGACACCAACTCCATGCTATCGGATTGGGTAACGAGATTTCAAGTCGTGCGGCGGCAAGCTTGCTGGATTGTGCATAGGGCTGTGCCGAGCGGCTTTAGGGTATGATTTGACGGTCAGGATGGCTACCGTGTATGGTGGTCGCCGCTCCAAGAATCGGGCGGGCGGACCAAGAATGCAGCGTAAGAGGGGTGTTGAATGGATATGGTGTTCCAGTCGTTTGTCGCATTATTCGGGTCTGTCATTCTGGCTGGCTGCTTGACCGAACCCACCATCACAGAGGTGCCTGACACTGGCACTGAAGAGATCATGGACGCGAACGAGACCGACTTGGTCAAGTTGACGCCGGAGCTTCAAATGAGCAATCCGCGCATCACGCCCGACTTGGCGATCATCAGAAAGTGCGGCATTGATCTTGTAATGGCATGCAAGGCAATGGCAGGAGACCCCTGCAACCATCAGCTCGTGTCCCACGACGGCGACGTGCAGTTGTCGGGCTTTGCTCTCCTCGAATTTTGGGATGGGTCCATGTGGTGGACCGGGAAAGCTTAGGTATGGAGCTGCCGCTAGCCGACCGAGTTCGCAACAGCCGGCAGTCCGACATTCGCCGGTACTCTGCCATCTGTGCAGCCATGGGCGGCGCGAACCTCTCCCAAGGCGTTTGCGATCAGCCCGCGCCCATCGAGATCAAAGAAGCCGCCAAGGCTGCCATCGATGCGGACGAAGCTATCTATACGAATCTGAATGGCACCAGCTCACTCCGCCGTGCCATTGCCAAGAAGTTATCGCAATTCAACAAGATCGACGTCGATCCGGAAAATCAGATTGTGGTCACCGTGGGAACAGCCGGCGCCTTTGCTTGCGCGGTGATGGCTACCCTGGATCCCGGCGATGAGTGCATCGTCTTCTCGCCCTTCTATGGCTACCATGTGAACCTGTTGAAGTGCGTCGGAGCTGTGCCGCGCTACGTCGATATGGCTCAGCCCGATTGGACCTACTCAACGGATCAGCTCGAAGCAGCCATCACCGAGCGCACCAAGATGATCCTGGTCAATACCCCAGCCAACCCCACCGGCAAGGTTTTTGGCAAAGATGAGTTAGCCCGGATCGTCGACCTAGCCAACAGGAACAACCTCTGGATCGTCACCGACGAGATTTATGAGTACATCACCCACGATGTACCCCACATCAGCCCAGCCACCTTGCCCGGGGCAGCCGATCGAACCATCACCATCAGCGGGGCATCCAAGACCTACGCCGTGACCGGATGGCGAATCGGCTACGCAGCCGGCCCGGCCGCGATTATCGAAAAAATGGCGGTGGTCAGCGACCTGTTCTATATTTGTGCCCCTGCCCCGCTTCAGGCGGGGATCGAGGCGGGATTGGCGTTGCCGGATGAGTATTATCAGCGCATGTGCGAGGAATATCGGGCCAAGCGAGATATAATGGCCCAGACACTTTCAGACATCGGGTTCAGGCCTTTCGTCCCGGCTGGAAGCTACTATATGCTGGCAGACTTCGGTGGCCGCTGGGCCAACGCCACCGAGGCAACTGAGGCGATTCTCGACCGTGTTGGCGTCGCCACCGTGCCAGGCCCTGCTTTCTACAGGAACCCGCAGGATGGAAATTGCCAATTGCGGTTCTGCTACGCCAAGAAACTGCCGGAGCTTGAAGATGCCTGCCGCCGGCTCCACCAGTTGGGTAGCGGATAGGCCGAAATAGACTAGAACACGCCGACTATCCGCCCCGTATCGGCGCGGTTGCACAGGCGCCAACCAGAAAACATGTAGGAGTAGGTGTTCAGATGAGATTGTTGTCCATAGCAGCCGTGTTCGTGAGTGGCGTGTTCGCAGCTCAATCTGCCCATGCCGACCTGCGCGTCGGAGACTTAGCCCCCGAGTTCACCATGAATGAGTGGCTAAAGGGCGCGCCTGAGACCTTGGCGGCTGGGAAGGGCAAGACGATATATGTGCTCGATTTTTGGGCGACGTGGTGCATGCCATGTATCCAGGGCATTCCTCATCTGAACGAATTGCAAGAGCGCTACCGCGACAAGGGCGTGGTCATTGTGGGGGTTACAGGTCCGGTGCGAGGCCAGCAGCTTTCGCAAGTCAAGCAGTTCATGGCCCAGCGCGGTTCAGCCATCAGCTTTTCGATTGCCTGGGACCAGAGCAACAAGATGTGGAGCAATTATCTCGATGGCGTTGGGGCCAACGGAATTCCCTACATGATGATCATCGACAAAAATAGCCGCATCGCTTGGCACGGCTACCCCTCGCCGAACATGGATCGCGTACTCGATGAGTTGGTAGCCGGCACGTTCGATGTAGCCAAGGAGGCCAAGCGAGCGGAGAACGAGACCAAGATCGACAAGCTGCTGCCCAAATATCGTCCGCTAGCTTCCTCGGGGAATTGGGAAGGCGCCATCGGCGTCCTCGACGAAGCCCTGGTTATCGACCCGACCCGCGCAGATATCCTCACCGAAGCCTACCTGCTGCATCGCCGCAAAGTTGGTGATGAGACCAAACTCCGCAACTGGGTGACCAAGTTCCTCGAGACGCACGGCAAGGACGCAGATGCTCTGCTAGCCATGGCAACGATGCTGCAAAGCTTGGAAGCCTACGCTGATCGCCTGCCCGACATGATGCTCCGCGCAGCCCAGGAAGGCTACAAAGCATCCGGTGGAAATCAAGCAGCAGCCATGCGCGTCCTAGCCATCGCCACCTACCGCGTAGGCAACCTCGACGAAGCCATCCGCCTACAAATAAAGGCCCACGAACTAGCCAACGACTCCCAAAAGCCCGGCTTCGAGAATCTGCTCAACTACCTGAACAAGTGCAAGTCGCTAAGAGACAAAAAGGTAGCCCAGTCGCAGTAACAGCACGCGCCGAACGGTGACATCGCGAGCCGCTAGCGTCAAGCACGGTGGGCAGACAAAACCAAGCACCCACGCGATGGTCATCTATCGCAATCCCCAGGCCGAATTCCTGGCCGATCGGGAATCTCTCCTGAGATTGGCCGCTATGGGGTTGCAGTCCTATCATATCCAGGAAGCGGGCAGACCTTTCCATATTCAGCCTGTTTCTGGGCATTTGGCCGATTTGTCGAGTCCGTATCCGGCCAACGGCGGGCCGCTGTCTCAGATTTCATTTCATGTGACCCAGCCGTCCGTTTTCCGTTTGAAGGGTGGGCGGGCCGCCTGCGCTGCCATGCATCATAGTGCTCTAAGCGACGGACAGCCGCGCTCACTTCGCACGACATGTGGAATCAATTGGAGATAGACATGTACGAGGAAAGAGCCCTTCTCGTTCCGGCAGGTCTTAGGGTAGTCGCATGTCTGAGATCGTCGGCAGTGTTTGGCCTAATCGTATTCTTGGCGGCATGGCCCGCCCGGCAGGCAAACGCTCAGTCATGGACAAACCACCAACTGATGGACGTTGGTCTGCAGCGGCATGTGGCTGCCGCAGGTCGGGACATCAACGGCACCGACCGGGTATTCGTCTTCGCTGGAGGCAGTGAGACGACTACCTACTCACGCAACGACGCCTACGACCCGATCTCCGACACCTGGGATGCAACGTCGTTCGCGCCTCTTCCCACGTCGCGGGCCAATCCGACCGAGACCGTCGGCGACGACTGTCGAATCTATGTCATCGGCGGGTTTGAATTCGGCCTACAGAATCAGATCCTGTACGACATAGTCGAGGCTTACGATCCAGGAACGGACACCTGGGACACGAACATTCTTCCATTAAACGTTCCGCGAGCGGCTGCGGCTGCGGCCACAGGTGCGAATGGCAAGATATATGTCTTCGGTGGACATGACCCCAACACTTCGGGATCTTTCAATTCTGTCGAAGCCTACGATCCGACGCAGCCAAACCTGGGGTGGGTGTTGCAGACGCCGATGCCGGCCGGTCGTCACGAGATCGGCGCGGAGTTGGGTTGCGACGGAATGATTTACGTCATGGGCCGGGACGAGAGCAATGTCAACGCGGCCTTCAATTACCAATACGACCCGAACGCCGGCATCGGTGGTTCGTGGACCATCGTGACCCCCTGCCCTGCGACCTCTCCCGCACTGGCAGGCAGAGGCATGACCCGCGGACGTGATGGGCGGATTTACCTCATCAATGGCGGCGAATACAACACCTCCAGCGATCCCCGCGCTTGGTCTTATGATCCGGCAAACGACAGCTGGCAACAGGAACCCGACAGCATCCGTGGGTACACCCAACTTGCCGCGGCTACGCTGGGTGATCGGGTTTACGCCATCGGCGGAACCGTGCGAATCGGTACGCCCGAGGAGCGGCGCATCGAATCCCTGGGCTCCATTCCTGCTACCGGCTCCTGTGCTGCCAATCCCTGTCTGGAGGAGCCGACAGGGGCCTGCTGTTTGCCTTGGAACGGCGGCTACTGCGTCGAGAGCACCCAGTTCGTCTGTGAGCAGCATCTCGGCACCTACATGGGTGATGGCCAAGTCTGCCTGGGTATAGAAGCCTGCTGTCTGCCGGACGAACCTTCCACCTGCATTGAGATCGACGCATTGTGCTGTGAGTTGGTCATGGGTGGAGTGCCGCTGGGTAGCGGCTCGGTGTGCGACACAGACGGCGACGGCAACGACGATGCCTGTGGTCCTCCGTGCGATCCGCCCATAATCTCCTGCGCGCCGGATTTCTTCTGCCCGGGCGGACTAGGATTCCTCATCGAAGGCGGCCAACCCGACGACTTCTGCCCACTCACCGAGCCGGTGTTCGTCGGCCCGGAATTGGCGGCCCTGAACATCTGCGGGAGCCCCCCTAAGCAATTTGATGTGCTCACCAATGACGTGCCCTTCTGTCACACGATGACAGGCCTGCCGTCGAACATCGTCGCGGCCAACCTGGAAATACGGTTGAAGGCGGGATCGTCGAGTTTATCCTGCAACGATACGCTGTCGCTGCAAGTCGCCGGAAGCGGCTTCGCCTGGGGTAGGCGTATCGGGGCACCGGGCTCTGGGTCTTGTGCCGGCCCCTTGGGGCTCCTAGCCAGTGCCTGGACTCCGGGAAGCGCCAACACCTTCTGCCTCGACTTGGCGAACCTGCCCAATGCAGATGGCTCCTTCACCAACATCCTTCCGCTGTTAAACCTGACCGGCAGGTTGGATGTTCGCGTGCAGGATGACACAGGCGTTGACTATATGACCTTGCGGCTGATCGACTGTGCTTGTGCCGCTGCGCCTCCGGACATGGTCGCCTGGTGGCCGCTGGATGCGTTGGAAGATCTCGGTGTCGGCGCAGCCGGGGCGAACGATGTCCGCGACATCATGTTGAACGGACTGCACGGCGACACGATAGGCACGCCGGTTCAGTTGGCCGGCGAAATAGTCGTCAATTCGATGTGCTTCGATGGGGTCAACAACTACGTTCAGGTTCCAAACGCCTCAGCCCTCAACTTTGGAACCGGCGACTTCTCCATCGATGCGTGGATCAAGACATCGCAAACTACAGGCGTGGGAAATATCGTGGACAAGCGCGTAGAGGCTACGAGCGTCACCGGGTATTCGATGTACGTCACCGGCGGCAACCTCGCCTTCCAGATCGCCGATGGTGCCGGTACGGGTGGCTGTGCCTCCTGCCCGACGACCTCATCCTGCACCAACTACAACTCGGGGGTCGCGGTCGCAACCGGAGCGTGGGTTCATGTAGCCGTCACCGTATCTCGCGGAACGAATGGTGGGTCGTTTTATGTCAACGGACTCCCGGTGAGTACGTTCAATCCAGATTGCCACCCGAACTCAGTCACCAACACCAACCCCTTGCGGATTGGCAGCCGCTCATCCTCCGTATCGGGACTCTTCGACGGTTGCATTGACGAAGTCGAGTTGTTCTCCCGGGAGCTGTCTGACGCGGAAATATATCTCATCTACGCCGCCGGTGGCGCCGGCAAGTGCAAAGGCGCCTGCTGCCTCCCGGACGGCAGTTGCCTCTCGATCACCGAAACCGAGTGCGACGCCTTGATGGGTTCGTATCAGGGGGTGGGTTCGGTGTGTTTAGGTGACAACAACAATAATGGGGTCGACGACGGCTGCGAGCCGTCCGGAGCCTGTTGCTTCCCGTGGGGCCTCTGCGGAGTGGTCACTCCCTATGTTTGCGAGATTCACCTTGGTACCTATCTGGGTGACGATACCATTTGCGAAGGCGATGAAGCCTGCTGTCTGCCCGATGGATCTTGCGTCATCATTGATAAGGCCTGCTGCGAGAATGACGGCGGGCTACCCCAGGGGCCGGGATCCATGTGTCTTGGCGACATCGACAGTAACGGCACCGACGACGTGTGCGAGTGTCACGAGGTGGATAATGGCACACCTGTCCCCGACTGCGAGGGCCCGTGCCCGAATGCGGACGATGACTGTACCTTGGGTCCCGCCGGCTGTGAATGTGGACCCGGGGCAGCGACGGGCGCATGCTGCCTGCCGGACGGCACCTGCACGCTGCTGATCCAGATTGAATGTGACGCCATCGGCGGTGCGTATCAGGGCGACAACGTGCTCTGCCTGGGCGATGAAGCCTGCTGTCTGCCGGATGGAACCTGCGCGGTGGCCGATAAGCTCTGCTGCGAGAACGATCTCGGCGGGCAGGCATTAGGCCCGGGGTCAGTCTGTCTTGGCGACTTGGATGGCAACGGCCTCGACGATGCCTGCGAGTGTGGCCTGGTAGACGATCCAGCCCTCGGTCCCTATTGCAGTGGAATCTGTCCAGGCCCGGCTCCACCCATCGACGAATGTCTGCCTCGTTGCGTGAATTTCGATCCCTTGACGGGATTCATCACCATCTCGGACTGCGACTGCCGCGAGCAGAATGAATGCGGCGTGGACCTGCTCCTGTCGCCGCCTACTTGCGTAGGTATCTGCGACCCGGGCACGGTCTGTAAGGAGACGCAAACGATCTTGTCCGACGGTACGATTGACATCTGCTGCGATTGCCCGCCCCAGGCAACTCCGCTCGACTGCAACGGAGACGACTTGGTGACCCTTGAAGATTATCAGGTGGCTGAGTTCTGTCTAACCGGACCAACCGGTGGGCCGGTCCCAGCAGGTTGTGCGTGTGCGGATCCCGATGGCGACGCCGATGTGGATATGAGAGACCTCCGCTTATTCCTGATGGCCATCACCAGTCCGTGACGAACAGGATGTCGTGCCGAATCGGGCTCGGCGCCTTCCGCTGGACCAACAGTGAGGTGGGCGCTGTTCGCCGCAACTCAAACGCCCATCGCAGGATCAGGGCCGGTTTTGGGTAGGTCTGGGGCTGTGGCGTCTTTGGCTTTTGGCTCTTTGGCTGCGGATGGTCTTTCGGGTACGGCGCTGTTGGGTGAGGGGTCGTACTCGGGGACTAGGCGGCCTAGCTGGTCTCGCACTGCCTCGGGCTTGCCGCAGTCGGAGTAGCTTACCAATTGGTCTATCCCGGCACAGAGGGCATCCCAGTCTTCCGGGCGGTTGGCCCATACGCCGATCTTGGGGTGGCTTGTCGGTGAAACGTGCTCGCCCTCGATGGACAGCTCCTCAAACAGCTTCTCGCCGGGCCTTACGCCGCTAAAGACGATCTCGATGTCGTCGCCGGGCCTGAGGCCACTGAGGGTGATCATGTCTTGGGCTAGGTCGACGATCTTGACCGGTTCGCCCATGTCTAAAACGTATACCTCGCCGCCATTGCCCATCGTCCCTGCTTGGAGGACCAACTGGGCGGCTTCGGGAATAGTCATGAAGTAGCGGGTCATGTCAGGATGTGTCACTGTGACCGGTCCACCCCGTTCGATCTGCTCTTTGAAGATGGGGATCACGCTCCCGCTGCTGCCCAAGACATTGCCAAATCGCACGGTGACAAATTGGCTCTTGAATCGCGGGCTTAGCTGCTGAACATAAAGCTCTGCCACCCGTTTGCTACAGCCCATGACGCTGGTGGGGTTTACAGCTTTGTCGGTTGAGATCATCACCATCTTGGCCACGCCTGCGGCTACGACAGCATCTGCCACCGTCTTGGTGCCGATGACATTGTTCTTGATGGCTTCACCCGGATTGATCTCCATCATGGGCACGTGCTTGTGGGCAGCCGCATGGAACACGACCGACACGCTTTCGTTTTCCAAGATCCAGCGCACTCGGCGGCCATCGGCGATGTCCGCCACATAGGGGACGATGTCCAAGTCAGGGAAATTGCGGCGCAACTCGCAGTCGATTTCAAAGAGGGCGTTCTCGGCCTGTTCGATCAAAATCAGCCGTTCTGGAGTAAAGAGGGCGATCTGGCGGCACATTTCTGAGCCGATGCTTCCGCCGGCGCCGGTGATGACCACTCGTTTTCCGCCAAGCACTTGGCCAATCGCTTCGGTGTCGAGCTTGACCGGGCTACGGCCCAGCAGGTCTTCGATGCGGACGTCTCGAAACTGCGAGACCCGGACGCGGCCTTGGATCAAGTCGATCGCGGGCGGCACGGTGCGGAACTTGAGGTTGGTTCCCTTGCATGACTCAACCAGTCGCCTGAGTTCACCGGCGCTGGCATGGGCCAGGGCAATGAGCACTTCCTCGACATCTTCGCGTTCGGCGACGGCCCGAATGTCGGCCGTCTTGCCGAGCACCTCGACGCCATGGATACGCGGACTGCTTGCACTGGCCCGGTCATCCAGGAAGCCGACTACCTCGTATCGGGAGGCTGACATGCGCAGGATTTCACGCAGGAGCGATTCGCCTGCATCCCCCGCACCGACGATCAGGACGCGGGTACTGCGTTCTCCGGGCATGGGACGCACAGCTTCATAGTAGAACCGAACTGCGACGCGGGCGGCTGAGACGAACACGATAGTAGCCGCCAAGTCCAATAAGAAAACCGACTGTCGGAAATCTCCCGCTTCATCGAACGGCACGCCCATGAACCGAGGCCAAAAATTGGCCGCCGAGAAATAGGCGACGATGAATACGAAGGTGCCCGTATATGACGACCAGGCAATCCCAATAAGGTCACGAAGCCCAACATAACGCCACGAACCGCGGTACTGCCTCATCCATCCAAAGACGAGAAGTTTGATTCCCGTCACAAAGAGGATCATCTTGGCAAAGAGAGGGAAGAACCACTTATTGAATGCGGTGAAGTTGTAAGCCAGCGCAAAGGCAGCCAGCAGCGAGAAGGCGAAAATTCCGCAATGCAGGATCACAGACACGAGCGTGCGGTGTCGTGTGAGGAGGCTAGCGTCGGATTGTTTGCTGGGAGTGGAAGTCACGTCATTCTTATCAGCGTATCAACGCGGTCGGTTCATGCACTCGTTGCAGCGGCACTGCTCCGACCGACCCGCCGCTGCAGTGGAGAGAGGCCTCGTGTGTAAGACGGAGTTCCTCGCCGGCTATCCGTTATTGGAACCGCTTGCTGCCTCGGTGACCCAAAGATGTTTGTTCAAGCATGAATCTCTGATTCAAAACCGGCGGCAAAGACCGGCAGGGTACATCAACAAACGCATCTAGTCATCTGTGGCATCTTGAGAGTCTTCCCTGGCAGCTATCATGTTGTCCAGGAGATGCGAGAATGAGCCGCCCGGGTCCATCTCCAGGAGCGTTTGGGCTGCGTGGACAGCCTCTGCCTGCTGACCACCATGCCAGAGCGCGTAAGCCAGTGACGCCAAGCCCAGCGGGCTAATAGACGCGGTGCCGGCCGGGGCAGCAAATTTGACAAATCGCTGAATCTGCCGGCCCAGTCGTTCCTTGCCGATGCGCTCCGGGTCCACCAAATCTTCATCCTTAGGCATGGAGAGAGACAGAAGCTTTAAGTCATGTTTGAACAGATTCCGCCGGCCATCCCAGGTCATGATCTTACGCATGCCAAAGATAGCTTCGGTGTAGCGCTCTTGGGCGACAGCACAGAAAAACGACCCAGCACGAGATTCCGCATCGGAGCGATCCAGGTTCTCGGCCGTAGCGAACGCGCTTCGCGCTTTGGCGTATTCACCCAGGCTATACCACTCCCAGCCCTGTTTGAGATGACGACCGTGCTCCACCGCCAAGTGGGACTCAAGCATGTCGGACTGACTGAGGCCCTTAGCACGAGTCAATGATTGGACCGAGTAAGAAGGCGTGTCGGAATCGTCCTTACTCGACAAGATATCATTGGGCCGGCCACTGCTAACGCCCAACACCCTCGCCGGTGCCGAGAATGCCGTGCTGGCCAGCAGTGCTTGGGGGTCGAGCAGAAGTGAGGCATTAGTCAAGCCCATCTGCATCTGGGCGCTGCTGTAGATGATGGATCTCCCAAAGTACCTGGACACCCCGCCCGTCGAGAGTGTCTGAGTCCAAGACTTGGGTACCGCCCTGGCTCGGGCCAACGGGCCATCCCGCGAGCCGACCAAATCACCGCCGACCTCTCCCTGTCGAATCAGGAATGAAACGCCTTCAAGGGGTGCTGTGGCAGTCGTAACGGGTGGCCGAGTGTACCCGCCGCCCTGAGTCACGTTGAAGTTCTGGGCAATTGGGGAGTTCGCGATGCGCGCCGAATTGAGCTCGCCGCCAATCGTGCCGCTAGAAGGCTGGGGAATGCGCAAACGCTGGCCAAAGGCTTCACCCGGAAAACCGGCGGCCGTGAGGATACCAACCAAGACCAATCCACTAAATTGGCGCTTCATCACTCGTCCAATCCTTGCAATACAGAACGGGATCCACATGCGCAGACCCGCGGCATCATTTGCCAGTTCCTACACGCATCTCATCGGCATATCCTAAGCCGGTTGTCGCTTGAAATCAAGATTGTCCACAGGAGATCCTGTTCGGCTCTATTGCTGTAATCTATTTCTGATGCTCTGGTTACGGCCTCTTCTTTTCTCGTTGGGCTTTGATGGGGATTCGGTTGAGGCGGGTCTCAAGCTCTTTGAACATACCCCGCACTGGCGCATAAAAGGGATGCGCAAGTCGTTCGGAGGCAGCGACATTAGCCATCCGCAGTCGGCGGGCATGCAAGTAGGCGTAGGCCCGGGCGGTCAACTCGTCGAGGATCGAGCGGGCGGTCGCCTGCTGGCGAAGATCCAGCTTGAATCGGGCGATAAAATCGAGCATATACGCTTCCCAGGTTGATGGGTCATATGACACCCAGCGGGGGGGCGGCTGGGCCGGGGCTGAGGTGGGCTGGTTGGCGGATTTCTGCCCAGCTTGGGCTGCCTTATTGTGCAAGGGGTCGTGCTGCAAACCCCACTCCGACGGACTCCATTCGCCGTTGGCCCAACGCTGCCGGGCTTCTTTCATGTATGTCCGCCGTTGTTGAAAACTTTCCATGTCACGTTCGAAGATTGGGCGGTGGGCGTCGTCCACTTCGTGGCTAAACTCTTCGAGGAGCTTGTCGGTTCGCTCCTGGAATGATCCCATCATGTCTTCGGTCTGGCGGGTCCATTCTGCTACTTGCTCGGCGGTGAACGGTTCACCTCGAACTCGCGTACCCACTATCTCTTTGGTTTGATCGAGGATCAGGCTGGCATTCTCCATCATTAGCCCGACCATCGAGCCGTAGATGGATTGCTTCAGCCGCATTTGAACTCCCTGCTCGAAGTCGTATCGCTCAGCCACGCGCTCGGTCAGTTTGCTTATTCTACCATCGATATTCCATGGTGGGATTTTTCCAACTTCGGTCAGCGTGTCGCGGGCGAATAGGTCGGATTCATCATTCCAATTGTTGGCTTCCCAAAGATCTTTGGCGGTGGTGTCGATGAGTTCGGACTGCTCGCTCCACTCCCCGAGCTGTTTGAGGTCGGCGGCTAGCTCAGACATAGCTCCCCAGAGCGTTCGCTCCTCTTCGGGGCGCTCTTTTGAGACCTGCCCAGCCGCATAGCTACACCAATAGCACGAAGTGGCAGCCACCATGAATCGGAATTTCTTGTCTGTCATTGCATGCACGGCGATGGCTTCCAAGCAAATAGAACCCGAACCCCAATAGCTCTACGATAGTATTCACTCCAAACGGGCCAACGTCAAAGAACGCCTGTGCAGGTCGGACCCAATCAGACACTACTGCCCTCTGGCGGCGATGTGGACGATTGCCTTTTGGAATCGTTTCGACGAAAATCACTGCGGCTACGCACCTCCCAGATCCGCAGCCACGACCTTCTGAGGGAAACAATGACCGAGAACGAGTTAGTGCGATGGCTGGCTGAGCGAAGCGGCCCTGCCGAATGGCCGGTGCTCCTGGGCATCGGGGACGACATGGCTGGCCTGGAGGTTGGGGACCAGCCTGCCAGTAGCGCCACCGCCAGCGGCACCGCCTTGATCAGCAGCGACATGCTCCTGGACGGGGTCCACTTCCAATCAGAGAAGCACACCCTCGAGCAGATAGGCCGCAAAGCGGTCGCCTGTAGTTTGAGTGACTGCGCTGCCATGGCTGTTCGTCCTGTGGCTGCCACGATTTCCATCGCTTGGCCTACCGGTCGTGACATCGAGGAGATCAAGCAGCTCTTCGAGGGCATGTGGGCTATCGCCGGAGAATTTGAATGCGCCATCGTCGGTGGCGACACGACATGCTGGCCTCAACCCTTGGCCATCGACGTAGCCATGGTCGCCTGTCGGCATGCGGGGCAGCGTGCCGTCCGGCGGAGCGGTGCCCAAGTGGGCGACACGCTCTACGTCACAGGCCCGTTGGGTGGGAGCATTTTGGAGCGGCACATGAGTTTCAGGCCTAGGATCGCAGAGGCTGGGGCGATCTCATCGGCAATGGGCAGCCATCTTCACGCCATGATCGACGTTAGCGACGGCTTGGCCGTTGACTTGGGGAGGATTTGCCAGGCTTCGGGTGTCGGTGCTCAGTTGAGCGAAGTCCTGGTCGAACGCGTTGTCAGTGACGATGCCCGCCAACTCGCCCTGCAGGACGATAAGCCTGCGCTAGAGCACGCCTTGCACGATGGCGAGGATTTCGAATTGCTTCTGGCCGTGGCTGGCGATGCACCCGAGCCACCCACCATCGACGATCATCCCTTGGATGCCATCGGCAAGGTTACCGAAGCCAACCTCACCATCGAGAGAAAGGATGGCCAACTGGATGCACTCGAAGTAGTTGGCTATGACCACCTGAAGTGACACGCAACGTCATAACCCATTCGCCCGAGGAAACACGTCGCCTAGGAATGGACATTGGCCTAGCCCTGCGCGGCGGCGAAGTAATCGCCCTAATAGGCCCGCTCGGCGCAGGCAAAACGCAACTAGTCAAAGGCATAGCCGTGGGCAATGATTGGCCCGAGGAAGGCCAAGTCACTTCGCCAACTTTCACGCTGGTGAATGAGTATCCAGGCCGACTCTGCTTGTATCATCTGGATGCTTACCGGCTCAAAGACAGCGGCGAACTGGAAGCCCTGGGCTTCGACGAAATGATCTCGCCCGAGTCAGCCGTCATCGTCGAGTGGGCAGATCGGGCAGAGGAAGCGTTGCCGGAAGATCGGCTGACCGTTCGAATCAAGCCTATTAGCGCGGATACTCGAGAATTGAGCATCACAGCGCGCGGTGCCGCATCGGAGGCTTTCTTCGAGCGCCTCGCCGAAACAAGGACAGCGACATAGTGTCGGCTTTATGGTCCAGCATACTTTCTGCCGGTCTACGGGAGCATCGTTATGAAAAGCCGAATCATGTACATTGAGTTCAAGGGGGATGACCTATGCGGCCCAGCCCGAGTTGGACGGGTGACCTTTTCGAATACCGGCAAGACTCTCCACTACCGCGGTAAGGAATTCCAGTCACTCAAGGGTGACGGCTACAAGGCCAACTACTTCAACCTCAAGACTGAGGCCGAACACTGGATTTCCGGCTGCAAGAAGAAGGGTGACGACACGCTCTACCCGGGCATCGTTGAAATCGATGAAGATGTGCGGGAAGAGTATTGGCTTACCATTAGAGAACGTCCCGATTGCGTCGCGCAGACCTCGTTCCGCTCAGAAGGCAAGTACTCGAAGCGACAGCCGAAGTAGTTGGGCGTATCCATCCCCGCGACGCTTTCAGTCATCACCTAAGCGCGAATGACGATCACCGGCCTACTTGACCCGGGCGATCATTTCTAGCTCTACGGCTGCGTTCAGGGGTAGTTCTGCTACGCCTACCGCGCTTCGGGCGTGCTTGCCTGCTTCACCGAATATCTTGCCGACCAGATCGCTGCCGCCGTTGGCTACCTTGGGTTGATCTACGAAGCCTGGAGCGCTGCTTACGAATACGCTTAGGCGGATGATTTGCTCGATCTGATCAATGCCTCCAGCTACTGAGGCTACGGCTGCTATGGCATTGAGGGCGGCTAACTCTGCGGCTGCGGCGGCGTCTTCTAAGGTTACATCAGCCCCCACTTTCCCGAGGCAGGTTAGTCGGCCGTCGCGCATGGGCAGTTGGCCTGAGGTGTAGATGGTGTTGCCGTCTCGCAGGGCTGGCACATAACTGCCAACTGGCGTCACTACGGGCGGCAATTCCAGACCAAGTGATGCTAACTGCTCACTGTGGCTCATTTAGTTTTCTCCGTTGAGGTCCCTGGGAGGACTTGCATCCTGCGATGCAGCCTCCGATGCAGGTTTGTCGGCGCGGGTCACATCGTGGACAAGTTGAGATTCTGCTTCGCTGGTCGATTTCAGATCGGGTAGGACTGGCTCTTCGCTGCTCTCACCCTCTTGGACTCGGGTAACCGCGTGCTCTGAGGTTGGTCTATCGAATTCATCAGCGTTGATGGGCGAGGCATCGAGCAGATGAATGATGATAGCCCCGAACGCCTCTGATTGCTCTGCCCGAATTCGATTTTGGCGGATCAGTTCGAGCAACGACAAGAACAAGCCGATCAACTCGCTCTTGGTCCGCCCCTCGAAGATGGATTCAAAGCGCAGCGAGCCGCCTGCACGCTCCAGGCAATCCACCACGTCGGCGGCGTGCAAAGCGATCGGCGTATCGTCATAGACCACGTCGTGGGTCTTGGCCCGCAGACCGGTTTGTTCCATGAGTTTCTGAAAGGCATCGATCAGATCCCAGATTTCGATGTCGTCGAGGTCGGTTTCTGGTTCCTGCGATTGGGGCAGCACCGGCTGGCGAGGAAACTTCATCGCCTGCCACTCGGCTGATGCGCCCAGAGAATGGGCGGCATCTTTGTAGGTCTTGTATTCCAGCAGCTGGCGAATGAGCTCCATGCGCGGGTCGATGATCTCGTCCTCGCCCTCTTCGAGGGGAGGACTCGGCAGCAGGGTTCTGGATTTGATCTCCATGAGGGCGGCGGCCATCACCAGAAAATCCCCGGCGAGATTAGGGTCGATAGCCTGAAGCATCTTCACATAGCCGACATATTGCTCGGTCACCCGGGCGATAGGGATGTCATAGATGTCCACTTCCTCCCGCCGGATCAGAAACAGCAGAAGATCCAGCGGGCCGTTGTAGACATCCAAGTCGATGCGGAAGTTGCTCAAGGCAGAAACTCTCTATCGAAGCACGTTAATCTGCTACCCGAAGGTAGAGCATACTAGGTGTTCTTGCCGGTGACCAATCCGCAGGCCTTCCTCACCCGCTCCATGACCAGCTGGGCCAATCCCCGGGCTTTCTTGGCGCCGTTCAGCAGCACGTCTTCGACGTAGTCCGGATCGCCGGTCAGCTTTTCGCGTCGCTCTCGTGCGGGTCCAAGCACGCGTTCCACGACATCTGCCAAGGCAGATTTGGCATCGCCATAGCCCATGCCACCGGCACGATAGCGTGAGGCCAACTCCTTGACTTCATCCTGCTCGGCCAGCAACTTGTACAAGGCGAACACGTTGCATGTGTCGGGATCCTTGGGATCCTCCAAGGGCGTGCTGTCGGTCTTGATGCTCATGATCCGCTTGCGGGTCCGCTTAGCGGTGTCAAACAGCTCGATGGTGTTGCCGTAGGACTTGGACATCTTCTGCCCATCGATGCCGGGTACGATGCAGGCGTCGTTCAGCATGACTTCTGGACGCTTGAGCACTTCGACTCCATAGCTGTTGTTGAAGTGACCAGCCATATCCTGGGTCATTTCGAGATGCTGAACCTGATCCTGCCCCACGGGGACGATGTCGCTGTCATAAATCAGAATGTCCGAAGCCATCAACAGCGGGTAGCACATCAGCCCCATCGATGATGACACGCCGTGGGCGACTTTGTCCTTGTAGGAATGTGCCCGGCGGAGAAGTCCTTCTCCAGTCACCGTGGATAGAATCCAGGCCAATTCGCAGACCTCAGGGATGTCGGTCTGCCGAAACAAGCACGCTTTCTTGGGATCCAAGCCGAGGGCGAGATAATCCAGGGCGACGTCTGAAGTCAGCCCCCTCAGCCGATCGGCGTCCTGGACCGTGGTCAGCGAGTGGTAATTGGCGATGAAATAGAGGCCCTCGTGCTCGTCCTGCAGCTGAATATGCTGCTTGATAGCCCCCAAATAGTTGCCCAAATGGAGTTTGCCGCTGGGTTGGATTCCGGACAATACGCGCATGGTTCCGCCTTTCGGCGGCGAAAGTAAAGCCTGCTGGTTCGATTTGCAAGCAGATCGCCTATCTTGACGCCTCTGACGCAGGTCGGGATACTGTGCTGTTCCTTAGTTTTCTGGACGATTCCCATGGATTTTGCCTCGATCAATCTGTTGATCCTCGACGTGGATGGCGTGCTCACCTCGGGTGAGGCCATCTTTTGTGGCAGCGATTCGCAGACGCGCGTCTTTAGCGTCCTGGACGGCAGCGCCATCAAGCGGTGGCATGATTCGGGCGGGCGAACTGCGATCATTTCAGGTCGGGAATCTGAGGCTGTCACCGAGCGGGCGCGCATGCTGGGCATTGGCTCGGTTAGCCAAGGCGTTTCGGACAAGCTGGCTATCTACGAACGGTTGCTGGCAGAAATGAACGCATCCGACGAGCAGGTCTGCTACATTGGTGATGATGGCCCCGATACTGCCCCCATGAGTCGATGCGCGTTCCCGGTTGCAGTGGCCAACGCGGCGGGGGCCGTCAAGCAGTGTGCCCAATATGTCTCTCAATGTCCGGGCGGGGCTGGGGCGGTAGCTGAGGTGATCGAACTACTACTGCGCAAGCAGAAGAAGTGGGCACCGCTAGCCCTGAACAGTGCCTAACCGGTACCAAGAGCAATTCTCATGATGAACCATCCTAGGGCCTACGCCTTAATTCGCACTCTGATCTTAGGTTCTGCCACCCTGGCTATCGTGGGCGTGCTGTTCGCCGTCTATCAATCCGTCCAAGGGGGGCCTGGGCTGGGAGACGCACCTGAGGCTGTCCAACGCGATTTGGGGCCAATTGCAACATCTAACTCCGCAGACCAAGGCGACGGCAGTGTGGAACTTGACCCGGGTGTCGAAGTCCGCGGCGGCACGGGAGTCACCATCTCCCTCTATGACCAACAAGGCGATCAGGCTGTGGCGACCATTTCGTGCGCGGAGTGGAAGCCAATCCCGGGAAGCGACAATCAAGTCCACGTCCAAGCTCTTACCATGCGCATGCGTACGCCCAACGGCCAGCGCATCACCATTAGCGCAGAGCAGGGTTTCGTAAGGATCACCGAGAAGGATGCGGGCCGACCGGACATGCTGGGCGGTACGCTGGTCGGTTCAGTAAAGATCCAGATAGATCGCCTGGATGAAAAAGGTCGGGCTGCCCTGACCGAAGAGGAACGGGATAACCCGACGCCGGATCGTTTGGTCACCATCTCCATGGACGAGTTGGAGTTTGATCGCGAGCACTCACGCATTGGCACGACCGGACCTTTCCGATTGACGTCCAAGGAAATCGATCTCAATGGCATCGGTTTGCTGGTCCGCTACAACGAAGTCGATGCCAGCATCGATCATTTGGAAATCAGCAGCCAGGGGCGTATTGTCGCTAGAAGCCTGGGCAGTCAGTTCAAAATCGCCTTGCCTGGCAGCGAGGAGTCTTCCGCCAAACCCCGCTCAACAAAGTCGGGTGAGGCTGAGGAAGCTGCTGACGAAGCGTTGGTCGATACGACGCCGGCGCAAATGCTGCCGGACGATGGGATCCCCATCTTGTCGCTGCCCCAGAAGAAGCGAAAGAAGCATCCCACCCTCAGATACAGCGCTGTGTTCAACCAGGAGGTCGATGTCCGGCAGTTTGCCCAGAGCGGATTGGCCAGCAGTCTGATGGCTGACTTGCTCGAAGTTGAGTTCGAGTTCGGTCAGAAGGAACGCAGTCAAGCCAAGACGCGTACGGCATCACCAGGGGATAGCGGCGCCGCCGCCGAATCCCAGCCAGCAGGTAATGACGGTGCAGAGGCTGAGGCAGAAACTTCCACGCAGGACGAGATGATCCTGACTTGGGCAGGGCCTCTAGTTGTCGAAGTCCTCGAGAGGGTCGAACCGACCGACGCCGGCCAGACCCCCAAGAAATCAGCCGGAATTAAGATGACTGCAACCGGGAAAGAGGTTCGCTTGGTCCAGGTTAACCAAGCGGCTGTCCGCTGCAGCAAGATGATCTACCACGATGGTGACGATCACGCTTGGTTGTACGGCACGCCCGAGTCGCCAGCGGTGGTCACTACCTCAGATGGGGGTCTCATCGAGTCACCGGAGATGGACTTCGACATCAAGCATGGGACAGCCCAGATCATGGGCCCGGGAAGAATGGCTGATAGCAGCGGCGGTGCCGTTCGGAGTGACGGCAGCAGCGACGAGGTGGACATCCGCTTCCAAGATGAAATCAACGCGGTCTTTGCGGCTGAGCTGGTCGAATCCATCGATCCTGAAACACTCGAACTTGTCGCCAAGAGGCGGCGTTATCTCAAACACGCGATTCTGACCGGCTCGGTCGAGATGCGACAAGCGGCCGATTTTCTGGCTGGCGAGCGGATCGAGGTCTCCTTCGCCCTGCCACAGAATGGCAACTCATTCGCAGACACCATCGAGCGCCTGCAAGGGGAAGGCAGCGTGGTGCTTATCCATGGGCAGGATTCGGTCAAGTGTGACCGCATCGATGTGCAGATGGGCGTGGACGAGGGCGGGCGAACCTCGCCAAGGCTCGCCCGCGCTTTTGGCCACGTGGTCGCCACTCAGGACGAGCGGCAAATCACTGCCGGCGAAAAAATGCTGGTCACTCTACGCTCATTCCGGGTCGAAAAAGCACCGTGGGATATCGAGGTTGCCCGATCGACGGCTGTCGATCGCGGGTTCAATCCCGACGAGGTCGATTGGGAAGCCCAACGGATCAAGTACGAAAGCCAAGACGAATTCCGCCCGGGGATTCTGCGGCTTGAAGCTTTCGGCGGCGTGGCCGTCCACGACCCCAAGCAGCGTTTCGACCTGACTGCTCAAGCGTTGGACTGCACCTTCAAGGACGGTCGGGATATCGACAAAGCCACCGTCACCGGAGACCCCTTCTCGCCCGCCTATGTCGAGATGGGCGATTACTCGATCACCGGCGGAGAGATCTTCGTCAACGTGGGCACTGAGTCTACCGAGGTTCCGGGTGCAGGTAGGATGACCTTCCGCTCGAGCCGAGACTTGGACGGACGTGTCCTGGATCGCCCGGTGCCAGTTGCTGTCACCTGGAGCGAGAGCATGGTCTACCGCGGCTCCACCGAGCGGGCGGTGATCACCGGCGATGTTCATGCAGCCACCAAAGACAGCACCTTTGACTGTGGCGAAATGACCATTGTCTTTGCTGATAAGCTAGAAACTACGGTCATGTCGGCGGACAAGAAGAACGGGGCTGACTGGTGGGTTTTTGCACCCTTGGTTGCAAGAGCGTCCGACCTGTTTGGCAGCGGTGATTCCAGCCGCCCCGCCTTTGCAGCCAACTTCGGTAAAGAACCTATCTACCTTCAGGCAGCCGGCGGCGCCGTGGCGCTGACCACCAAATCCGAACCGGGCACGGGCAGAACCTTGAGCCGCGGACGCATCGAAGGGCCGAAAATTCTGGTCGATCTTCGGGCTGAGGCGATGACTGTCGAGGATGCGGGCAACTTACTCATCGAAGACTACGAGCTGCCCAGCATTGAACAAGTCAAGAAAGCTTCGCCAGTTGAAGACCGATCCCCGTTCGGAGGCATGAACGTGGGCAAGCCGTCACAAACCTTCATCTCCTGGACTGGACAGATGTCCTACTACTACGGACGCCAGGCAGCCTTCTTTAGCAAGGACGTTGAGATGATGCACCTAAGCGGCGCCGAAACTCTCCTAAGCAAAGATGTCGTCGGCAGTGCCACTTACTCAGCGGCACTGGCCTCGGGCTTTAGGGGTGGGCGGAATGCTGCACTGACCTGCAACGAATTAGCCGTCCAATTCCAAAAGGGTGACGCAGGTGCAGCCCGTCAAGAGAGCGGCGCCGGGGAGATGAGCGGCTATGCCCTCTCCCGCTTCCAGGCTGATGGGCAGGTCCATTTTCAGGATTCAGGCATTGTCGTCTTGGCCCAAAAGGTCACCTACGACGCAGACAGTACAACGATGACTCTTTGGGGCGGCGACCGCGAGATGGCCTCCATCTACGATCAGCGCAGCCGCTTCACTGGACTCAAGGCCAAACTCATCGAATGGAACCGCAAGACCGGTGACATCAACGCACCCGGTAGTACCGTGTTTGGTCGCTAATCATCCCGGCCCAAGAGCTACTGTATGCCCGAGCATCCATTGGCGAATTCCATGGGCGCCGTGTGGTTCGCGGTGGTAGATCGTCAAGACTTGAACAACACTGAACGAAACCATTTCCCTATCCCTTGGTACTTTGATTACGCCAGTGCAATAGCCTGTCATCCCAAACGTCTGGACGTCGGCCCGCTAACTATGCCCCAAACGCGGCAATTGGTGGGCAGAGACCAACAATTCAATTCTGAGCACAATCGCGTCGCGTCTTCGTTCGATTCGGCATGGCCATTCGGCAAGTTAGGGAAGAGCTGTACAGCCGCGACCTTGTCGCCGAGCTTACCAACCATGTATTTTTTGCAAACAGTTCAAAATCGTGCTTGCCTTGTGCGGTTTGCGACAAATAATAACTAGGTGGCGGCAAAGGGAACGTGCCGTCACTTCGGTGAACAGTTGGCTCAATCTGGATAGCGTTGGCTTATCCGAACATTGGCGCATGAGGGACGTTGGGCTTCGTTGGTCCAGCGGATGTGCGCGGGCACGCTGCCTCAGGTGTAAATCCATTCGTAGAACATCTCCCCACACGTTGTGGCCGATTCGGCGACGTCGGCGCACGACATGCATCTTTAGCGGTCGCCGGGTTTTTGCGGGTACCGACATTTCGGAATTATGTGATGGCCCTGGGTATCGGTCTGGTTGAATTGTGCGAGGTGGGGGTGGGCAACGATGCGGGCAAATGGCATCGTCTGCTTGAGGACATTCCAAGGCGGCTACGGTTGAACGAATCATCCGCTGCCGAAGTGGGCATCCTCGGCGTGCTCCTGATCCTCGCAAGGCAAGACGAACGTGCGCTGGCTGTGTTCGCGGTTTTGGAACACAGCCAGTCCGCGGCTTCGCTGAGCGTCCCGCCGAAGGGTTGGGCGGGCTTAGCCGCAATGCCGGGCGACCAAGTTGCTCCATCTCAATCCCGCATGAATTCTGCAATACCCCATGATCACAACCCCACTTTCGTAGGGGATCGGACGGACACTGATTTGTTGGCTGATTTGGTGCTTTCCGGGCGATGGGCTGAGGCCCATCAGTGCTGCCGACGGATGGCTTGGAGGGATGCGTTGGTCAGGCCGGGATTGGAAAGAAGCAATCAGAAAAGGAAGGGCTAAGGGTCGGCCTCTTCTTTGTCCAGATGATGGTGGGAATTGTGTAAGGCCACGAGGTGGCCGCTTAGTCGGAGGGCTAACTCGTACCGGGAAGGGAGGTCCCGAAATGCTTCCGCTTGGAGGAGGAGTGGGCACCAAGGTGACGTGAGCGGCGACGGAGGGGGAAGCCATCCAAACCGCTCACGTCCCTTGCTAGCCCAAGGTTCTCTTGCACTAGCCTCGCTGCCCGCGCGAACGCCTTTTCGATCTGGTCTCATTTTGAATCCTACCCGAACAACTTTTTTCATGGTGCCAAGGAAGCCGAATGCGGCTATCATTCCAGGCGCTATGAGCATCGACCCGGACCCAACAATCAGCGATGAATGCCCCGACGCCGTAGAACAGGATGGCGTCCTTGGCGACGCCCAGGACGAACCCTGCCAAGACTCATCTATCGAAATCAGCACCCGATCCATCGTTGAGGCAGTGCTGTTTGCCACGGACACCCCGCTGCCCGTCTCCAAGCTCGCCCAAATCGTGGGCACCGGCGACGCCCGGGAGATGCGGAAATATATCGCCGCCCTGAATGAACAGTACGAAGTCGCTCGGGCATCCTTCCGTGTCGAGGAAGTCGCCGGCGGATTCCAGATGCTCACCCTGCCGGCCTACCACAAATGGGTGGGCAAGCTGATGACCGTCCGGCGAGAAACAAAGCTCACCGGGGCAGCCCTAGAGACATTAGCGGTCATCGCCTACAAGCAGCCAGCCCTTCGAGCAGACATCGAGGCGGTGCGCGGCGTAGCCGTAGGCGATATGGTCAACCGCCTAAGAGAGATGGGCCTGGTAAAGATCGTAGGCCGAGCAGAAATAGTGGGCAGACCCATGCTGTACGGCACCACCAAGAAATTCCTGGAAGTCTTTGGCCTAGCCTCCCTAAAAGATCTACCCACCGTAGAAAGCCTGCCAAAACCGCCGGAACCAAAGCTTGAATTCCAAGATGACGCGGATGAGTCGGATGATCCTGCTGAATCCTAGGCTGCGTGCAGCGTCCGGCTGAGATGCTCATTTCCGCGGCCGGCAACCGCAGGCCGTGATTCTGTCACTCTCAAGTCTCTTCATCCACCTGCACAGATTCCAAAAGCGACGATCGCCGGTTATCCTGGATGCGGTTCAGAATAACATCGGAAGGAATGGCACATGGCCAAATTTCTAAACACGAGTGCGACTAATTACTACCTGGAGGAACTGATCAAGGCTGCAAGGGAGCGGTTGATCATCATCAGCCCCTTTCTCAAGTTCGATGATAGGATCAAGGAACTCCTGACTGACAAAGACCGAATGAAGATCGACGTGCGGATCGTCTATGGCAAAAGCGAATTGGCCCCGAAAGAGATCAACTGGCTGTGTTCGCTTGAATTCGTGCGGACGAGTTTTTGCCAGCATCTTCATGCAAAGTGCTACCTGCATGAGCAGGCAGCTATCATCACATCGATGAATCTCTATGACTTCAGCCAGGTCAACAACAATGAAATGGGCGTGTATATAGAGCGGGAACACGAACCGGACTTGTATCAAGATGCATATGAGGAGGCCCAGCGACTGATCCGTGTTAGTGATCAGGTGCGGCTCTTGGCAGAGAGGGTCGAGGAACCTGACAAGCAGGAGGAGCAACGAGAGGCTAAGCCCTCAGCTGGGTACGAAAAACTCACAACGTCCAAGCTTGCCAAGGCCTCGGGAATTAAGACGGCAGAACTGACGGATAAGCTGGTAGCCAAAGGATTCCTTGAGCAGGATGGAGACCAATTGAAACTCACTGACCTGGGGAAGGAAACCGGAGGCGAGTTCCGATTTTCTAAGAAATATGGCCCCTACTTCCTTTGGCCACGAGGCATGGAAGCGTAGATCGATCAGGCGACGCCAGCATGAATTGTCTCGGCCACTGGCGTGGGGTTCTAGCTTTCTGGACCACCAAGCGGCTTTCCAGGGGGCCGCATGAATCATCCAGATGACACCATCGATTTTTTATTGCCGCGGCAGGGAACGCCTTTGGGGAGGCCATTGAAATCCTCCTGACATGGACTTGCAGGCCGTCGATCATCAGTCCTCCAGGACATAAGAACATGGCCGTACCGAACAAAGTAAGCAGGGAAGCGTACGAGAAATTCCAGGGTGAGCGTTGGAACGCCATGATCTCGTTGCTGTCGCTTTCAGAGCTGGATGAGCTGACGCCGATTCAGCGGTCAGCTCATCTCGCCTATTGGTACATGAGTGAGGTCCACAACGGTGGCCACTGGCAGTACTTCTGCAACTTGGCCCACTACGACCACATCGAGGTCATCGATGCCTTGCGCGAAGTGGGCGCTAAAGTTCAGGCAGAGATTCTCTCCCGCGCATTGGCAATACTTCCCCAAGACGGTCGCCGCCCCGAAACGATCGAGCAGTTCATCGATGGATACGATGAGGTGGATTTGTTCGAGCTCGATCAGGCGTTCAATGTCTGCACCGAGCAGGTTGAACAGTGTTTGGAAGAGTATCTAGACCGCTACGAAAGCGAATTCATTGAGTGGATTCCATGAGGGAACAGGAAACGACCCGGGGGTCTTCACCCTCAGGGAGTCTGGGCAAGCTCAAGCGCGAGGAGGTTCTTGCGGTCTCGCACGAAGAGTTTGGTGCCGACTAAGGTTGGGGCTGTCCATGATGTGCGTTCGGTGATCTTGACGCTGCCGTGTATCTCGTGCTCCTCGGGTGACACGCTGAGCAGCCTAAGCGTTCCGTCTTGATCGAGGATGATGAGCTTGCCGTCTGCGTAGAGGCATTGGGCCATGTGGAAGCCGCGCTTGCGCCAGGCGAGTTTTCCGGTTCGCCAGTTGAACGCAGCCAAGAAAGAGACTTCGTGTCCGCCGGCTGATCCGTAGATGTAGTCGCCGATCTTGATATGGGTCCAGCAGGAGGCTCTCAGTTTCGAGGTGAACCAGATTTCCTTGATCTTGAACTTGTCGTTCTCTTTGGTGATGTTCAGCAGACGCCCGCCGCCGGTGCTGAACTGACTGGCGACAAACAGGTTGTTGTCGTCGCACTTGACTGTAGGCGTTAGGTGATTGCCGTTACTAAAGGTGATTGGCCAGCGCCAGAGCAGCTTTCCGTTCGCGGGATTGAGGGCTACGACACCCTCGGGTTCGAAGTAGATAAACTGATCTTGCCCAGCCAGCTTTGTGATAGAAGCTGCTCCGTAGCTGATTCCGCCGGCTTCACTCTTCCATGCCAGCGACCCTTCCTTGGGTTCGAAGGCTACGACGGCGTAATCGTCGCCGCCAACTCGCACGAGGATCTTGTTATTGTAGAGAAGCGGGCTGGCTGAGTAACCGTATTCTTCTACCCGCCTGCGACGGCCAAACTCTTCGGACAGGTGGTGCTCCCACAGAAGTTCCCCAGTTGTCAAATCGAGGCAGGTTAGGTGGCCGGCGATGCCGATCGAGACGATTCGATCCCCTGCGATGAGCGGAGTCGCATTCGGACCCAGGCCGAACCCGACGCGCATGTCGTCCCAAACCGTGCGGGCGGCGCGGTGCTCCCAATTCGTGGCACCCGTTGACGCATCGAGCGAAACAACCACTTCTTCAGCTTGCGTGCTGAAAGTCGCGTAGAGCTTGCCGTCTTTGAACAGAATCGACGAATATCCTTCGCCGAACGGCCGCTTCCAAAGCTGCTTAGGCCCCTCGGCAGGCCACTCTTCGAGAAGATCCTTGCCATAGACCGTGAAGTCGCCGCTCGGTCCTCCCCATTTTGTCCAATCCGCACCCGAAGAGACGCTCTTGGCAGGGCCATCGCTTGTCTTGGTGTCTTGGCTATGAGCCGGGCTCGATAAGAACGAGATGACCAGAATCGTCGAAAGAACGCGGGACATCGTTTGTCTCCTCTGAATAGTCAGTCGGGCAGAGCCGCCACCGCCGGTGGTTCCATTCGTCGCTTGGGCGAGCAGTTACTGCCGACCATTCTAGGGCACGGCGGCCACACTTGGGAAACCGCGCCCTGGTCTCGCCACTCTTGGGTGAGAACAGGGGGCGGGAAGAATCTCTTCTGTGGTTGCGGGTGGACCTATGTGCGCTACTTGATGGTACGTCCCCTACTCTCCTTGCACCCAGGCTTCGTCTTTTTGGTTGATGTTCCATTTTCGGTTGTTGCCGTTTAGGCCTACCGTCTCGTCTTCGTTCAGTTGGTAGCCTAGCGACTTGAGTGTTTCGGTGCTGGTGTGGCCGTCTACCCATAGGGCGTTGCCTCGGTTGTTGTGGCGTTCGTCCAGGGCGGTGCGGACTTGCGGTGATGAGGTGAAGCCAGCCATCTCTCCGTTGGTGGCATCTACCTTGGGCGGGTCGAGGTTGAAGCCTTCGTTGCCGAAGCGATCCTTATCGCGGGAATTGTTGTTATAGGACTTTCGGTAGAGAGGCTTGAATGAGGCTGCGGTCCCCATGCAGTCGGCGATGGCTACGCAGGCCGACGGCGAGCGGACCGCATTCAGCTTGACGGGCCAATTCTTGAAGGAAGTAACGTCGGCTGAGTCGGTGAGGCGAGAATTGCCCAGGAATTGGTAGTTGTAGCCATAAGCTCCGTTTCGTTCGTCGGTCCAGTCGGCCACCTGCGGGCAGACGTAGACGCTGCCGGAATAATTCTGTCGGTCGCCGGTTTCGCCGTCGCGGTCGATGTCGTTCTTGGAGGCTTGCGGATCGTCGAAGGGTACCAACCCGACTTGGGCACCCATCATAGCCAGGAAGGTCGGTCGGTACTTCACGCCGCCGATAATACCGACGCGCCAGTTGTCTGAGTCGACTTTTGGCATTCGGCCGGGGATCATGCGATCAGAATTGTCGTGGGCATACATGATCATTCCTTGCCCGAGGTTGTGCAGTTGGGCTGCGCAGGCTGTCCCGCGGGCCTGGTTTCTGGCCTTGGAGAGCGAGGGCAGTAGCAGCGCGACGAGCGAGGCAATGATCGCAACGACCACTAGAAGCTCAATCAGCGTAAAGCCTCGGTTTTTCTGTGGCCAAGCCAATGTCTGACTCTCCGAATTCTAAAGGTTGCGCTGCCGTAGGTCGGTTTTGGCGTTCCTACTCGCCCTGGGCTTTCCCCTATCCTATGGCCAACCGACGCTGACGATCCAGTGAAGGGCCAAAGTACCTACCCAACCGTTCGGCAGCACTTTTTTCGGAATATTCCGTGACTCGGCGGATGGTTTTCCGTTTTAGCGAATGATCGGTGCCCTTACATTGGGTTATCGGTTTGTGGTATGATTGCGTGTTCTCGTAGTGCGCAGTTGAGAATTAGGGGGTGGATCTGGCGGGCCGGGATCTGCACCGCGCTCAGCGTCGTTCGGGGCTAGCGCTTGCGGTGTATGACAATTCGTCGCCTTGCAGGCCATCGTGTTTCGTTATTCGAGTCATCTGGTTTCTTTGGAGGTTTGGCATGCGCGGGATTGAGAAGTGCAGGAATGTTGTCATTGGGCTGCCGGCGGTATTGGCGGTGTGTGTACTGGGGGTGAGTTCAGTAGCGTGGGGCGATCCCTGTGAAGTTGTGGATGATGGCACGGGCACGGTGAGCCTGCCGCCCGAGGGCTGCGAGTACCTTAGCCCAGACGAAGTCCACTTGATTATTGATGGCTTGCCAGCCGGCACGACCATCGAACTGGCACCCATTCACCTGGACTTCATCTGCCGAAAGGGCGGTGGAGGGCCACACTGTGGAACCGACGATGGAACTGGGACTGGTGGCGAGTTCGAGACGTTTGATTCGAACCTGGACCTGACCCTCACTGGCACCGGCACACTGGCAACCTTTGGCCGGAGTATTTCTATCCCAATCCTCTGTCAAACTGCGACCGGGCCACGAAATCCCGGTGACCCTGTGCAGTCGTTTCCGACAGAAATGATCGCCCTGCAGGGAGCCATTTTTGGCGACCCGGATTTCGCCCAGTTGGATTTCACCGCCGGCGTAGCCTTTGGCCTGCCCAGCCCCGGCCAGACAACGTTGACCCGTTTGGGCCCTCCCGGAAGCAACTTCCAAGTAGACAGCTTTTTTGACATCACCTACACAGTTGACTTCGTAGGTGCTCCCGGCGGCGCATTGGCTGGTCTCGCCGGATCGACGACGGGTATTATCCGCATGGAGGCGGGTGCGGCAGGGTCTGACTGTGTGCCCGCTCTAGATGGCACACTCGGTTGTGAACCCATTTCTTGCCCAGTCACAAGCGAAACGTGTACCCCCCGCTGTGCAAATTACAATCCCACGACCGGCGCTGTCAGCGTGGTCGATTGTGACTGCCGCGGGCCAAATGAATGCCAGGTCCAAGTAGGAACTGTTGGAGCAGCAGGCAGGTCGTTACCCATCGGCGGCCCCTGCGTCATTCCCGAGGGCCCTCCTGGTACGATCACCATGCCGCCCGCCGGTTGTGACTACTTGACTGCTGACGAAGTACACATGCTTTTGGACGGCTTGCCTCCAAACACGACCATTGAGATGGATCCGATTCACAAGGGCTTGTTCTGCGAGCAGGGTCCGGTAGGAGGCTTCCCGGGCTGCCCGCCGCCGGGCATCTGTGAGGATACAGGCGGCCCCTTGGGCGGCAACGTCGATTGCTTTACATCAAGCTTGAATTTCAACATCCAGGGGACGGGCGATCTGGCTGGATTCAACCGCGTTCTGTCGGTCGGAAATGTACTTTGCCAAGTAGCGACCGGCCCTCGGAATCCTGGGGATGTTGTGCAGGACTTCGACACCGAGATGGTTGCCTTGCAAGGCGCACTCTTTGGCGATCCTGATTTCTGCACGTTGAACATCACAGGTGGTTCCCTCTTTGGGCTGCCCTCCAGCACAGGCCACACTACGCTGACATCTACAGGCGGCGGGAGCTTCAATGTCGACAGCTTCTTCGACATCACCTACCAGATTGAGTTCGTAGGATGCCCGGGCAGTGTCTTGGATGGCCTCTCGGGCACGACTCAGGCTACGGTTCGCATGGCGACCGGTGCTCAGCCTCGTTGTGCGGGCGACTGCCCGCCAGGGACGACCTGTGTGGAAACGATTACGACAAATGCTGATGGCACAATCGATATTTGCTGTGACTGCGTAGGCGACACCTGCACGGTTCTGGGTGCACGAAGCTGCAGCGACCATGGCACTGCCGCCGATCCGACCCGTATCTGCTTAGACATCCTGCCGCCCGCTAGCCAGATCGAGCCACGACTCGCAGGCGCGGACAGCATCGAGATCGATGTTTCAGGCGGAACAGCCACGAGCGCTTCGATTACCTGCGTTAACAGCGGCGCTTACGGCGGCTTGATTACCGTTACCCAGGTGGGCGGCACAGTTACGGTCGACATGGCTCCGCCACTGCCGGACCAGGATGCTTGCACCATCACCCTCGATACGGGTTGCAGTGTTTGCGTTCGCACCCTTGCGGGCGACATCGACCGAAATGGCATCGTATCGACCGGTGATGCGTCGATCATCAAGCCGCACTTTGGCCAGTCGGCAACAGTCGCAGGGGCGGAGTTCGACTTCGATCAGAACGACATCGTGTCAACCGGTGACGCCTCGATCGTCAAGCCGCGATTCGGACACACTGCACCAAGTTGTCCGTAAGGCGAGGAAACGCAAGAAGACGTTGAATCCTCAGAGCACGCAAGCGTGCATCCGAGACAAGCGTCTGAAACGTTCAGAATCTTAGAGTCACGAATCACCCGCCCGCGATGGCCAACTGGCTGTCGCGGGCGGTTTCTTTTTGAGTCACGTCTCCCTGCACCCATCAGGTCTGATCGTCAAGAAGAAGTGGGCTACAGCGTGCTCAGAGGGTGCCGTGGGCTAGACTGATGGGTTCTGCCGGATTCATTCTTTGCTGAAAAAGTGTAAGAAACTTCTGGATCGGTTCAAGGAAAGTAGCCCGGGGTAGTCGCTGGATTTTCCCTCGAAGCTGCATCTGATGCTGTAGCGGCTCTCCGACGGCCTGTTCCCATGAAATTCGACCACCTGGAGTATCGAATCCATGCCAAGTCTACTCATTGTCTGCACGGCCTTGCTCAGTCTTGGCCAATCCCGGCCCGCTCCAACGCACAGCCCCGGACGGCTGGCTGATCAGAGCTCTCCTGGTGGCATCTTGAAGATAGCGCGGTCTTTGGATGGCTTGACCTTTACAGAAGATCCAATCGCCCTGGCTGCTACCGCCCATTCTCCATTCCTCGAGCGTTTGCCCAATGGCCAACTTCTGCTCCTGTTCGAGCAGACCACCGGACCAGATTCCAAACAGCGGTCTACCATCATGGCTAGCCGATCAACCGATCAAGGGCGAAGTTGGTCCAAGCCAAGGCAGATTAATATCGTCAATGAACAAGGCCAATCCGTCGAAGCGCATTACCCCAACCTCGTCAGAGCGGGGCGGCGCCACTATCGAATGATCTTTTGCACGCCAGGGTCAAATGGTTCAAGCACGGTCATCGGATCAGCTTCGACGCGTAATGGTCTTGACTATGTTCTTGACTCGGTGATCGATGAACCCATTCCACCCGGAGTCAATGTGCAGCCACTCTTGGCATGTTGGGATGATCTGGTGCATCTCTATGTGTCAACGACGCTGGCACGTTCTGATCAATCGAAGGAGACGCTTCGCAGGACAGCGCAGTTTGTTTCTAAGGATGGGCGACGGTTCGAGGCGGCTACTCCGCCAAGACTGAGCAAACGGTGGAAGCTTGGCAGTATCGTCAAGACCGACGAAGGGTTGCGGGCCTACGGCACTAGCCAAGACGGTGTCATCTCACTACGAAGCCGTGACGGCCTGACCTTTGAGGAAGAAGCTGGTGTTCGACTGCCAAAGGCTTGCAGTCCAACCGCGATTCAATTTAGGAATGGCTCAACCCTCATGGCTTACTGCGCAAAACCGGCCAAGAAATCGGCGCAGAAATTGGTGATGGCTTCTTGGTCTGGCCACGATTTTTCGCCCGGCGCAGACGTAGATATTTTGGGCAATGCATTGTCGGCTGGCAGTGACGATTTGAACATCCCACCGCAAGCCAACTTCGAGGATCCGGTTGATTACGTCGATTGGTACACCCAAACGGCGCAACTTGGTGGTACAGATAATGCCTTCGACGCCTACGCCGAGTTCATGCCCATGCCTTGGAACGACGACCAAGTAAGCGCCGATTGGCCTGACCTGAACAATATGTTCACCGATAAGACCCGCCAAGGACCGCCTGGCCCTTGGGACGTCCACGATCACCCGGGGTGGGAGCAGAGTAATCGTCAAGTCCAAGGTTTGTTGGAATCGTTCCGAGACGCGAGTTGGTCTGAGGACTACTCGATGCCACCCTTGTTCGGCAACGAACCGCCAGGCCAAGCAGGTGAAGACGAGCCCCTGCTAATCGACATGCGGATACCCCACTTGTCGTCACACCGTCAGTTGGCCCGGGCAACGCTGGCCGATGCTTGGCGCACGCGAGAAGACGGGACGGTCTCGCCCGAACGGATGCTGGATGCCTTCGAGACCACCCTGCGCAACGCCAAGCACTTGACCGAAGGCAGCACGTTGATCGAAAACCTGGTAGGGGCAGCCGAATCCAAATTGGTGCATAAGAACGCGCTAAGCGCGTTACAGCATGGCCTCTTCGACGCGCGTGGCTTGGAAGAAGCTCTGGACATCCTACTCGAGAATGACCGCGACGACAGCGACCCTGTTCGCTTCCTCCGAGCAGAGCAGGCGGTATCCATGCAGCTAACCCAGCGATTGTTCAGCCCGAAGTACAGCGAAGAATCCAGAATAGAAACCGCACAAAAGATGTTGGGGGCTATCGGTGGTAATGAGCAGGCCGTTGAGCAGATTACATCCTTGAGTTTGGCTGACGCTCAGGCAGCCACCCAGGCCTTTGGCGATTACTACACCGAGGTAGCCGACCAATTCAATACCGGGTACCCGGCAGTGCGCTCCGCCGACATCCAATCCACGGCCGATCGCTATGTCCACACGAACGCCTTGACCGAAGCCCTACTACCCTCGCTAAGTCGGGTACATAAACTTAGAACCCGGGCTGACGCCTCTCGCCGAGCGACGCAGCTAGCCTACGCAACGCATCTATTCAAAGCACGCAACGGACATTGGCCTGAATCGCTGGATGACTTGCCTGAGCGTATTGGCGACCAAGCCCGCACAGACCCCTTTACCGGCCAAGATTTCATGTACCGGGTGGATGATAACGGACCGACGATCTACTCCAGCTCTGAGAATGGCGTGGATGACGGCGGGATCCATTCACCAAGTTGGGATGACAGCATCGACGGCGGAACCGAATCTGATGACTACGTCTTTTGGCCACCGCCGGAAGAGGAAAACTGATTGGCGATCTTGCTCTGGAAGGCAGGCAGCTCCGCGCCAGTGACGGAAATCAGTCTTCCTGCTGATCCTCTTCGATGCGGAAGAGTAGGTCGCGGGCGTCGGCGATGCTGGGGTGTTGGGCGGCTACATTTTGTTCGCGGATGGTGAGTGCTTTTTCGCAGTAGAGTTTGGCGGATTCCAGGCTGCCTTGGCGGTATAGAATCTCGGCCAGTAGTTGATAGCTGTGGGCGACCGAGTCGTGGTTATCGCCGAGGCTGTCGATCTTCTTGGTGATCGTGTCTCGCAGCAAGGTTTGGGCTTCATCGAGTTCACCTTGCTCCATCAACACTTCGGCTAGGTTGTGCTGCGAGCGCAGAATGTACTTTTCATTGTCCACCGGAGACTTGCGCATCATATCCAACGATTCGCCGAGCATCACTTCTGCCTCTTCAAAGCGCCCCTGGTGGAATAGCGACTTTGCGATGTTGTTGAGGCTGCTGGCGATGTCGGGGTGGTTGGCGTCGAGCAGCTCGCGGCGAATGTCCAGGGCGTCGCGGTACAATTGCTCACCGGCTTGGTGGTCGCCGGCTTCTTCATCGCCGCGATAATCAAAACTGGCAGCCATGTGGGTCATGGTGCGGGCGACTTCCTCGCTGACTTCGCCGAATAGCTCCCTGCGCATGCTCAGCGCGTCTTCATAGGTCTCGATGGCGTCGTCGTACCGCCCGCTGAACCAGTATACCGAGCCTAGGTCGTGCAAGCTTTGGGCGATTGTCGCGCTAGGAGTTTCAAAGATGTCTTGACGAATGTCGAGTGCCTCTTCGAACTGCGGCACAGCCTTGGTGTAGGCCCCCCAATCTCTGTAGATGAGGCCTATGCTGTGTCGCCCCAACGCTTGGGTGGCTGGATCCTCGGGCGGCTCTCTATCGAAGTCTTCGACAAAACGATCCAACGCCTTCATCCGGCCCGGTTGTTCGGTGGTGACCACTTCAAACAGGTTCATCATGCTTGTCAGTGAGTCGTTGTTGCGTACAGCTCGCTGCTCGGCGGCGGCGGCTTTTTGATAGAGTACCGAGGAGGTGATCGCGTAGCCCATCAGCAGTGTGGCGAACCCGAAAGTGACAAAAGCGGGCACTTTATGGCGCCGAACGGTTTTTGAAATGATATACCAGCTGCTGTCGCGTTTGGCTTCGATGGGCTCGCCCGCCAGGTAGCGTTTGATGTCCCGGGCCAGTTCTCCGGCAGATTGATACCTGCGATCACGATCCTTGGACAAGCACTTGAGCACGATGGTCTCGACCTCGTCGTTGATTTCAGGTCGGTAGGTGCGCGGCTTGGCTGGTTCGCTTTCGCAGATGCTGGTGACGATGTCGGACAAGTGTCCGACCACTGTGTAGGGAAACCGGGCAGTGAGCATTTGGTACAAGACGACGCCCAGCGAGTAGACGTCGGTTCGGACATCAATCTGGCGGGAACGGCCTTTGGCCTGTTCCGGGCTTGACCAGGGTATTGAGCCCATGAATTGGCCGGTGATGCTCATCGGTTCGGCATCGGGAACTTCGCCACCGATGACTTTGGCCAGGCCAAAATCCAGGATGTGCGGTTGGCCTTCGCCGTCGACGATGATGTTGCTGGGTTTGAGGTCGCGGTGGATGACGCCCTGGAGATGGGCTGCGTTGACGGCTTCGCAGACTTTGAGCATCGTTCGCATGACATGGTTGATGTCGTCGAAGCCGGCGGCGAGGAAGAGGTCCAGCTGCTCGCCGGACACATAATCCATAACGAAGTAGTGGCTATTGGCCACCGATCCGCTGTCGTGAATGCCGACGATGTTGGGATGATCCAGCTGGGCGAGTATGTGTAACTCGCGCTCGAAGCGTAGGCGGTCCCGCGACCCGGCAAATGGGCCTTCGCGCATGACTTTGATGGCGACCTTGCGCTTGGTGGCCTGGTGAACGCCAAGGTAGACGATGCCCTGCCCGCCGCGGTGGATTTCATGGATGATCCGGTACCCGGGGATCATGTCTGGGATGAAGAACTCGCCCGACGCCTGCTGGCTGCCAGGTCGGGCGGTGTCGGTCTGGGGCTTCCAATCCTCCGCATCGCGCAGAGCGCCCTGGATCAGGTCTCGCTCGTCACCGGCTACATCGTCAGGATGTTTTGGATTGGGCGTCATGTCCTGCTTCCGCTCGCTCCTCAGGCGTCTCCGCTACTCCCCCCAATGTTACCTAAAACGAAGGAGACGCCCCGCAACTCACGACGAATCGCCCATGTACTTTGAGGCTGTCCCCATGATGTCACAGAGCTTGCGGTGTGCCCGTGAGCGGAGCATGAAAACAGCGCCTGGGCTTCGATTCAGGGTCTCGGCGACCTCTTTTATGGGGCGACTTTCCAGATCGTAGAGGCGGATCAGATGCCGATAGGTCTCGGGCAGCCTCTCGATTGCTTCTTCCAGGCTAAGCCGGGCTTCTTGGCGGGCCGCTTGGCTGCTGGGGCTGGTGTAAGTGCCTCCCAACCGCTCATAAAGGGCGACAAAGGACTCAGCTTGGCCGGCTCCGCCAATCTGCTGGCGGTCTCCTCCCCGTTTGTCAGCCTCTAGCCCTCGGATGGCGTCGATGAGATTCCGCTTGGCCAGGGTGTTTAGCCATGCACCGAAGGCACCCTTGCCCCGCGGCACGAAGCGGCCAATGGCCATAAATGCGTCTGTGTAGGCCTGTTGCATGACATCGTCGGCGGCTAGGACCGCTTGCCAACGTCGTGGAATCGAGCTGGAGATGTTTTGACGCACCGAAGGCCCGAATTGCTTGAGCAGGCTGGTCAAGGCAGCCTCGCTGCCCTCGATAGCATTGGCGATCGTCTGGTCTTCTGAATCCGACTTGGTCATGCTCGAACGAACCCCAAACTTATGCAACCGGCTTGACTGCTGTAGGTTAGCGTCGATACCCCACAAGTGGCAAGCCCCCTCTAGCTCCAGTCGCAGCCAGGTTGGCTGTCATCAGGAACCCAATCCAACGGAGCATCGAAATAATTTTGACTTTTTTCTCTCTCAGAAAGTGAATTCGGGCTCCGGTTTTCGTTTGAATGGGGGAAGCCTCTTCCGACTGCGACCGTATCGGCCTTGGGGAAGGGGAGAGAGAGTGTTGTCGCCAGGGCGTCCGTGGCCAAGCGATTGGAGAGGTCAGATTGACCTCGTGCCAGGGGCGCCCAAAGGCGCAGCAATGAATTGTTTCACCGAACCCGTGCATTGGAGAGTAGATGCACGATCAGGGTTGCCGCTTCATCCGCGCGGGCAAAGGAATCCTCGTTGCTTTCTCCTCATCCTTGGGGTCGAGTAGGCGGCTGCTGAATAGCCGCTCTACTCGATCCCATTGACCTTTCTGCTTTACGGTGCAAAGGCAGGACAAAACGACTCCTTCATGGCCGTGGATATGTACACCGGCGAATGCAAGTGGCTAGAACGCAAACTTGTCGGAGCAACGCTGGTGGGCGACGGCAATAAGCTCATCAGCCTGGACCAGAATGGCCAACTCTCTTTGGCGAAGGCAAGCCGAGATACGCTGACGGTCGAATCCGAGTTTCAGATATTGGGAAGAAACGCTATCACCGCGCCATCGCTGGTCGGCTCAACCCTGTATGTGCGTGACCAGAAGAACATCATGGCCCTCGACCTCAGTGCCGAGGGAAACCAATAGCCCAACGGCTTACGGTGTGTTCTGTGTAGCCCGACCTCGTTCCATGGCTAGGCGGCTGGCCCTTTCGTAGGCGCTGGCTAGGAACCCTACCAGGGGGAAGTTGCTGGCTTCAAAAGGGGATGTGCCTAGGCGTTTCAGGATTTCGTAGGGTTCGTGGGGTGGGGTGACTACCTCGGGGATGCTTTCCAGGGGTACGGTGCTGCTCCAAAACGACTCGATGGAGGACTCGAGGGTCGGGGCTGGGGTGTGCAGGTACTGATAGGCTTTGTTGTTCGATGCGGTTTCTGTATCAGCGCCCTCGGCCCCGGCGTCCGTTTGCGGCACCTCGGACACCCCGTCATGGACCAGCGGCTGATCGCTGCTTCGCTCGGGTTGGCTTGTTTTCTCAAGCATCGAAATCCTCTCCAACAGCTTCTTGGGATAGAGCTAGCACTTCGCGGAGTTGGTCGGTGGATAGCTCGGTCAGCCACTTCTCGCCGCTGCCCAAAATGCGGTCGGCCAAGTCGCGTTTCTCTTCCAGCATTTTGTCGATTCGCTCTTCGAGGGTGCCTACGCAGACGAACTTGTGGATCTGGACTTTCTTGGTTTGGCCCATTCGGTGGGCACGGTCACTGGCTTGGTCTTCCACGGCTGGGTTCCACCAGCGATCGAAATGGAATACATGACTGGCAGAGGTCAAGTTCAAACCAAAGCCGCCGGCCCGCAAGGACAGCAAGAAGATGGGGACTGACGGATCGTCATCCTGGAAGCGCATGATCATCTTGTCGCGTTGCGGAGCCGTGGTTCCGCCGTGCAAGTAGAGCGGTTTGTAACCCAGCCGCTCTTCAAGAAAACGGGACAGTATGTCGCCCATCTTGCGGAATTGGGTAAAGACCAGGGCCCGTTCGCCCTCAGCCAGCATCTCTTCGAGCATTTCGACCAGGCGTTCGGCTTTGCCGCTTCGACCGGCTAGTTGGCCGGAGTCGTCCTGACCCTCAGCGACACAGATAGGATGGTTGCAAATCTGCTTGAGTTTGGTCAGGGCAGCCAGCACCAATCCGCGCCTGCGCATGCCCGAAGAACCGTCGATATTCCCGAGCATTTCATCGAGCACCGCTTGGTAGAGCACAGCCTGCTCGCGGGATAAGTTGCAAAAGACCTTCATCTCCATCTTGGGCGGCAGGTCATCAGCCACGCCGGGGTCGGTTTTGGCCCGGCGAAGCATGAAGGGCTGAATCAATCGGCGAAGTTGCTTGCCTCGCTCGGCATCGTGGTGCTTCTCAATGGGCACGGCGAATTCTCGCCGAAAGTCGGCAGCGGTACCTAGGAGGCCTGGGTTGAGGAACTCGTTGATCGACCACAATTCGGTCAGATGGTTCTCGAGTGGGGTACCCGTCATGGCGATCCGGCGCATGGTCTTGAGTTTGCACGTCGCAGCCGTTTGCTTGGCGTTTGGATTCTTGATGTTCTGGGCTTCGTCGAGCACGATCCTCCGCCAGCGGAGTTGATCGAGGTGGTCAAAGTCGCGATGGGCCAACGCGTAGGTGCTGATGACTACGTCATGCTTGCTGACTTCGGAGACGAACGCATCGCCGCTCAAACGTTCTGAACCATGGTGGATCATCACCTTGATCGAGGGGGAGAATCGTTGAATCTCTCGTTGCCAGTTGCCGACCACCGACATGGGTACGACCAATAGGCTCGGGCCAGGCTTCGCTCCAGCTGCGCGCTCGTGGAGCAGCAGAGCGATCAACTGGATCGTCTTGCCCAAGCCCATGTCGTCGGCGAGACAGCCTCCCAGACCGTAGCGGTCCAGAAATGACAACCAGGACAATCCCTTGAGTTGGTAGGGCCTAAGTGTGCCATGGAATTCGCTGGGCTGCTCAAGATCGACAATGGTTTGATTGCCCGAGCCGATTCCTGCCAGGGCGGCGCCCAGCCAATCGCGGGCGTCGATGCCGGTCACGGGCAAGCCCATCTCGCTCGATCGGCCCATGGAGAGTCGCAGGGCTTCAAATATGGTGATGGGTTCGGGTTTCTCTTGGTTCAGCAATTGGCGAACGGCCTTCAACGCTTCAGGCCTGGTTTGTATCCATCGGCCTCGGAAGTTGATCAGGCTGCCACGACGACGGCAGAGCTGGCGAAATTCATCGGCGGTCAGCGGCTCATCGCCCAAGGCGACCTGCCACTTGTAATCGACCAGGGCGTCGAGCCCCATCTCAGCCGAACCCGATCGGCCAGGAGAGATTGGACTTAGGCTCAGCCGCAGCCCCAACTGTGGTCCAGGCGTGGTACACCATTCAGGAACGATTACGCCAAATCCGTTCAACTCGAGGAGCGAAACGCACTCGCGAAGGAAGGTGTAAGCCCCATCGGTATCGACCCGAATTTCACGCGGCGTGGGCCTCTCTAGTGCCTCGACCAACGCGGGCAAGAAATGTGTTGCCCGGCGGAGGTCAGCTTCAAGCTGTTCGCGCAGAAGTTCATAGTGCCCGCGAAGCAGAGCGACGCCGTCAGCCATCGACCAAACGCGCTCGGCATCCAGCAGAAAATTCGCATCATCGCAGGCTTGCAAGTGGATACTGATGGTCCATTCGGATTCGTCTTCAGCCGTGTCGCTGTAATCGGGTGCTTCGGGCGTGTTGAGCCGAAAGCAGGTGCGGAAGCGGGCATGGATAGTTGCGTCATCCAATTGGCCTACCCATTCTCGGATGGTGCGGGCCAATTCGTGGCATTGCTCTGTCCGGCCGGTAATCCGCGTGTTGAGGCCCACCAACGCCCGCAGCCAGGCGATTTCTTGGTTCGACTTGTAGCTATTTTCTGATTCCAGGGAGCTGGCCAAAGGGTCATCAGCCAAGCTCTGCCGGATCACCGCATCTGTCGTGGCCGTGAAGAAGTTCTCCACCAGATTGCGAGGTTCTGTCGAATGGAGGTGATCGCTGAGGCATCGGCAAACCGGAGGCATGGACGAGATTAGTTGGGCCAACGCCTCTGACTGGTTCAACTCGTCGAGTACGGGGCGCCAAACTGCTCGGTGGGTGCCGTCGTCACTGGTGATGACATCCGGCGCGAATCTCTGGGCGGAAAGCAGATCAACCAAGACGCGGGCTAACCTGGCCCAAAAGCGGAGCGATTGACCGACCCGGGGTTGATCGGCGGTTTCGTGGGGCAGGTAAGTCAGGAGGTCGATGGCGTCAACCGGTGCGAAATCTAGGCATGGTGATCGCCAGGAAGACAGGGCTACGTCCGCGTCTTTGGCTTGGTCGGGGGTAATGCTAGCCAAGTCTTGGGAAGCAAGAGGAGTGTCTGCAAGGGTGGGCAGGCGCAACTCAAGGGAATTCGCACTGCCGCCGGCAGCCAGGAGGCCATCCCAGCTGTCACCGACCACGCGCCGAAGTGTGTCAGCCGACAAAGCGAATGGGTGCGGGCGTAAATCGGGGCTATCTTGACCAATGGATGGTCCGTTTTGGTCCTTGGGCGGAGGGTTCGTCTCTTCGCTGCCGCCGGCAGACGACTCGCCCCAGAGCCTTAGTTGGCCCCCGGCCCACAATCCATGTAGCGCGATCATTCCGTTATCCCTGTAGCCCAATGCTGCCCTCTGGGGGATCCTCCCCCGCGGAGCGCCGAAGCCAAACGGAGCATTATAGCAGAAACTCCGCCGATGCGGTCGGCCTCAGGCAATCAAGATGAATGTTTCTTGCCGCTGAATTGGCTGCCCGCTACGCTCCAGCGGGATTCGCCGAGGTTTGGGCCAAGAAAAGCCGGATCGGTCGTCAACGTGCACCGATTCGAGTGCAATTTTGAGAGCGGTTGATGATCAAGAGCTATCTCGGGTTTTCGCCTTCGGTGTACATTCTGTGCGCCGGAACCCTGGTGAACCGGGCCGGCACCTTCCTGATGCCGTTCCTAACCCTCTACCTGGTAGGCGACAAAGGCCTAAGCAAGCAGTTCGCCACCCTGGCGCTGGGTGTTTACGGCGCGGCGGCTATTCTGGGCGTCCTCTTGGGAGGGCACTTGGCCGACATCATCGGTCGCCGGGTGGTCATGATTGCCAGCCTGCTGGGTGGCATGATTGTGTTGCGTTTCTTTGGAGACATTCATTGGCCGCCGGGCCTGCTGTGTGCTGTGGCTGCTTTTGCCATGTTGGCTGAGATGTATCGACCGGCCGCTCAGGCGATGCTGGTTGATTTGGTAGAGCCGGAACGGCGGACGCAGGCCTTTGGACTCATGTATGTAGCGATCAACATGGGATTCGCTCTCGGGGCACTGATCGGCGGGCAGTTGGCTGTTATCTGGTTCCAATGGCTCTTCTGGGGCGACGCAGTCACCGCGGGCTTGAATGCCCTTATTCTCGTTTTTCTAATTAGGGAAACCCTGCCAGCCAAGTCCGCACCAAACGCCGACGAGGAGTTGGCTGTTGCCGGTGAATCGCCGAATGCAGAGCCGCCCGCTGAGGCTGACGACAGGAGACGGGGAGCATTCAAACACATTCTGGGCAACGGCACCTTCTTGCTATTTTGTGCGGCTTCGCTGCTCTGTGGGTTGGTCTACATGCAGGCGATGTCCACCTTGCCGCTCTTCCTTAGAGAACAAGGTTTCCAAGCCAACGACTATGGCACCATGATCTCGACCAATGGCTGGATGATTGTTCTCTTCCAGTTGCCCATCACAGCCTGGATCGTCCGGTTCCACCGCGGGAATGCCCTCGCTCTTGCGGCTGTGCTATTGGCGGCGGGCTTTGGGCTCAAGGCGTTGGCGGTCACCTCTTGGCAGTTTCAGCTAACCGTGCTGATTTGGACGACCGGTGAGATGATCCAGGCGCCGCTGGTGTCAGCCGTTGTCAGCGACATGTCGCCCGTCGAGTATCGGGGCCGCTACATGAGCGTGTTTTCCATGTGCTTTTCGACGGCGAACATGTTGGGCGCCCCGATCGGTGGGATCGTTTTGACGTATTGGGGTGGGACTACCCTGTGGATAGGCTGCTTGGTGATCGGGCTGTTGGGTGCGGGCATGTATCTGAGCATTCGCCGCGGGCTTGTCATCCCGGTTGTGGATCGCGACAATGTGGATCGACCGTGATCCGCTGTCCTGCCCAAAAGGAGGCCTGCCTGTGCTTTGTGGATTCCCTGCGCTAAGAAGTATCCTGCTTGCCCTCATGGTGCTGCCCCAGTTGGCCTTGGCTGGTGGGGTTGCTCGCGACCATCAGATCGTAGCCGACGACTACTTCTCCATCGGTGTGGTTACGGGTTGTGCCTTCTCACCCGATGCGAAACAAGTGGTCTATACCGAGTTGCGCTGGGAGCCTCCCGCCGACAAGCGGAATCTCGACCTTTGGATCGTGGACCGCGATAGCAAAGCGTTCAACCGGTTGACTTTCGATAGCGCCGCCGATGGCAACCCCACTTGGAGCCCCGACGGGCAGTGGATCTACTTCACCAGCAGCCGCAAGCAGGGCGATGGATCAGAAGCTCCGTACAACGGCAAGACGCAGCTCTGGCGGATTCGCCCTGATGGCACTGGACTCTTTCCGGTGACGCGACTCAAAGACGGCGTGGATGACTATGAACTCTCCGCTGACGGGGCGGTGCTTTACTATGTGGTCAGCGAGAAGGGCACCGAGGAGGAGTGGAAGGATCTTCGCGAAACGCACGACCATATCACCTACGGTCATGGCGTGGTTGAGTTTTCGCAGGTTTGGAAGCTGGACCTCAATACATGGAAGTCAGAGAAGCTGATCGATGAAGAACGGGTCATCGGCGACTTGGCTGTGTCGCCGGATCAAAGCCGCATTGCCATGATCACCGCGCCGACTAACGAGCTGATCAGCAACGAGGGTCGCTCTCGGGTAGACATCTACGATACGCAAACCGAGAAGATGACTACGCTGGAGGATCAACTCTGGCGCAAAGATGCTCCGAGCCCCTACGGCTGGCTCGAATCATTGGCCTGGGCGGGGCATAGCAAGTCTCTGGCGTTTCAGGTGAGTTTCGATGGCTATCCATCCGAAATCCTGGTGGCCCGATTCAGCTCCGAGTCGCCGGCTGTTCAAAAGCTAACCCGCCCCAATCAAGTCACCGTCTCGCCCGGGCACATGGAGTGGCTGGGCGATTCAGATTCGCTTTGCTTCATGGGCGAGGACCACGCCCGGGCTAGGGTGTATTGCATTACGGGGATCAAGGACGGTAAGCAAGGATCAATGCGTGTGCTTACGCCGGGCGATGTAGCCGTCAAGTCTTTCCATACCGCCAAGTCAGGCAGCGATATAGCTGCGGTCATGTCTACCGTGTCGCATCCGCCGGATGTGTTCGCAGCCGCAATCAAACCTGAGGCTGAACCTGCGTTGAAGCGGTTGACCCACTCGAACCGGCAGGTAGATACCTGGAAGATCCCGCTGATCAAGACAGTCTCCTGGAAAGGTTGGAACGGCGACGACGTGCAGGGCATTTTGGAGTTGCCGCCGGAGTACAAAGACGGTGACGGACCGCTGCCCATGATTGTCGAGATTCACGGCGGGCCTACGGCGGCTTCGCTGTTGGAGTTTCGTTTCTGGATTTACGGTCGGGTATTGATGGCTTCTCGGGGCTACGCGGTGCTCAGCCCCAACTATCGCGGGTCGACCGGTTACGGGGATCAATTCCTGACCGAATTGGTTGGTCACAAGAATGACCGCGACGTGGTGGACATTCTCACCGGCGTAGATGCCATGGTCGCTTCGGGAATCGCTGACCCGGATCGACTTGGGGTCATGGGTTGGAGCAACGGCGGATACTTGACCAACTGTTTGATCACCACGACGGATCGATTCAAGGTAGCCAGCAGCGGGGCCGGCGTTTTCGACGTGGTATTGCAGTGGGCCGCCGAGGACACGCCGGGGCATGTGATCAATTTCCAGGAGGGCTTCCCTTGGAACAAGCCCGCCGAGATGCAGGCAGCTTCGCCCCTGTATCGAGCCGACAAGATTACTACACCGACCATCATCCACGTTGGGGAGAACGATCCACGATGCCCGCCCGCGCATAGTAAGGCTCTATTCCGCGCCCTTCACGAATACATCAAGACGCCCACCGAGTTGGTGGTCTATCCCAACACGGGCCATAGTCCAACGACCTACAAGAACCGCAAAGCCAAGCTCGATTGGGACATGGGCTGGTTCGATAAATACCTCCCGGTGACTCCAGATGACACCAAGCCAGTTGAAACATCCGTTGACCCGGCTTAGCTATCTAGTTGGACAGGATCGCAACCGTGATTGAGCAGCAGCCGCTATTTGAGAAGATCGTGTCCGAGGTCGAAGCAGGCCGTCGCGTTGCCCTGTGCACGGTCGTCAAAACCCGCGGCTCCACACCGCAATCGGCCGGGGCTACGTTGTTACTCGACGAGGCTATGAACAGCAGCGGCACGTTGGGCGGCGGCTGCGTTGAAGCCGAAGTTCGCACCCAAGCGTTTGGCCTCCTGCAGTGCCAAGAAGCGAAAATGCTCAGCTACCAACTGGATCATGATTTTGGCTGGGATGACGGACTGATTTGTGGAGGGCACATGGACATTGCGGTAATGCCCATCCACTCGAACGAGCAGGCTGAGGTGTTTCGCAATATCATTGCCGATATGGAGGCTGGCCAAGACGCTCTGGTCCCTATTCAGGTGCGCGATCAAGAGAAATGGGTTGAATACCGCGTTCAGCTTGCATCCGAACCCACACTGCTCATCGCCGGCGCGGGCCATGTCGGAACCGCCTTGGCTAAGCTGGCCGCCGAGATGGAATTCAAAGTGGTGGTGGTGGATGATCGGGCTGACTTTGCCAATGCAGATCGCCTCCCGCCGCCCATAGCACCTATCGCGGCCGACATTGAAAGCACGCTCCGCGACTTCCCCATCAACCAGGCAACCTATGTGGTCATCGTCACCCGCGGGCATAAGCACGACGAACAGGCGTTGGGGGCGGTGATCAAATCATCGGCTCGCTATGTCGGCATGATTGGCAGTCGCCGAAAGGTGAAGCTGATCTTTGATGACCTCAAGGCCGACGGGGTTGACCCTGGGTTGTTGGACCGCGTGCATGCACCCATCGGGTTGAGTATTGATGCGGTCACCGTGCCCGAGATTGCAGTAAGTATCGCGGCTGAACTGGTGGCTGTGCGACGCAAAGACCGCCGCAAGATGGTTGAAGGTCCGTTCGAAGTTTCCAAGGAATAGCTATGCAAGGCGCTCAACCTGAATCCGCTGCTGTGTACGCGGTTATCCCAGCCGCCGGCCGATCCCGGCGCATGGGCGAACCCAAGCAGCTAATGCCATTTGGCGGACGCACCATTCTCGATTCGGTTATCGATACCATGTTGGCCGCTCCGATCGGTGGCTTGGTCGTGGTCACTCATCAGCTGATTGCCGATGAACTCGACCTCCTTGAAGATCCGCGGTTTGTTACGGTGATCAACGACGACGAGCAATCACAGATGCTCGATTCGATCTGCATGGGGGTCGCAGCCGCCAGGGAGGCGTTCCCGATGGATGAGCCGCTTGGTTTCTTGGTTTGTCCGGGCGACATGCCCTCGGTCGATCTAGCCAGTGTCATCACTTGCCTCAGGGGCTTTGAACGCCATCCTGAAGATTTTGTCGTGGCATCCTTTCAAGAGAAGAAGGGCCATCCGGTGATCGTCCCGCAATGGGCGACGGCTGAGATGGACGAAATCAAAGAGGGCGGGCTGGCTGAACTGCTACGACGCCATGCGGATCGCCTACAGACAATCGAATGCGAAACCCCCGGCGTCCTCCAGGACATCGATACGCCCAGAGATTACCAAGATGCCCAAGGCGATCCTGCCTCCGATGACTAGCCGGTGATCTTCCGAGCGACCTAGTCAAGCCCATAGACAGGCCGAAACTTCTTCTCGACGTACTCGATGAATGGGTCAGTGGATAGGGCTGATCCGGTCACGATTTCGCAAAGTTCTGCTGCACCATATCGCATGCCGTGGCTGTGGATGTTCTGGGCTAGCCACTCCCGCAAGGGCATGAGTTGGCCTGCGCGGATTTGATCTTCCAGGTTTGGCAGGGCTTTCTGGGCGGCGGCAAAGAACTGAGCGGCATAGAGGTTGCCCAGTGCATAGGTGGGGAAGTAGCCAAACGCACCTAGCGACCAGTGGATGTCTTGCAAGCATCCATCGGCATGGTTCGACGGTTTGATGCCCACCAGCTCTTTCATTTTCTGGTTCCAGGCGTCGGGCAGGTCAGCCACCTCCAACTGCTTGTTGATGAGGGCACGTTCCAATTCGAACCTGACTACGATGTGCAGGTTGTAGGTCACCTCGTCGGCTTCGACGCGAATGAGCGAGGGCTGAACGGTGTTGATCGCCCGGTAGAAGGCATCCATGGAGATGTCGCCCAGGGCTTTGGGGAACAATTCCTTCGTCCGGGCATAGTTGCATTCCCAGAAAGGTTTGGATCGTCCGACCATGTTTTCCCACAGCCGCGACTGCGACTCGTGAATGCCCAATGACGTGGCCTGGCCCATCGGCGTGAAGCGATGCTCTACTTCTAGCCCTTGCTCATAAAGACCGTGGCCGGCTTCATGCATCAGCCCAAAAATTGCACAGGGCATATAGTGTTCATCGTACCGCGTGGTGAGGCGCACATCCTTGCTGGTCATGGAGGTGCAGAATGGATGGACTGAAACGTCCATTCGCCCTGCCTGCCAATCGAAACCGACGGCCTCGACAAATCCTCGCCCCAACTGTTCTTGCTCCGCCTGCGGATAGTGGCGCTCTAGGATCGAAAAGTCGGGCTTGTTCCTGGCCTCGGCCAGTTCCTGCACGATGGGGGCTAGGCGTTGGCGAAGCTCGGCGAATAGCGTAGCCACGTCCGCTGTCTTAACTCCCGGCTCGAATTCATCCATGAGTGCATCGTATGGATCGTCGTCATAGCCGATGCAATTTGCCTGCGTGCGCTTGAGGTCTAGCAGTTTGGTTAAGTGCGGTGCGAACCCGTCGAATTTAGACTCCGACCTTGCCTTGGCCCAGGCTTCCATAGCCATGGCAGATGTGTGGGTCAATTCCTTGACCAGCTCATTGGGCACTTTCACCGAGCGATCATAGCTGCGGCGCGTCTCTCGGATGTTGGTCTGGCGAATCGGGTCGCTGCCGTCGTCGTCGGTGAGTTGACCTAGGAGATCGCCCATTTCTGACGAGGTGGCTTGCTCGTGCCTCATGCCAGCAACCATAGCCATCATTTCCGCCCTGGGTTCCACGCCCTGGCTGGGCATATACGTCTCTTGATCCCAATCGAGCAGAGCTTCGATGGCCGAGAGTCGGCCCACGTCTTTGATCCGTTCCAACATCGTCGCGTATGGGTCAGCCATGGTTCAATCCGTATTCAAGAGATTAGCGGTTATCGGGCGAAACCATGGCACCATAGGCCGGTCCAAAAATCAACCTGCCAGATTTAGCCACCTCCGTCCAATGCGGTATCATGGCGATTCTGATGACCCCCGAACTCGCCCAACCCGACACTTGTCTGCGTATCGGCGACTTTACGCCCAAGACCAATCTCTTCCTAAGCCCGATTGCCCGCTTTTGCGATCTGCCATTTCGGCTGGTCGCCCGTTCGTGCGGCGGAATTGGATTGGCCTGCACCGACTTGCTGAGTCCGCACGGTTTGCTGAAGGAGAACGACAAGTCGATGTACCTGGCTGCGACCTGCCCGGAGGATGAGCCTCTCTGCATGCAGCTCTTCGGCGAAGATCCCGAGTTGATGGCCAAGGCGGCACAGTGGGCAGAGGCGCATGGGGCGGTGGTCATCGACATCAACATGGGCTGCCCAGCCGACAAGGTGGTCAAGAAAGATGGCGGGGTCGCCCTGATGCGACGGCCGGAAGCAGCGACGCGCATTGCCCAGGCCATCGTCGAAGCGGTTAAGGTGCCGGTAACCGCCAAGATGCGGTTGGGGTTCGATGCATGCCAACAGAATTCGCCACAACTAGCTCGAATGCTGGCAGACGTGGGAATTCAATTGATCACCGTCCACGGTAGAACCGGTGCCCAGCGGTTTGGCGGAGATGTAGATCGCTCCGGCATCGCCGCGGTGGTTGAAGCTGTGGCCGACATCCCCGTGCTGGGAAACGGCGACATCAAATCGCCGCAAGATGCCAAAGAAATGATCGACAGCACGGGCTGTGCCGGGGTGATGATAGGCCGAAGAGCGCTGAGTGATCCGTGGATCTTTCGAGACACCCACGCCTACCTGACGACCGGCACGATTCCAGAGCCGCCAACCTTCGATCAACGCGTCGAGCTGGTCATCCGGCATTTCAAACTTCTGGTCGAGTATCGAGGACCACGCCGGGCAACGATGGACATGCGCCAACGAATCAGCTGGTACGCCCGCATGCTGCCCAAGACGAAATCCCTAAAGCAAAATATGAACAGGATCGGTTCGCCCGAAGAGTTCTACGAGGTGATTGGACAGTACCGGGCGACGGTGGCCGGTTCGACCTAGCGCAATCTGATTTCAGTCAAGTGCAGTCGGCGCCCGTTGGGCGTAGAAACATGGGGTGTACTCAATGAGCACACGATACCCCGAGCAGCGGCTATGCTGCATCGGTATGAGCGAGGATGAGGTCATTCGCTGATGCGTGAACGCATTGTTGGTTATGACATAGCACGGGCGTTCGCAGTATTCGGAATGGTCCTTGTGAATTACAAGGTGGTGATGGCTGTTGAGGGAACGGGCGCCGCTTGGCTGGAAACGTGCCTCAGCGCCCTCACCGGGAAAGCTGCGGCTACCTTCGTCGTTCTGGCCGGAATTGGAGTATCGCTCTCAACAAGCAAGGCACGGGAGGGTAGAAACGAACCCGACATTCGGCGGGCGAAGTACCGGCTTCTACTTCGAGCATTCTTCTTGCTCGCGCTCGGACTCATCTATGTGCCGCTGTGGCCAGGCGACATTTTGCATTTCTACGGAGTTTACCTACTCGTTGCCAGCGCAGCTTTCTTGTGGTCAACACGCTCCCTTTGGCTCGGAGCGATTCTCGTAACCGCAGCATTCATGGCACTGCTGCTTGCGTTCGACTACGAACGCGAGTGGAATTGGAACACGCTCGAGTATCGAGGATTCTGGACCTCGGCAGGGATGATTCGCCACCTGTGCTTCAATGGGTTTCACCCGGTATTCCCCTGGATTGGATTCTTGTTCGTCGGAATGTGGTTGGGCCGCCTGAACCTTCGTGATCCGCTGCTGAGGCGGAAAGTCTTTTGGTCCGGCTCTTTGCTTCTTGTTGGCGGTTCAATTGCTTCAGCCTTATTGGGGCGGGTGGCCAAGAACTTGTTGCCGAACCACCTCCTGGAGCTTGGCGTGTTGGTTGAGACCAGCCCGATGCCTCCGACGCCTTTGTATATGGTAGTCGGCCTGGGGGCTGCACTGGCCATGATCACCGCCAGCATTGAATTGGAGGAGCGGTTTTCAGGTTGGGCCTGGATTGAGGCATTGGCGGCGACTGGACAGCTTTCGTTGACGATGTACATGGCCCACGTCGTGATCGGGATGGGATTCTTGGATGCGATCAGCCGCTTGGAGAATCAATCGCTTGCTTTCGCTACAACGGCGGCGTGCGTATTCTCGCTCTTGGGTATGGTATTTTCGGTGATGTGGTTGCGGAGGTTTCCGAGAGGACCGCTTGAGATGCTGATGCGCCGGATCACGGGGTGATTCTCCCAGTCTTCAGCCAGCCGACATGAGAGATGCACGATAGGCGGATTGCACCAAAGCTCTCGAACATAGCATGAACAGCGGCGGCTCGCCTGGAGGATTCTATGCAGTGATGGCGGGGTGCTGAGCAGCGATCGCGGCTCGCGATGATCACGACATAGATGGAGCACTTCGCAGGGTCACTTGGTTGACTGCACCCACTTGCGCCACTGCTCTTCCAGTGCGTCGAAATCCATGCCGTCGTATGCTCGGCGGAGGGCTTCTTCTACGATGAACCCGTCCTTCTGGTGCCTTATCATGGCATCGAAGGCCTCGGTATCTCGCTCGATCAAGAACTGCACCAGGCTATAGGCTACGGGGTATTCGTGGGCTTCGGGCATGCCTTCCACGCGGAGGAGGTTCTGGATGGGGATGTCCCGGGCGACATACTGACCCGCGACGAGGCGGGCCTTTTCGCCGTAGAGGCAGTGATCGCCCAACACCTGCTGGGCGATGTAATCTGCCATGCCCTCGCCCACCCAGCCAGATACGTTGAAGGTCTTGTAGTAGCGATGCAGGACGGCGTGTACGCCTTCATGCACCAAAGTTCCAGCGAACCGGTTGACCTCATGCGGCGTTTGTGCCCGGCGATAGACCGCGATGCGGACCCTGCCTGTTGGTTCTGTTCTCGTGTAGCCCACCGCGTTAGAGGCTTCGTAGTTGTCGAAGGTTTTTGCAAAGCGCAAGAATCGAGATTTTGTCCTGAAGCAAAATACTGGGGCCTTGCCAAGCAGGGCTGGCTGATCGGGCGGAATCTTGAATTGGGCGACGACTTCGGCGTACATTTTCTCGCACCAACCTGCCAGCGGTTCGCTACGGTCCCTCCGCCAATCGGTCCAAATCAGAAAGTGCTCGGTTTCGATCAGTTCCAGTTCGTCGTTCAGGCTAGCCTTTACCACCTGTCCGAATTCGATGTACTCCTTGATGACCTGCCGGTCGGCTGACTCACTATCACGGTCTTGCGTTCTTGAATTCCTGGTTCTTGCGGCGCCATCGCTGTCGGGTTGGTCCAAGGGGGCGTCAGGCTTTGATCGACCTTTCTTGCCCTTCTTCTTTCGAGCGGCTTGGCGGGCATCCTTGACTTGTTCGGTATAGCTTGGATCGATGCGCAGCAGCTGTCGGAACTCTCGATTGGCCACCGCCAGTCGGCCTCGTTGCAGTGCGTACATGCCAAGGGTGAGGTGATCTTCCGCTGAGAGTTGCCTCTCGCCGCCGGCTTGGGCGGTTAAGAGTTCCTTCTTGGTTTGGTAGGCTGAAGCAGGTGTCAACTCGTCAAAGACGAAGGCACAAGGCCGACGAAGGTAGTCGATGACGACCACATCGTCGGTGTGGGCCAACACAGGGCCAAACACTTCCCCGCCGATATTCAATTTGAGCGTGACGGTGCCCGGACGTGGGGGGGCAGCCGCATCGGATGCACCAACGCTTGAGCCTAAGATCAGGGCGATCAGCGCAATCCCGAATGGCGGTGCGAGCAGGGCGGTTGGCTGGCGACGCTTCGATGACATAACCACCCATCATAGAACGCCGCCCGCTGCGCGACAATCGAACGCAACGGGCGGCGGTTACTTAGCGGGGTGGCGCGTTGGCTTTGACCAGCGCCGCGCAAGGCAGCCGCTAGGGGCAATCAGGGCCTGTGTTGCCGAAGTTCGGCTTGACCGTGGAAGCGTCTCCCGTGCTGATCACGCCGTTGGCGTCATAATCGTGGACAAAGTTGGTTGCATCCAGTGTTGCCCCGAAGTTTGGCTTGATGATGGATGCATCGCCGGTCGAGACGATTCCGTTGCGGTCGATGTCGCCGCTCAGGGTCCGCACAGTTACACTTCCCTCGATGTCGCCGGTGAGGCTAATCGTGCAACAGTCTTGGTCCGGTAGTGCCTCTGAGAGATCCACGGTGACCAGTACGCCTGCAGCCGTCACCGAGGCGACGCCGGCGTAGCTCACATTCACGCAGCTTACCGATGCTGACACCGATGAGGCTGGATCGCTGACATCGAATTCGATACTCAAAGCCCCAGGGCTGCGCACTTCGAGATCATTGGCCAACAGGTCGAAGCAGAAGGTTCCGGCCCCACTGTGGTCGAGGCAGCTGCGGGCAGCGGTAATCGTGCCGGCTGCGCAACTACCCAGGTTGGACAGGTTGTTCTCCAGGAACGCGGGGTCTGTGCCGCCGCCCCCAGACAGGCCGGCGATACCATCGGTAGCAGCCACCTCAAGATAGCTCAAGGTAATGTCGCCGTTGAAGTACATTTCTACCTGCAAGGTGTTGCTGTTGCCCGCGTTGTACTCGGTGACGCCGCTCCAGGTGACGGCTATGCGGTCAGCCAGCAGTTTCCAACTCACCGTACCGCTCTGGTTCGGGGAGAGATCGTCATAGAGCACAGAAATTCGTGGTGAGGCAAAGTGTTCGTCGAGGGATTCGGTGTAGTCAGAATCTCCGGAGATGAAGGTGATGTAGCCGTTGCTGCCGACAAAGAAGCTCGCGTAGTTTGATCCGTAGAGCGACACCGTTTGTATTGTGGCCGGGGACACCAGTATCGACGCATCATCACCCAAAGCTAGTGCTGTGCCGCCGGTAGGATCGGTGGGCAGAGCCGTGATCGATTCGGCGCAGGCGCTGTAGAAGTCGCCCGAGCCGTTCGGCGAAAAGGTCAGCTTCGTGTTGTCCAGGTCGTTGTCGGTGATAAATTCTTCGGTGAAGAAGTCCGGCACATCAAGCGTGGTGAAACTGTAGCAAGCGCCGCCGTTGTCATCGGTGGTGATATTGCCAGCTGCGTCCTCTGCATCGAAGGCATAGAAATAGGTGGTCAAGTCTTGCAGGTTCTCCATCAGAACCGAGCCGGAGGCGGCGAAGTTGGTCCCGGTTGCGCTCTGGCTAAGTGCGCCACAGCTAAACCCGAATCGAACCGTCCCTAAGGTAGGCTCATCTGTTGTATAGAGAACAGTCGCCTCCCTTGCTTGGATGTTGGAGGTCTGCACGCTGAGAATCTGCGGCGCCGTGCAATCGGTTGAAGCCACTGCCATGACAGGTACATTTATGCCGCCTAACCCGTCGTCCGCATCGATGTAGGTGGCGGTGATGGTGTCGCCGGCTGACACTTCAAGCGTGCCCGGGGCATTGGTTTCGCTGAGCGTCAAGCTGCCCTCGAATTTAGCGGATGAGACGGTAGTCTCGGTCAGCAATACCGACTCGCCGGCTGGCTCGGTTGTCGAATCTACGGTGATGATCACGGTATCGATGCCGTTCGGGTCCAAGTCCAGCCCACAGTCGATTACGCGGGCGGTCAGGGTATCTTCGCAGGCGTATTCACTGCTTAGCAATTCGACCGTGCCCTCATCCGAACAGAGTGTGTTGAGCGAGATGAAATCTGTTGTGGTCGCTCCGCTCCCAAGCGGGTCCAGCCAGTCGCTCAATCGGGACGAAGCTGATCCGCCACCGGTCCAAGACACGCTGACTCGGCCATACCAGTCAGCATCGTTGTTTCCGCAAGCGGCGAACCCTCCATGGAGTTGGCCAACAATCCTCTGATTCTGGTCGAACAACGGTGAGCCCGATGACCCCGGCTCGGTGGTCCCCAAATCCCAATCCAAGACGCGGACGTGCGTGCCATCGCCCGGCGAGGTGTTGCCCAGGTAGGTCGTGGTGGAGAGCGGATCGTTCTCAAAACTGATGCGTTTCTCGTCGGTATTGGGATGATGGATGGCAATGCCAGCCGTTCCATCCTGGTTGCCCCGGTCCCAGCCCGAGTAGCCCACGTTCCATGCGGGGTCGGGGTCCGAATCAAGCTCGACCAAGGTGACATCCGACGGGCTGTAACCGGCCCGGAAGAATGATCCGGTCTGAAATTGGTTCAGCGTGCCGTCGCCGGCTCCGCCGCTAGCACCACCGCCGGGCGGGCGGCAAGTCGAGTTCTCGTAATTCCAAAAGACGACCAAGGATGCGGCATTGCCGGCGCCGATTCCGCAGTGATTGGCCGTCATGAAGTACGGCGTCAAGTCTTCGGCGGTGTTGTTGACCATAAAGCCTGTGCAGAACGTGGAGCCGCCGGTGGAAATGACGGCGACGGAACTGATCTGGTCTCGCCAGCCGTCCCCTTCAGGACAGACGACATCAACGTTGCACGAGCCGGAACGCAAGGCGGCGCCTGCACCGAATCCTCGATAGCCTAGGTTGATGCTGGTCAATTCCAGCTCCAACTCGGAGAATGACGTAGCCGACATGGTTACTTCGACGACGATGTCGTTGGACAAGATTGGCGGAGTCCACAATTCTCCATGGGCTGCGTTATCCTCGGCCGTGAACGGTCTGATGACCTGCCCCAAGTCGGCCGAATAGACGAGCAGGCGGCCGTCGGACGGCATGCGATACCGGGTGAACCCAAGGTTGATCGATATGGCATCGGGAGAGGTGATGCGAAAGCGCCACAGGCGCCTCCCCTCGCCGATGTCTTCCCAAGTGCCGTCATTATCGGGCGTGACGAACGTCTCCTCCGGGACCGCGTAACGGGGGGCCAAGCCCAGCTCAGTCCTGGTTACGTCCTCGATGAGGATTGCCTTCCTATCCAGGTCAGCCATGGACATGCCCAACACGTCGGCCAGGGGTAGTACGGATTCAAGCTGTGCGGTTGGACGCGGATCTTGATCTCGATGCCCAGCCGCCAAATCATTCTTCGCCCTGACTGGCGATGCGAAAAAGCCGGCTAGCAGCACTATGCAGGCACCTCGGGTTACGTTGGCTTGTCTCATGGCTTGCCCCTCCTGAGTGTGAAAATTTACCCACCACCTAATTAGCTGAGATCGATCGACCTTCGGACGCTGCTTCTCGCCCAGCGCATGGTCTTAGACTTGGATCCAGTCTACCTAGGGGTCCATTGCGGTTCAACCGGCGAAGCCAATTTTGCATGCATAGATCTCGGAACCGGCACTGGCGCCCCAAAAAAAAGCGGAGGCATCCCCATTTTGGGATACCTCCGCAAACTCGATACGCTCGTTAAGGTCGTGGCGTCTTGAAGAATCGCTACGCGAGCGTAGTGGTGTTTACTTGGGGAAGTTGAATGCGCGACCCTTCACGGTCGGGGCGACGGCGACGATGAAGCCACCGGTCTTCGACGGGCAAACAGCCTTAATGGCCGACTTGCCGAACCGTTTACAGAGGGCGGATTTAGCGCTGGTGGCTGACTTGATGCTGTTGGACGGTTTGCACCAGCGGTTGACCTGGCTGCTGGATACCTTCCAGACGTTGGCGCCCTTGTTGATCCAGTTGCCAAAAGTCTTCAACGTGGCAGGAGTAGGACGCGCGCCCTTGGACGAGCCGGTGGTCTGCTCGCAAAGCGTACGGAAGCCCTGGACTTTGTTCTGGAAGGTGTTGCAGACCGAGGAATAGCCAGGAGCACAGCCCGTGCTCTTAGCGCGGAAGCTGCCGGTGCTGCTCTTGCGGGTGGTGCTAAGCTTGTTGGTCGTTGAACTTTGTCTTGAACTGGTTCTCATAGATACATCTCCTAAGGTTAGTTTCAGAATTCTGGTTGATTCACGAATCCAGAAGAATTAGCGTTTTGGCCATCATCGGAGCGGATTTGGTGTCGCTTTAGCAAAATAAGCCCGCCAAAGCCCCGATTTTTGCACTCCAGGACCGACTCCTGCGGGGGCGGCGGCGTGTTTCGGCGCAATCCTTCCCAAGGAAGTCTGTTGCTAGTGCTAGTAGGTGGGTGTTAGCTCATGGTATTCAATCAGGGCGAACAGGATGTTCGATCCCAAGGAATCTTCATTTTCATCAAGATTCTTCGGGGATTACCGGCCTCTCTTGGTGAGCGGGGGTTAGATGCGGGGATCACCGTCGGTCCCGCCGACCCTTCCATGCAGCGGTTAAATGGCTGGGTAGCGCGGCGCCCCTAACTGAATAGTGTGCAGGCCGATGCCTTGAGAAAACCTCGCTGGAATTCAATCTCAGAGCGCTCTGGGCGCAAGAGGCCGATTGCCTGGAGCCATGCACTAGGCATGAACTACGGGGTCATAGTGGTGTTTGGGATTTCGGCCTGCGGGTCGGCGGCCGTGTGTATCCAACGAAATTAGCGCCAATAGAAATCCATAATCGCCGGAGAGTGGACCAGCTTTGTGGCGCCCATCTCTAGTCGAGGCATTTGGTGTCCGATATTAGTAGCGTCAAGACCTCAATTGGGCTGTTCATGGATGCCCAATTGGCCCAACTGGGGCTCCCCCGCGGCTCATAGGTGGAGATTGCAGCGATCATGGATACCCAGCGCCCAAGAGCGCAGGCCTTTGGCTTGATTGAGTGGCTGGTGCTGGTTGCACTGCTGATGGTCTTGGCAGCGATTGCGTTTCCTTCGCTGTCTAGTGCGAGTGAGAGATCCCGCGGGCGGTCCCGATTGTCTGATCTGACCGTGGCCCTACAGACGGTGCGTAGCCAGTTATCCGTCTACAGGAAGCAGCATGGCGGCAGTTGGCCCTCGCGGTCGAGCTTTGTTGAACAGATGACGCTGTACACCGACAAAGACGGCCTCGTTAGCCCAATTCGAACTGACCGATTCTGCCTAGGCCCGTATCTATCGGTGGTACCCGACAACGTCTTCACAGGCAGCAACGACGTCGTCAATGAACCGCTGGCTGCCTCAAGCGATTGGTTTTTCGATGAGCAGACAGGCCAATTTCAGGCGCACAATTCTCCCGAACACGCGGCAATGTAGTGAAAAGCAAGCCATGCCCTTAGAAGGCGGGGGCAACAAGATTGGAGACCCGATCATGCAAGATTCAACTTCCCAAGGTTTTGCCCGAAGGTGGATGGAAGGCGCGCTGTTGTTTTTTGTAATCATCACGTGCGTGCGGGTCTGGGTCGGTCCCATCGAGCTGACTCCTCAGGCCGATGCCCAGATTCCCAATGCTGGTGACCAGCGCAACGAAATTCTCGCTGTAGCCCAGAAGACCAACCACCTGCTTGATCAGATTATCGACCGTCTTGACAACGGCACACTCAATGTGCGGGTCATGGGTGCCGATAACAACGGCGACGAGGCTAGGCCCAAGCGTTCCAAGCCCGCGCGTCGGTAGAACAAAATATGGATGCCAAGTCAATCGTAACCATGGTCATTCTGGCAGCGGCAGCTCATTGGGCTGGACCGCAGACCCTGGCCGATGCGCTCCCTAGCGAGGAGGCTGTCCCCCCCGCTGCTGCGAGTGCCTCGGCCGCGAAGCCAGCGACCGCTACTGATCAACGCCAACAGACGCCACCACGGCAAGTGGAACCAGAAGCAGCGTCGCTGATGCTCGGCGAGCAGACGAAGGTCGTTGACCGACAGGCTAAGCCGGCTGACCAAGCTGAGCCGCGGCACGAGCAAGCTGAAGACCACCAAGTCAACGTCTCGAAGCACGGCAGTGTAGAGCTGCATGTAGTCAATAAGTCGCTAGGGACGGTGCTTCGCCTGCTGTCACTTGAGGGGCGCCGAAACATCATCGCTACGCCGGCGGTCACCGGATCGGTCACAGCGGACTTGTATGACGTTTCCTTTGAAGAAGCCTTGGAAGCTATCCTGGTGTCGAACCAGTGCGGCTACCGCCTGCGGGGCAATTTCATTTACGTCTACACCAACGAAGAGTTGGCCCGGATGGTCGATGAGTCTAGCCCGCCGCAATTGCGCATCATCCGCTTGTACTACATCACGTCTGAACAAGCGTCGGCGGCCATCGAGCCGCTGCTCAGCGAAGCGGGAACCGTGGTGGTATCCCCGGCCTCGGAGTTGGGTATCGCCCCCGGGGCTGACAGCGCCGGTGGAAATGCCTCGGCAACGCATGATTATCTGGTGGTTCGCGATTTCCCCGAGCGCCTCGACCAAATCGAGAAGACCATTAACTTATTGGACATCAAACCTCAACAGGTGCTCGTCGAAGCTACCATCTTTCGAGCCACACTCAACGACAACAATGCTCTGGGCATCGATTTCACATTGCTTGGCGGCGTCGATCTGGAGATGTTGGGTTCTACATCGATGGGCATCACCAGTGTGCAAACGGGCGCTTTGCCCACGGATCGATTTGAAGAGTTCAACTCTGTGCTTACAACCGATTTCGCAGATTCAGTGCCCAACGGCGGGGTTACTTTTGGCGTCATCAAGGACCACGTCGGCGTGTTCTTGCGGGCCCTCGAACAGGTCACAGACACCACCCTCTTGGCCAACCCCAAGATCCTCTGCCTCAACAAGCAGAAAGGGCAGGTTATCGTAGGCCGTCGAGATGGATACCTCACCACCACGGTGACCGAAACCCAAGCGATTCAGACGGTCGAATTTCTCGAGACTGGGACGCAGCTTATCTTTAGACCATTCATCGGCAAGAACGGTGTGGTTCGCATGGAGCTCCACCCCGAGGATAGCATCGGCGGGCTGACAGCAGCCAACTTGCCCTTTGAAACCACGACAGAAGTAACCACCAACGTTCAGTGCCGTGACGGGCAAACCATCCTCATCGGCGGGCTGTTTCGTGAAGTGACCAACAACTCCCGGGGGCAAATCCCCCTGATGGGTGATCTGCCATGGGTGGGGGATCTCTTTCGGTCCAGAAGCGACATCACCCAATGGGAAGAAGTCATCATCCTCTTAACCGTACATCTGGTGAAGGATGAAGATGCCTACGCCCAAGAGAGCGAAGAGCAAATGGAGAACATGCAGCGTGCTCGCGTTGGTCTGCGGCAAGGCATGATGTGGCACGGACGTGAGCGACTCTCCCAGTCTCATTATCGAGAGGCGATTGAACATTATTCCGAGGGCAGAACGCGTAGGGCGTTGTGGGATCTTAGGATGTCTTTGCACAACAACCCGAGGCTGTTGCCCGCTATCCAACTTCGAGAAGAAATTCTGCAAAAGAGGGAGTGGGATGACCCCGGGAGCGTGACTGATGCCTTCACTTGGCGGGTCATTCGCCAACAAATCGCCCCAGGGCAGCGACCCAGCCGCTTTGACCGTCCCAGCCCACCCCCCCAAGACGGGGATTCGGCGCCTGAAAACGCGGAGCCTGCATCGTGACCCAGAACCAGCGGCTAAATCTTGTTCAACTGCCGTTGTCGGCAGTGTTGACGGTCCTGCTGCTCGCTGGGTGCCAAACCCCGTCACACAAAGAGCACAAGATACAGGCAGAGCAGAACTGGAATCATGTGCGGTCCCAGATCAAGTACAAATTGGCCATCCAGCAATTTGAAGCCGGTCAAGCAGAGGCCGCCGCCACTACGGCGGAGGAAGCCATCGGCCTAGACCCCACCGCAGCCGAGAATTATGTGCTGTTGATCAAATCGTTGCTCGAACAGGGCAACCTGGGGGCAGCGGATCGCGTTCTTGAAGCCGCCCAAAACAAGCAGCTGGATTCGGCTGATCTGAGCTACGCAGCTGGTATGCTTGCAGAGCGGGCTGGGGATGCTGAGTCCGCCGTCGAATGGTATCGGCGGGCATGCCATGCTGATCCTGCCCAGCTCGACTATATGGTTGCCTATGCAGAGACGCTGGTGATGGTTAGCCAACCCGACGAAGCGCGCCAACTGGTCCTGGAGAATATGGACCGCTTCGACCGCGATGGCACCTTGGACATCCTCTTGGCTGAGATTTCCATGCTGCTTGGGGATGACCACATCGCTCTCGTTTCCTACCGGCAAGCTCTCCCGCTGTTGGAGAACGATCCGCAGGTGGTCGAGGAGTTCGGACAGTTGTTGTTTCAAAAAGGCCGATACGCTGAGGCGGTTTCCGTGCTCGATCCGCTGGTAGCAGGCCAAGGATCCAAAGCGAGCGCAGCCGCAGTGCGGGCTTTGACAGCTTCGTTGGTTGAGGTGGAGCGCTTCGATGCCGCCTTGATAGCCTGCGGCGACTGGCTGGCCAATCACCCCGAAGACTCCGAAGTTTGGCTGATAAAGTCGAGGGCATTGTTGGCCATGGACATCACAGCTGCGGCTATTCACAGCGCCAAAACGGTAGTCCGCATCGACCCCAACCGGGCTGAGGCACATCTCATCCAAGCCTACTGCCATTGGAAACAAAACGATCCAGAGTCAGCCCGATCCTCCCTGGATCGCCTGATAAACATCGCCCCCCAAGATGCCCTAGCACACCGCCTCTTGGCCCAAGTGCTGTCGGGCGCCGGCGAGACGGTCTTGGCCCAGCAGCACCGGTCGCTAGCCGACAGTATCGACCAGAACCTAGCCACCCCAAGCACGCCCATGTACGATCAGGACGAGCAAGCTGAACTCACCAGTGAGCTGACACCTCAGTAAGTCGCCGTATGTTCGAGCGACTGCCCCCGCCGAGATTCTTTGCAAGGATCCGCGCCAAAGAGGTAGGCCTCTTGGCGAGGCATTGACGGTCGCAGCTACCCTGTACTCTGCATGGCTGCTGCTATGCCGTTTATGCTGGCAAAGAGTACGGGCCGTAGGTCTTGTTGTTGGGTTTCATCGGAATTGCGGTATCGCTCAAGCAACTCGATTTGCAACAGGTTCAGCAAGTCGGTCGCTCCGTTGCGCTGTTTGATGGATCGCTGAATCACCGGGTTGTTATCCAGTAGTTCTCTCTGGCCTGTAATTCGCAAGATCGCGTTACTGGCCAGTTCGTACTCAGTCGCTATACGCTTGAATTGCGGAGAAGCAGTCGCCCCATCATAGCATCGGGCAATGATCAGCCTCGCCCGGGCCATCTCCTGCTGGGCGTTGTCGATTGAAGTCTTGAAGTACTCCCACTCTTGATACCACCCGCGTAGCACGTCTAATCTGTCGTTCGACTCGTCGAGTGCTTCGCTCAAGGCAGTGCCAAGCCCGTACCAACCAGGAACGTTGAAACGCATTTGGGTCCAAGCGAACACCCATGGAATGGCGCGGAGGGTGTCGAAGTGAACGGCTCCGCTGGTTCTGGCCACCGGCCTCGAAGCGATGGGCAGGGCGCTGATGTGGGCGATGGGCGACACCTCACAGTACCACGACCAGAAGGCCTCATCATCGATCAACGCACGGTACGTCACCATTGACCGACGACCCAACTGGGTCATGAGCTGGACGTCGGCCTCGCTGTGCGATTCAGGCTGGCACGACGCCTCAGATTCGGCAACAACCATCGCACTGATCAATTGCTCAAGGTGGCGATGGGCAATGTCCGGGAGGGCGTAGCGGAATGAGATGGCTTCGCCCTGTTCGGTCATGCGAATTTGTCCGTTGCGGCTGTCGGGCGGTGTGGCCAAGATAGCCCGGTTCGAGCGGCCGCCGCCACGCCCCACGGTGCCTCCCCGGCCATGGAAAAAGCGGAAATCGACGCCGCAAGATCGACAGGCCTGGGAGATGTCCGACAAGGCGGCGTGCAAGAGCCAGCCCGACATGAGATAGCCACCGTCTTTGTTGCTGTCAGAATAGCCCAGCATGATTTCTTGAAACTCACCACAAGCATTGACATGGGCGCGGTAGGTCGGGTTGGAGAGCAGCACCTTCAGCACTTCGGGCGCTCGCTCAAGATCGCTGATCGTCTCGAACAGCGGCACGATGTCCAAGGACGAACAACCAACTAGACGCATCAGCCACAAGACCTCGAGCACGTCACTGGCTTCGTTGGCCATGCTGATGATGTAGCTGCCCACGGCATCTGGATCGTTCTTGCGGGCGCGATTAACGATTTCGAGCACTTCAACGACTTCGCGGCAAATCGCAGACAGGTTTTCTTGCGATGGGCGATCTATCGCCGGTGACTCAATAGCCTGAGCCAACAACTCGACCTTGTCGCTCTCGGGTAATGATTGATAGTCGGGGCAGATGCCGGTCTCGTTCAGGAGCTCGCTAACAACCCGACCATGCACGTCGCTGTGCTGGCGGATGTCGAGGGACGCCAGGCGAAAACCGAACACCTTTGCCTGGGTCAGCAGTTCGCCCAGCCCGCTTGAGTCCACGAGTTCATCGAGGTTCATCTGATGCAGGCTGGCGGCTAGCAACTCAAGATCGTTCATGAAATCCGAGATGCTGTAGGCCTGGTCGTCGTCGAAAGCTGTGCCGAGCCGGTTGCGCATCTGCGACAGCTTGAGTCGGAAGGGTTCGTGCCGCAAACGTGCCAGGGATTCCTCGGGTAGGAAGTCAGCCAGTTGTTCCGGCTGAACCGATTCGATGAGCTCGGCGGGCACGGTGATTCGTCGGTCAGACAGACTCAGCAGACCCATCAGTTCGGAAAGTTTCTCGTCATAGAGCTGGATGACCGCCCTGCGATGCAGCTGGAGACTATCGATGGTCATCTTCGGCGTGACCAACGGATTGCCGTCGCGGTCGCCTCCGATCCAGGTTCGGTAACGTACGACAGGCGGTATGTTGGGCAGTATGCCGTAGTGTTGTTCTATCGCACCGCCGATGTCACGCAGTATTCTTGGCACGGCATGCCAGATCGATGTGGTCAGGAAATGGAGCGAGCCTTCGATTTCTTCGAGCACGCTGAGCCGTTCGATACGCACCTCGTCGGAGCAATAGATCAACAACACCCGTTGACGGATGGTGCTTTCCAGTATCCGGCGAGCCTCGCCGTCCTGGGCACCCGCGTTCAAGGCTAGCAGGCATTCAGCGATGTCTAGCTGTTTGCGCAACAGGGACCGACGACGCGATTCAGTCGGATGCGCCGTGAGGGTGGGCTGGATGTCTATGCGCTGGATGATGGCCATCACAGCGTCGCTAGACAGTCCTCCCGATTTCAGCTTGGAGACCGCCTCGGCGATCGAATCTCGACGAGGCTGGTAAGTGGTTGCTTCGCGATGGCGCCGACGGTTGATCCGGACGATCTCAACCTTCTCTGCCTGATTCCTCAGGTGGAAGCGGAGGGTGACCGACTTGATCAGCTCTTTGATGTCCTCCAGCTCCAGCCCCGCGATCCGCTGGCGTGCCGACTTGAAGCCATCCTGCTCGCCCTCTCGGCAGGAGAGGAGCAACTGTTCGCACAATTGGGTATGCCCGGACGGCCCGAGCCGCTCTAGCACATCGGTCAGAACGGCGGTGAGCAGCTGGATGTCATGATCGAGATCGATGGACATAGTTTTTGGTCGTTATCGTCTGTCGCCAGGTCGCCTACATAGCTTCGAAGGTAGAACCTGCGGCGGTGTTCCAGGCCGCAGCACGCACGATACTCTATAACATATTGGCCTGCCCTGCACATGAGGAGAGCTTGTCCAACGGACGACGGGAGTGCCGCGGGAGCGTCGGGCTTGACATAGCTTAGCCATCACCATGATATCGATCACCAGGTCTTGTACTTGATCGTTCGGCGTGGCAAGATCCAAGCGTGGCCATGGGCATCACCATTCGACCACGCTATTCCAAAACTTGTTGGCTGAGGATCAGCTACCCACGCCGTCGATTGTTCCAAAATCAAGGAATCACTATGCCGAACATTCTTGCTGCTGTCATGCCTAGTCCCGGGCAAACTGTTGAGGTTCGCGAGTTGCCCGAACCTGACCTGGAGCCGAACTCTGCTTTGCTAGCTGTTGAATTGAGCGAAGTCTGTGGGACCGATGTGCATCTCTTGGACGGTCAATTGGCCGGCGTGCCTTATCCGATTATCCCGGGGCATGTCTCGGTGGGGCGGTTGGACAAGATTCGCGGCACGGTGTGCGACATCGACGGGCGTCCCTTTGCCGAGGGCGACCGGGTCACTTTTCTGGATGTGCATCGGACCTGCCATCGCTGCTGGCACTGTTTGGTAGCCCGGGCTTCGACGCGATGCCCGCAGCGAAAGGTCTACGGCATCACCTACGGTGTGGAGGATGGGCTGTGCGGCGGCTGGGCTGAGAAGATATACCTTAAGCCGGGGGTAATTAGTCTTCGACTCGATGGGGTAGACAACGAGCACTACATGGCTGGTGGCTGCTCTTTGCCGACGGCGCTGCATGCGGTTGAGCGGGCTGATTTTCGATTTGGAGACACGGTCTTGATTCTCGGGGCGGGTCCAGTAGGCCTCTCGGCCATTGCCTTTGCCCGCATGCGTGGTGCGGGGCAGATTCTTTGCGTCGGAGCGCCGGCAAATCGGCTCGAATCCGCCCGGCAGATGGGTGCGACAGCCGTACTCGATTTCACAACCGTCGATGAGCAGGGTCGCCACGATTGGGTCTTGAAACAAACCAGCGGCCGTGGTGCGGACGTAGCCATCGAAGCCACCGGCGCCAAAGAGGCCGTTGTCCAGGCCATCCGCTGGACCCGAGACGCCGGCTGCGTGGTGATCGTCGGCCAATACACCGACGCGGGCGACGTCAGCCTCAACCCGCACCTGGACATCAACAAGAAGCACTTGGACATTCGGGGCTGCTGGGGATCTGATTTCTCGCACTTCTATCGGGGGATCGAAATGCTCAAGACTGACCAAGGGCGGAAACTGTGGTCGAGTGTCAAGCTGGAGCGGTACCCGCTATCTGAGGTGAACGACGCTCTGGCGAAGGTGCGCGACGGATCCTGCGTCAAAGCACTGGTAGTGCCCAAACCATGATCGAACTCACCTTCTTGACCCGTCCAGAGTGTGGACTGTGCGACGCAGCCCTGTTCGTCGTCCGCAAGGTCCAGCGGCTGTACCCGTTTGCAGTGCAGGAGGTCGACATCTCATCCCCGGGCAACGAAAAGTGGCTTGACGCGTACTCAGAACACATTCCAGTCATCCTCTGCGACGGAAACGAGGTTTGCCGCCATAGGGTTAATGAGGCTGATTTCCGCCGCTTCATCAGCCGGCGGATCGATTCATGCTCGAACGTGCCCAAGGCCGATCAGTGAGGGGGGGCTCCTAGCGCCTCTTGCCTGGCAACGCAGTTCGGGTGATACTGGTGCGCGTACTCCCGGCCTGAGCGGTCGTCGGGAGCCGTCCCGAGCTGACCGAGATTGGTGCGGTACCAGGTTTGCTCTTGCGTGTAGAGGCCGTTCCATTGTTGAACAAGGAGTAGCGAGATGGGTTTCTTCGGCTTGTTTGGTGGTATCTTCTTTGACTTACTGCTCTCCCTGCTGACTGGGCTATTCTTTGGCGGTGGCGGGGCGACGGGAATGTAACGCACCGTGGCTGCTCGTCTGCGAGGGCTGAGCAGCTCAGGTCGATTATGACGGCGGCGCCACCATCTGGCTTCTCGAATAGGGGCCTGAAGGTGGCGTGCTTGCTGCGCGGAGCATGTGCATGAGGTTCTCAGCCACGGTCTTGGCCAAGCTACGCCCATCATCTTGACTTACTCCTTTGATAGAATTGAATCGGATTACTTTGACCGCAGGGCCTAGCGGTGCCCACACCCGCGGATTGGTCGGCCCGAACAAGGCAAGTGTGGCCAAGCCCAATCCAGCCGCGACGTGGGTCATGCCGGCATCATTGCCGATATAGGCGTCCGCCCCGAACAGCAAAGTTGCTGCCTCAACCAGCGACTCCTCAAACAAGACCGGCGCTGATAAGGCGAGTCGATCCATCAGCGCTTGGCCATGCCAGTCCAGCTCTGTCGGACCGATCATCCAGACGGGGGTTTGGCCTGAACTCTTGAGGCAGCCAACCACGCGCTCGAAGATTTCCAGAGGGCAGCACTTGGCCCGGCCTCCACTCCCTGGGTGGCATACGACGATGCTTCCGTTCGACTTGCCGGCAAGGGTCGCCATCTTGTCCTGGGCCTTGTCTCTTTGGCCTGGTGATGGCTGAATCAAGTGCCCCTGTACCAAGGTCAAATCCAGGCCTGCTGCCGACATTCGATCAAGCCATTGTTGGACGATGGGTACCTCGACGGTTAGGTCGGGGCGCGGATCGACCGAAATCAGGCTGCCCCCGGCGTGCTGAAGAAGCTTGGTGGAGGATTTCCCTGTCTGATCTCCGCCAAAATCGATGATGAGATCAGCATCAGCTAAGAGCTGGGCTAACCCTGCGGGCAACTTGTCGGAGCTATAGAGGTGGTGAAGCCCAATCGAATCGGGCGTGGTGGCTGAATCAATCAGGCCGCTATCCACGGCGAACTTGGCGATGGCTGATCTGGCGCACAGCTGAACATGGCTCTCGGGGAACGCATTCTTCAGCGACGCGACTAGATGAAGGGTCAAGACGCAGTCGCCCAGCGCTCCGGCGTGCAGCAGCAGAATCTTCTTTGGCAGTGGTGCCCGTATGTTCGTGGTCATTGGTTACGCGTTGGTTGGAGCCAAGTCAGCCACTTTTTCAATCCAGCCGCCGCCGACTACTTCATCTCCATCGTAGAAGACGGCTGCTTGTCCTGGCGTAATCGCCGATTGAGGCGCATCGAAGATCACACGGGCTGAACCGTTGCCCAAATGTTCGACCATTGCGGCGGCGGCGGCATGGTGGTATCGAATTTGGGTATCGCACTTGAAGCGGTCTGTCTTCGGTTGATTTAGAAAATTCAAACCGCGCACGGTGAATTGGCGGCGCATTATCGCGTCGCGAGGCCCCACGCTAACCGTGTTGTCCAATACGTTGAGGCTGGCAACATAGATGGGATGGCCGGCGGCTATGCCCAGCCCTCGCCGTTGACCTACGGTGTAGTTGGGCAGTCCGTCATGGGTGCCGACTACCTGTCCATCCTCATCGATGACATTGCCTGGCACAAATGCTTGAGGCCGGCGGCGGCGAACCAGGCTTGCATAGTCGCGATCAGGCACAAAGCAGATGTCCATCGAATCGGGCTTGTCGCAGACCGTCAGATTGAATCGATTGGCGTGCTGTCGAACCTCATCTTTGTTCATGCCACCGATAGGGAACAGCAGGCGATCTAAAGCCGACGCGTCAATGCCGAACAAGACGTACGACTGATCTTTTTCAGCATCGACTGCCCGAAGGAGCCGAGCTTGGCCCTGTGCGTGTTCGATTCTCGCATAGTGCCCCGTTGCGATGAATTGGGCACCCACCGCATCGGCGTAGTCGAGAATCTTGCCGAATTTCAGGTCGTTGTTGCAAACTACGCAAGGATTGGGCGTTCGGCCGGCGGCATACTCATCCACGAAGTAATCGATGATCCGATCAAAATCTCGTTCGAAATCGAGCGCGTAGAAGGGAACCCCGAGCGTACCAGCCACAAACCTGGCGTCGGCGGCATCGACGGCGCTGCAGCAGCCCCGATGCGCTCGCCCCTCATCTGAGGAGGCTTCGTCGTCCGCGGTTACTCCCGTGCGCATGAACAAGCCCATCACTTCGTAGCCTTGTTCTCGCAGCAGGCAAGCAGCCACACTTGAATCGACGCCCCCGCTCATGGCTACGACCACCTTGGGCTTGCGGTCCTCTGGATTGTCAGTGCCGATCTTCATCATCTAATTACCCAATAATGCCCAAGTGTGGGCCAGGCCAAGTCTGTGGAGCATTGTAGCCATCGACGGCCAATTTGGCATCCTATCAGCCGATGATAGCGGACCAGGCGTGATTGAGATTGACTTGTCTTCACTAGCTATTTACGATCAGTAAGGAGCCGCAACACGACCGAGGGGCTGTTTTGGTCGTTTGAGGCCGGTGGGGGACTGCCAACGCTAGGGCCGGCAGCAGGGTGGTTGGCTTCGGGTAACGGTTTGAGAATCATCTCGTGCCTACGCTACATGTACTCAAAGGTGCCGACAAAGGGCAAACGTTTCAAATGCCCAAAGAGCCGGCAGTGCTCGGCCGAAAGTCCGAGCAGATTCCGCTGACCGACAACTCGGTCTCGCGGCGACACGCTGAGCTGCGCCCAGAGAACGGCCACTGGTACCTGGCGGATCTGGGCAGCTCCAACGGAACACACGTCAACGGTGTTCAAATCCACGAACCAAGACGACTTAAGCACGGCGACCAAATCAAGCTCGGCGGTACGTTGCTGGTCTTTACCGGAGAAGATTCAGCCGATCAGTTCGGAGGCCCTGAGGCGCTGCAAGAGATGGTGCGGGTCGACCGCGACGGTTCGATGATGGACTCGTCGATACTGGCTGCGGTCTCAAGCAGCGATGACAGCCTGATCTTAGCTACGCCCGAGACGGCAGATGCAGTGCATGCATGGCAGGTGATGTATCAGTTAGCTGAGGTGATCGGGTCGGGCTTGGATATCTCTACGTTTCTTGAGCGGGTAGCCGACATCATCATCGAGCATCTCACCGTTGATCGTGTCTTCATACTAATGATCGACGGCCCGGAAGAGGCCCTGTCTACCCGGGTAGTTCGGTTTCGCGGAAAGATACGAGGCAAGAACGACAAGATCACGACATCACAGACCATTATTAGTCATGTGGTCGAAGCCAAAGAAGGTGTCCTCTGTACCAACGCGATGACCGACGAGCGGTTCTCGCCCGAGACCAAGGGAGGCAGCATCCATCGCTTTGGATTGCATAGTGTGATCTGCGTGCCGGTCATCGCCCATGATGTGGTGCAGGGCGTCATCCATTTGGATTGCTCGATGTCACAGCACACCTATACGAACGATCAACTTCGCTTGGTTGTTGCGATTGGCCGCATGACCGGGATGGCCATTGAAAACTCGCGGCTTTTAGAATCACGGGTTGCCCATGAGCGCTTGGCTGCCGTCGGTGAAACGGTGGCTCACTTGTCGCATTACATTCGCAACGTGTTGCAAGGGATGCGAAGCGGTGCCGATGTGCTTGAGATGGGCCTGGATCGCGAGAATCTAGCGACGATCGCTTCTGGGTGGGAGGTCATGCAGCGCAACATAGATCGAACCCTCCAACTGACCACCAACATGATAACCTTCAGCAAGGAGCGAGCACCGGCCGTCGAGATCGCTCAGCTCAATCATGCCGTCCAAGAGGCAGTCAGCCTCGTTCAGCGCCAAGCGGACGACAAAGGCGTGATGCTGTTGGTGGAATTGTGCGATGATCTGCCTCCGGTTGCCATGGACGTGGAGGGCATGATCCAAGTGGCTATCAATGTGATGCACAATGCCCTCGACGCAGTAGAAAAAAACTCAGGTCGAATCAACCTGCGAACCAGCCACGGCGACCAAGGCGAACGGGTCGTGCTTTCCATCAGCGATAACGGCCCCGGAATCGCCCCGGAAGAAGTGGACGCTATTTTCGACGCCTTCCACTCGACCAAGGGCCACGGCGGTACAGGCCTGGGTCTTGCAGCCGCAAAGCAGATCATGAGCGAGCTGGGCGGTCAGATCGAAGTCGAGACAGCCGAAGGAAAGGGTTGTACCTTCCACATTTCACTGCCGGTGCGAACCATTAGGCTCAGCGGCAGCGACAAGACACACGGGCCTCGAAAAAGAAGATAAGGACGCTGAGGCCCGCCGTCGCGGCGGGCCTAAATCCTCCGGCGGATTGATTTTCGCCCCGCGTCCAGATACCGTAGTCCCCCGCACGAACCGACCGACGTTTCGCTTTAATTCCGAGGAATACGAACATGTCCGCCGAAACAGACTATGCAGCTATCGCCAAGAGCGATCCCGATGTTTATGGCATCATCTGTGCAGAAGAAGAACGCCAGCACGACACCCTGGAATTGATTGCTTCAGAAAACCACGTGTCGCGCCCGGTTCGCCAAGCCGTGGGCAGTGTGCTCACCAACAAGTATGCCGAAGGGTATCCGGGGCGGCGCTACTACGGCGGCTGCGTAAATATGGACGCCATCGAAGAGCTTGCCCGTCAGCGGGCCAAGAAGCTTTTTGGCTGCGATCATGTCAACGTTCAGCCTCATGCCGGTGCCCAGGCCAACGCTGCGGTGCTCTTGGGTGTGCTGCAGCCGGGCGACACGATTCTCTCGCTGGATCTAGCCCACGGCGGCCACCTCTCTCACGGGCTAAAGGTCAACATGAGCGGATTGCTCTACAACATCGTTGGCTATCAGGTAGACCCAAAGACCGAGCAGATCGACTATGCCGAGGTTCGGCGATTGGCTCTGGAACACAAGCCCAAGCTGCTCATCTCTGGGGCCAGCGCTTACCCGCGGACACTCGACTTCTCAAAATTCAGCGAGATCGCCGAGGAAGTCGGGGCTACGCACATGGCTGACATCGCTCACATTGCAGGCCTGGTCGCGACAGGGCTTCACTGCTCACCAGTGCCGACGGCTGACTTTGTGACCACCACGACGCACAAGACGCTTCGAGGCCCGCGCGGCGGTATGATCATGTGCAAGGCTGACTGGGCTAAGAAGTGCGATTCGCGCATCTTTCCGGGTAGCCAAGGAGGCCCGTTGATGCACTGCATCGCCGGAAAAGCGGTGGCCTTTGCCGAGGCGCTCAAGCCCGAGTTCAAGACATACCAAGAGCAGATTCTAAAGAACGCCCAAGCGCTGGGAGAAGGTCTTGAATCGCTGGGCAATCGCCTCGTAGCAGGCGGAACCGATACGCATCTGATGCTGCTTGATTTGAGGCCTGCCTACCCCGACGTCAGCGGCAAGAACGCTGAGCTTTGGCTCGAACAGGCCAATATCATTACCAACAAGAATATGATCCCCTTCGACGAACGCAAACCGATGGAGACATCGGGACTGCGACTGGGCACCCCCGCTCTCACGACCCGGGGTCTGAAAGAAGACCACATGAAGACGGTGGCTGGTTGGATCGATCAGGTACTGCGTGCCCAAGGGGATGAAGCCGTCGTGGCCCAGGTTCGTGGCGATGTCAAAACCATGTGCGATCAGTTCCAACTGCCATGATGAGCCGTGTCTGTCACAAGCAGGCCGTCGTCTGTTCCGTGCCACTTGGCACATGGGCCACACTGCTGCTGACGGGCTGTGGGGCGCCAGCCCTGCGGATTCACCTCGTTCCTGCCAACTATGATCGTATTTCCCAGAGTAGGCCTCTGGTCGAATCGTTCGATCTGAACAACGGGTTTTGGTGGTTGAACGAGTACAAGGAACTGTGCTTCGCATTCTCGGATAATATTCCGCCACCTGGCAGCGAACCGAAGAAGACTGCCCCATCATTCTATCTATCCTTGGTGACTGGAGAGCCGCCGGCAGGCGTGGGGCGGAACCATGAAGCCGATCGGCGCACGCTTCGGGCAACGATTCTCAAGAGCGGTGTGTCCCTTCGATTGGCCTCTTACGAGGGAATCGTAGCCGTACGTCTCGGCGAGGCTGACCCATCCATCTTGGTCGGCGAATTCCGTGTTCGTTGCAACGAACAAGACTACACCTGGTGGCGGGGTTGGACCGGCAATCGCAGCACCATCCTAGCCGGCACCTTCCGGGCAACCCGCAACGACGAGCTAGGCCCAAGAATCAACCAAAGCACCGAGCAGGGTCAGATGAAAAGAGGAATGCCCATAGGCAAACCGATCCCCATCACCGGCCCGCCGCTCAAGGATGCAAAAGACAAGTGACGCGGTAGCCCTTGATCAAGCTGCATTGAGGAAAAACGGCTCCTTGCCACAGAGAGCACAGTCCCGCCTCGCCCTGGAGTTAGGTTGATGGCTGACAAGACCACCAAAAAGCGCCGACCTTGGTACATAACCTTGGCTTGGATCGCTGCGCCTGTCGCTTTGCTGGTTGGATTACCGCTGATCATCCTGGACCTGGTTGGCCGAGCAGCGCTGCAGAGAGAGATCGATGTTGTTCGGGCTGCCGGTGATCCGCTCACGTTTGAGGAGCTGGAAGCAGCTAGGCCTGTGCTTGCCGACGACGAGAACTCAGCCTTGATTCTAGAAGCCTTGAATGATCGGTTGAAGGCGTTGGGGGATGCGCTAGGCAAAGATGCACTCTTGCCGCTGCTGGGCAATGGTAAGTTGCCGGCACCTGGCGATCCTTATCCGCAAGAAATGCTCACGGCCATTCGAACGGCCGTCAATGAATCCACCAACTTGCTCGAAGAATTGGCTCCCATCAGCGAGTTGTCACAAGGCCGGCTGCCTGTTGTCTATACGACTTGGTTTTCCACACCGCTCCTCCGTAGCACGCGGATGGCTGTGAAGATCGTCGCCCTCGACGCTATCGATCAGAGCTCAAGGGGTGAGTTGGAAATTGCCCTGGACAGAACTGCCCTAATACTGAGTATTGCAGGATCCTCGGCAGATGAGCCGTCGCTGATTTCCGTGTTGGTTACTATCGCGAGCGAAGCACTGGCTGTGCAGTCTATTGAGCGGGTGCTCACTGCGGGCGCGGTTAAAGAACAATCCTTGGCGCTGCTGGGCCAACGCATTCAAAATGCACTAGATACCCGCTCGATAGCCCATGCCTTTCGTGCCGAGCGCGTGTCTGGTGTTGCCATGATCCGGCACGTTGCCGCCGGCGGGAACATGGCAGTCTTTGGCGGCACAGGCCCCTCCGTTTTTGCTGAAGTTTTCAAGTACGTGCGAGGTTGGCGCTACTTGGAAGAAGCCAAGGCAATGTCGCTCATGACACCATTGTGCGAACCAGGTCTGGCCTGCCAGGAGCTGATCGCCCGAGCAAACCAGTACCAAAGGAACGTCCAAGCATTGTCCAGCAGGCATTATCTGTTGAAGATCGTGCTGCCGGCTCTTTCAGCGGTGACCTTTCAGTACGCCATGCGCACGGCTATGTTGAGATCCGCCTTGGTTGCTTTGGCAGTAGAACGGTACCGCCTGCGTCACGGTGATTGGCCTGCAGAGCTTGCACTGCTGGTGCCCGAATTTCTTGATGAGTTGCCGGTCGATCCATTCGATGGCCAACCGCTTCGCTACCTGCGCAATGATCGCGGGGTCACCATCTATTCGTTTGGTCAAGACGTTGAGGATGATCAAGGCGATGTCTGCGTCGAAACCGGATCCAAAGGTCGGCCCCAAGACGTCGGCTTCCGGCTCTTGAATCCGGAATTGCGCGGGTTTCGTATAGCCGATGAAGAAGAGGCTGAGTCTAGATAGCCGCAAGGCTAGAGGCGACAGCATTTGGGCACACAGCCCACAGAGAACGGCGCTCTTTCTAGTTGGCAGAACGTCGCCTAGTCCGCAGCCCGCGTTGTGATCCGACGCTACTCAGGAACTCCTCGATCATGCATTCATGTCGCTCCAACGCTTGGCTAGTTGGCCGAAGATGGCCAGGGCTATGGCTGCGATCACGCCTATGGCTGCGAAGGGTAACCAGACGTAGTACTGTGGATTGTAGGTGTCCCAGAGCAGTTGCGTGGTCTGTACCGCATCTAGCCCGAGAACTTCCTGGAGTCTCAGGAAGGCATCGGTCCGGGATACGCCGACCGATGCTTCAAGCGTGTCGAGGGATCCATCCCAAGACTTGCCTTCGCCGAACGGCGTGCAATTTAGCAGATGCTTGAGGGCTAGGTTGGCTTTTTCGCCGTAGTTTCCGTAGAGGAATCCGCCCAAGTACGAGCCGATACCCACGCCGATTCCAATGGGGATGTTCACATAGCCTAGGTATAGCCCCTTCTTTCCCGGCGGGGCGATGAGGCCTAGGTATTCATTCTTCTTGGGACCGGTCAGCATCTCACCGAGCGAGAACAGCAGGATACCCAGCAACAGGAAAACGGCACTGCCGGTCATTCCAGCCACCAGAACACCGCCGGTGGCCATCAACATACCGAAGAACATGGCTGAGAGGGTTCTCATCTTGCGGACGGCCCATGACACGGGAATCATGAACATCACGATCAATACCGAGTTGAAGGAAATGAGCACCTGCTGCGGCACGCGGAGCAATCCTTGGTCGCTGGTTTCCTTCCATTTGTCAAAGGGCACATGGGCAGCCACCATGGAACTGTCCACCCAGTCTTCGATGAAGTTGGGTTGCAGATCCCAGAGCTGGTACATCATCAACCAAAAGCAGGACATGATCAGCAACCAAGCCACCAACCTTCGCTCGAAGACATTGATGATGATTCGCCAAAATACCTTGAAGGGATTCTCTGTCTTGGACGCACCAGAGGGAACTTCTTTGTAGGTAAAGAGCATGACGTAATTCAGGGCCGAGAAGACGGCGCACCACAAGAACAGGTGGCGCCAGTTGTCTACGCTCTGCGAAGTGCCCAGGATCAACGGGGAGATGTAATGCCCGAGTGTCGAGCCGACGTTTACGATCCAATAGAAGATCCCCCAACCGATGGAGGACATGCCGTCGGGCAGGTTATGGGCCAAGGTAGCTTGCAGGCTTGGTTTGAAAAGCGATGTGCCTAGTGCAAGAACCAGAATACCTAAGAAGAAGCCTTCATAGGTGCGCATGTAGGCCATGATCAGATAGCCGGTGACGTTGAGGGTGATGGAGATGAATAGGCTTTTCTTGTACCCGTACCGGTCCGCAAAGCCCCCGGTGATCATGGGCAGGATAGATTGGACGATGGCCCACCATGAATAGATGGCAGCCTTGTGCCCCTGGGTCAGATGCAAGCCACCCGCATTGGTGGCAGAGGCGATGTAGATTGGGGCGATAGGTCGAAGCGTGTAGTAAGCTAATCGCTCCCACATCTCGATGACGTTGCAAAGCCAGTAAGTTTTGTTCAGGGAGCGAATTCCTGGGTGGTCCGCAGGGCTGTCTGGGCTACTCTTGGAGGAGTTGTCGGTCATGTCGTTCCTTATGAAGCTGTGATTGCGGCTTGGATCATCCCTGAGGATCCCAAGACATGCGCGCGATGATGGGCTGGTTCAAGAACCAATTCGACCGCGCCGCCTATCCAAGTGCCGTCGAATACGGCGACACACGGTTCGCGTATGTTTGTAAGGCCGAATGGAATAGATCGCAACAAAGACGGGTTGGCTGTCCGCCTTGATGATCTGAGGGCGGGCGACTTAGGGTCTGGACACTGCCCGGCGCCGCGCCGAGCTTCCGTCGGGGCCGGTATTCGAGGTGTAGTATTCGGTGACTTTGCCACTACTTCGAGTAGCGGAGATCCGCGTTCTGCCCGAATTGAAGGAGCGTTTGACATCCCATTTTTCTGCGGCGCGATTCGCTTGAGGACGGTAGGGGCGAACCGACGACGTCAACTCAGCGTCGCGAGAGAAGAGCAGGGCAGAGGTGGTTGGCGACTGCGAAACGCTTTGGTCGTCCGATTTGTTCATCATCGAACAGCCCGTGCTGCCCAAGGTCAGCAGCAGGAGCGGAACAAGCACTACGAAGCGGTTCGGGTTAGCCACGGTGGTTCTCCTCTTGGTTGATCATGCTCCAGCGCATCTCCCTCTGAGCCTCTCTATACCATCGGCCAGTTGGCACCTCAGCTCGCCGCGCAGTTTCTGCCACCCTCCCGCGCAAATTCCGCTCAACCAGGCCAAGTTGTGGACGCATTTTTCAGGAGAGGGGATGAGTGCATGCCAGTTGTTAAGTTCCGTATTCTGCGACTGGGGCTGTACCCGATAGTAGTTCCAGAGCGAACGGGGGGAAGGGGCCCGCGGACGCGCGGGAGAAGATGTATGGTCAAAGCGACCGTCCAAAGATCGCGACCACTCAAAGGCGCTGGATGCCGCTGCGGGCTGTGCATAGCCTCGGTCATGCTGTTCTGCGCCGTTGCGAATACGTTGTCGGCTCAACAGGCCCCGGTCGGTTCGATGATCCCCATCCCCGGCGATCTCGTCTCGGGCGGGCCTTCATACGACTACCGCGTTGGCACCTACCAAATCACCAACGACGAATTTGTAGCCTTCCTCAACGACGCGATCGCCAACCTGGATAATGAGCGAGGCAGCTATCTGTATCACGATACCGATTCAGGTAACGTCTTTGTCCACTCGAGCGTTTTGGGCGCGATCGGAGCGAGCGGATCAGGCACGCTGATCTTTCGAGCGTCCGACGGCGGCGTGATCACCTACAACGGGACATCCCAAGCCTACGAAGTTGCCGGAGGATCCGTGGCTGGTCGGATGCCGGCCGTGGGTTCAACCTGGTACGGGGCCGTCAAATACTGCAATTGGTTGACCCTCGATTCAGGGTTGTCGCTGGGCCAACGAGCCTATGACGAAGCATCAAGCAGTAACCTCAGCGGATGGCACCCGGCCACCATCTCAACCGCCAACTGGGCGGTCCGGGATTTGAATGCATCTGAACGGGCGACGCTGCTTGCTTTGATGGGCTATCGCTTGCCGATGGACGACGGGCAAATGACCGCCTCTGCCTACAACGAATGGTACAAAGCCGCTGCCTGGGACTCGGCTGGCGGCGTTCATCATCTCTATGGATTTGGACGGGATACCATCGGCGCTGCTGACGCCAACTATTGGAGCAGCGGCGATCCCTTCGAGGCTGGGCTGACGCCGGCAGGGTTCTTCGGTGTGGGTGGGCTGCGAAACTTCGCGGACGGGCAGTTCGGCTGGGGCGTCGAACCGCCGACCGATTACGCGGTGACCGGTACCTCCAACGCCTTTGGCCTCTACGACATGAGCGGGAATGTTTGGGAGTGGTTGCAGGATCAGACGTCAAATCCCAGCCGCCGGGCGCTGCGCGGTGGATCATGGGTCAGTGTGATCGGTTCGCTGGAGACCGACGAAAGAAGTAATCGGACAGCTACATCGCCGGTTGGCTTCGTCGGATTTCGCGTGGCTCAGTCAGCCCCGCAGTCGCTGATGGTGACGCCGGACGTCGGATTCTCAGCCAGTGGCCCGTTTGGAGGGCCTTACGATTTCGCTCAGCTGGATTACGCACTAACCAACCTAACCGACCAAGCTGTGACCTACGGCGTATCAAGCGATGCCGATTGGATCTCTATCAACGGCGGCGCTTCGCTGGCTGGGATTGTTCTGCCGGCCTTCGATGCAACTGACCCGCAGGTGCACATCGACACGGTTTCGGTGGCTCTAAGCGGCGATTGTTCTACTGCCCAAGCGGTGGTCGGCAATAACCAAGCCGTGGTCACCATCACGGATGAAGGGACACAGGCAACAGCTGCGCTGCTGACCATCGACTTGGCTTTGACCGAGCCGCTCACCGTCACTCCGGATGTTGCCCAAGACGCCTCAGCCCTGATCGGCGGGCCGGTCACTCCAGCTACCATCAACTACACCATCGACAGCGTGTCAGCCTCGGTGATCGATTGGGAAGTGACGGCTGACGTGACTTGGCTAACCATCAACGGGTTGGTCAGCGGCGGGGCGCCCGTTTCCGGAAACATTGCTGCCTTGGGGCAACAGTTGGTCGTGGTGGGGTTCGATTCTTCGGTGGCAAGTCTATTGGCTGGGCAGTACACCGCCCAACTGACCTTCACCGATACTTGCACCGGGCAGCAGTTCGTGCGTTCCATCATATTGGACATTGGCGTATCGGTCGCGGTTGACCCACTGGATGATGCTTCGTTCCAGGGGAGCACCAACGGCACGGTTGAACCCGCATCGACACTCTATACCTTCAGCAATCCATCCGGTGACGCCATCGATTGGCTGGTCCACTACGAACCAGCGAACCCTGCATGGTTGGAGATCAACGGAGCCGTGCAGGATAGCGGCAACTTGGCTGGGGGCGGTTCGCTGCCGATCACGATCACCCCTGCCGCCTCAGCCACGCTATTGGCACCAGGGACATACGTCAGCACGCTGTTCTTTAGTGATCTAACCAACGGCTTGCAGGCCAGCCGGACGTTAACCCTGATTATCTCGGAATATGAAGTGACCCCACTGACCGATTGGTCGCCGATTGGTCCAGCGGGTGGCCCCTTTGCACCGTCCAGCGAAACCTACACCATCAGCTACTTCGGAGTGGGTAACTTGTTGTGGGATGTTGTCTATGTCACCGACGACGGTGCCAACTGGCTGGATATCAACGGCGGATTGTCCGACGGTGGAACCATCAGTGAGCAGGGCCAAACCATGGCACTGCTTGTGACCACCAACGCGTTGGCTGATTCACTGATGCCGGGCACTTACTCAGCCACAGTGACCATCGGCTTGGAAGACACCTTCTTTGCCCGGACCGAAGTTGCCCGAACAGTCACCCTGCAAGTCGGTGGAGACGTGCCCTCCTTGGATATGGTCAGCGTGCCTGCCAACGGGCAGGACCAACCGCTAGGCCCTGCCCATGATTTTCGGATTTCTCGATTTGAGGTGACCAACGCCGAATACATCGCCCACCTCAACGATGCCCTAGCGAACCTGGGCAACGAGCGTGGCCAATACATGTTTATCGCCACCGATACAGGGAACGTATACATCCATTCAGCTCAGACCGGTTCGACCGGACTTGATGCTGGTGGTGCAATCATATTCGATGCGGTCATCAACGGCCATGTGGTCTACACAGACGGCATAGGATTCTCCATCGACGATCTTGCCAACGACGACCAGCCAGCCAGCGGGGTGAGCTGGTACGGCGCCTTGAAGTACTGCAACTGGCTCACCGTCGCAACCAGCCTGGACATCGACCAGCGTGTTTATTCAGAGGCAGCAAATACGAATCTGAACGGATGGCATCCGGTGACCATTAGTGGCACCGACTGGGCGACGCGAGACTTGGATTCAACCGAAAAGGCGTCGCTGCTGGATTTATGGGGATACCGCCTGCCCATGGACGACGGGCAATCGGCGGCCTCAACCTACAACGAATGGTTTAAGGCAGCCGCCTGGGATCCTGGGGCTTTGGCCAACCGGGTCTATGGTTTTGGGCGCGACACCATCACTGGTTCGGATGCGAATTACTTGGCCAGTGGCGATCTATTCGACGATGGAACCACCCCGACGGGTTACTTCGATGGGATTAACGCGGGCACTGCCGACACCGCGAACGGCTTCAGCCTGTACGACATGAGCGGCAACGTATGGGAATGGGTGCAGGACCGCGGCACTACGCTTAGCGCCCGCGGCGTGCGGGGTGGCTCTTGGTTCGATGCGTCATCCGTTCTTCAGGCGGCACTGCGGGCATCCAAGACCGCATCTGCAGTGGACAACTCTACCGGATTTCGGGTGGTGCAATCTCTGCCTCATCCGGTACTGGTGACGCCGGATGTCGGACTGACGGCTGTTGGCCCTTACGGCGGCGACTACGACAATCCGTTGCAGATCTATGTACTAAGCAATTTGAGCGACAGCACCGTCAACGTGACGGTTTCATCGGACAAGGATTGGATTACTATTGACGGCCAATCTTCGCCGGTGCTGTATGCGTTGGCCCCTGGCGATCAAACGCCGGTTTTGGTGGCTATCATGGTTGATTGCATGTCTTCGGATGCGGCGCTAGGAGCCATCACCGCCACGGTCGCCGTCACCGATGACGCGACAGCCAACGTCATGGCAGAACGCGCGATTGGTCTGACCCTGACCGAACCCCTCAGTATTACGCCGACCGACATCCAGAACGCCAGTGGCTTGGTCGGTGGACCATTCCTCCCGGCGCCCATTGACTTCACCTTCGATAACGCGTCAGCCTCATCCATTGATTGGGAAGTAACCGCCGATGTGGATTGGGTGACCATCAATGGCACCCAAGGCTTGGGCTTGCCAGTGGCGGGGACGTCGTTGCCTCTGGGGCAAGATGTGATCAGCATCGGCTTCGATCCGTTGGCGGATCTACTGACGGCAGACAGCTACACAGCCACGCTGACCTTCACCAATACATGTACCGGCCAAGACCTCATCCGCTTCGTCGTGTTGACGGTGAATCCGCCGATTTCGGTAGATCCATCGATCGACGCAACTTTCGAAGGTCCAATCGGCGGCCCCACGTCTCCGTCGAGTTTCGAATACGCGGTGACCAATTTGACTGAGTCACAGATCCAATGGGCTTCAGCCGTTGCCTACGGCCCAGAGGCCAGCGGTTGGCTTGATTTGGATATGGGCACCAATGGCACGCTCGAGTCATTGGCCGTTGCAGTGACAACGCTGTCGCCGAACGCGGCAGTCAACGCCTTGGCTGTGGGAACTTACTCAGCCACAGTGACATTTTCTGATTTGACGCACGGGTTCACCATTGACCGGGAGGTCGTGCTAACCCTGTCAGAATTCGATGTCGATCCGACGACTGAGTTCGTATCCCTGGGGCCGGTTGGTGGACCGTTCCAGCCAATCGAGCAGGTCTACACCATAACCAACGACAGCCAAGTCGCTTTGCAGTGGCTGGCTACCACGGAGTACACCACCGCTCCGCTGTCTGGCGTCGCTTGGCTGAGCCTCAACGGTGATGTGCAGGCCCAGGGGGTGATCGCCGAGGTTGGAGGGACTGAAGACTTGTCCGTGACGATCAACCCTGCCGCTGTCTCCTTAGGGGCGGGGCAATACAGTGCGGTGGTTCACATCATCGACTCGATCTCCGGCGTTGAAGTGACCCGGAATCTCACTCTCCGTGTGGGGGTGGGCGGATTTACCGTGCCGATGGCGGTGGTGGCTAGCGGAGGGCAAGTCAACGGTCCTAGCTATGACTATCGAATTGGCATCACCGAGGTGACCAACGCCCAGTACGCTGAATTCTTGACCAACGCCGCAGCCAACCTGACCAACGAGCGGGGGTCTTACCTTTATCACGATGTCGATTCGGGAGATGTGTACCTCAGTGCAGCCTTCAACGGCGTCATCGGCAGCGATGGTCAAGGCACGCTGATTTTTGAATCGGCTGACGGCGGGGCGATCAGTTACGATGCCGCCCAGCAGCGATACGCTGCAGCCACAGCCAAGGGCAATCTGCCGGTGGTCGGCGTGAGTTGGTACGGGGCGGTCAAATTCAGCAACTGGATGACCTTGGTTCAAGGCATGTCGCCAGCTGACCAAGCCTACACCGAAGGCGCCACTGAAGATGAATGGCACCCTGCTACAATCGCTACGGTTGATTGGTTGGTACGGGATTTGGATGCGGCTGAACGCCTAGCTTTGGTGAGCGCGTCGGCCGCTTTCCGTTTGCCCATGGATGATGCCAGTGGGGCGGAGAATCCATACAACGAGTGGTATAAAGCAGCGGCTTGGCTGCCCGACACCGGGACTGACGCGGTTTACGGTTTTGGCCGCAATCTGTTGACTTCAGACAGCGCTAATTACCAAGCCAGCGGCGATCCGTTCGATGACGACGTAACCCCCACCCAATTCTACGGTATCGATGGCAACCGCTCACAGACAGATCCCGCCTTCGGATGGCCAATCGATCCGCCGTCGAGTTTTTCGGTATTGGATACTGCCAACGGGTTTGGCCTCTACGATATGTGCGGAAATGCGGCTGAGTGGGTGCAGGATCAAAAGGATGCCCCTAACCAGAGAGCAACACGAGGCGGAAGCGCCCTGCGGATTTCCAGCTCGGCGCAGCTACGCAACGACACCAGGGGCGTCGATCTAGCCGCGGCTACCCGGGCTGACACAGGGTTTCGAATTGTGCAATCCGCGATGGCTGATGCCCTGGCAGTGACGCCCGCCGCCGGGTTGGTGACCACTGGCGTGGTGGGTGGCCCAATTACCGGCTTGAACGAGATGGTCTACACGTTGTCGGGTTCAACCAGTGCGCCCAACGAATGGACTATCACCAGCGACGTCAATTGGCTGGACATCGATGGGGCGGCGGCTGCCTACGGCGTATTGCCGCCCGCTGCCTTGCAGATGGTTACCGTCTCCCTCAATCAGCAGGCATTAGAACTGTTCTCCCCGGGCGACTACGCTGCGACGGTGACCTTCACCGACAGCATCACCGGGGTAATGGTTGATCGAATTGTCGATTTCACGCTGACCGAAGCCATTGGCGCAACGCCCACCGCGGACATCGTTGCAGTCGGTCCCTTCCGGGGAAATCAGCCACCGGCTGACGCCTTCGTGCCGCTATTGACGACTTATACCTTGACCAATCTCTCGGAGACGGTCATGGGCCTCGAGGCATCAGCGGACGTCAATTGGGTCGACGTGAGTATCAACACCAACGGGTTCGATCCAGCTTCGTTGGCTACCAACGATCAGGTGTTCGTTGATGTTACCTTCAACACTGCCGCCCAAGCATTGGCACCAGGCCTCCATGAGGGCACTGTTTCCTTAACCAACACGGTTACCGGGAACGTTCAAACGCGTTTGATTGAATTGACCGTAACCGATGCCCTGCAAATCGACTCCTTCGACAGTTCCGGCCCGCTGGGTCCGTTCACCTTGGGATTCGAGGGCCATGCCATCATCGCCAACTGTCTGACCGCGCCAGGACTCGGGCCGCTGGACGACGCGTGCAGCCTCTACGACTGGGACGGCGACGGCGACATGGATTTGGCCGACTACGCTGCATACGATCAAGTTGTGTGGCAGGGAGCTTTTGGGATCGTCGGCGTTACCGGCGACACACTCTCGGGCCTCCAGGCGCAATACACCTACGACGTGCTGAACTTGCTAAGCATCGCCCTGCATTATGTGGTGTCTACCGAGGTCAACTGGCTCGACTTGGCTGGCACCTTGGACGGCAACTTGGCTGCCAACCCGGAGATGACTTCCATATTTACGGACATCAACACCAACGCCAACAGTCTTCCCCCTGGGCGGTATGAAGGCATCCTTAGTTTTGCTTACGACGATGTCGGCATCGGCAGTAGCGAGACGCGCTCGGTTTGGTTGATGATCAACGACCCGCTCTCAATCGATCCAGGTGCCAGCATTCTGGTGACCTACAACCCCGAAGATGATCCGACTGCGATCAATCTTGGTACGCTCACGCTGACCAATCAAACCGCGGATCAATCTCTGGATTGGAGCATAGCCGTAAGCTGTGAAGCTCCGTGCGATAGTTCCTGGCTGACACTTTCCGGGGATACCGGCGGGACGCTACCCGGCGGGGCGTTGACCATCATCACCCCGACGCTGGACGCCTCAGCCCAATCCCTAGTCGAAGGCGAATACCAGGCCGACCTGACCTTCACCAATCTGACCTCGGCTCGCACAGCTGTCCGCTCCATCATGCTGACCGTGGACGAAGCCTTGCGCGTCGCTCCTTTGGCCGGGTTGGATGGCTTTGGCATTCAGGGAGAGCAAGGCGTTTCACCTTCCGCACAGCTCTATACGATGACCAACCTGGCTGATGAATCGCTGACTTGGTCGGCATCGGCCGATCAACCCTGGGTAGAGTTGAGCACCAACGGCGGATCGATCAGCACCAACGGAATCGCCTCGCTGACGGTTACCATTTTGCCGACCCATCCTGATCCCATAGGCGTAGCCACCGTGACCATCACCGCCGTCGGCAGTGGGGCACTGATCGTCGTGACACGTCCAGTCACCGTCACCCTGACCGGCGCCTTCGATGAGAACACCATCCCCGGCGACGATGGTCAGCCGGGCGGTCCGACGTACGCGTTCGAAATTGCTCCGTTTGAAGTGACCAATGAAGAATTCGCCAATTTCCTCAACGACACTTACGCCTTGGTCGGCTGTGTGTCTGCATGCGAGAAAGGCGAATACATGTACCACGACACCGATTCGAGCGACGTCTACGTCAACACCATCTCGCAGCCAGAGGCAGGCACAACCGGATCAGACACCCTGACCACCAAGATGTACTCAGCCGTAGACAACGACAGCCGGATTACCTTCGATTCTCTTGCGGGTAGCTATGTGGTGACCGCAGGATTCGAGCTCCACCCGGTAACCGGTACTTCGTGGTTCGGGGCGATCAAGTTCTGTAATTGGCTTACGCTTGACCGCGGGATTAGCGCGGTTCATCGCTGTTACCTTGAAGGCCCTGCGAGCGACCTGAGCACTTGGCGGCCCGTGGTCATCGCCAAGCCTGATTGGCAGAGTCGAGACCTAAACGATACGGAACGGGCTGACCTGATCCAGAATTACCGCGGCTATCGCTTGCCCATGGATGATGGAGCGAACAACGTTAATTCCTTCACCGACGGCGCCGATGCGTATAACGAATGGTATAAAGCTGCCGCCTGGGATCCGATCGGATTGGTCAATCGGGTTTATGGCTTCGGGGCAGACGACCTGGACACCAATGGCGGGGACTGCAATTACAAAGACAACGGTGATCCTTTTGACAACGCTACCACGCCGGTCGGCTTCTTTGGCACCAATGGCCTAAGGACCTGGGACGATCCCGATTTTGGTTGGGGCGTAACCCCGCCTGACAGCTTCGCGGTGCTCGACGGATCCAACGCCTACGGTCTCTATGATATGTCCGGGAATGTGGTTGAATGGGTGCAGGGTCGATACGGTTCTGGAACCAGCCACGCCCTGCGGGGTGGTTCCTGGCAAAACTTCGCGGCGCAGAGTACTTGGATTCTGGCGACGGATCGGTTCATAGCTCCCCCCACATTCACTTGGACGACGGTCGGTTTTCGCGTGGGTCGAGTGGCTGTGCCGCCGGGTTGATCGCCTTGATCTCCCAAGCAGATATTCTGGCCCGCCCGGCATGGTCGCGAGGCTGGCCTGACGGTATGATTCCGCCCTTCGTGATGTTCTAGGGGTTGGTACATTGAGGTGATCGAAGGAGAGTAGCATGGCCCGGATAGCGGTTTGTTTGTCGGGGTGCGGGTTCCTGGACGGGGCCGAAATTCAAGAGGCGGTGTTTACCCTGTTGGCCCTGGATCGTGCTGGCGCAGAGATCATTTGTTGCGCACCGGACAAACTCCAGGCTGGTGTGGTCAATCATCGGACCCAGCGACCCGAACACGAGGAAGAAGAGCGGAATGTTCTGGTCGAATCGGCGCGCATCGCCCGGGGTAACATCAAGTCCCTCTCCAAGATTGCCGCTGACGACATCGACGCCCTGATATTTCCCGGCGGATTCGGGGCGGCCAAGAATCTCTGTTCATTTGCAAGCAACGGTCCTGACTGCACCGTGGACCCACAGGTCGAGCGATTGACCAGCGACATGCTCGAGAAGAGAAAGCCGATTGGGGCTATCTGCATCGCCCCAGCCGTGTTGGCCCGCATCGCCGGTGCCCGCAAGATCGCTGTTCGATTGACGATTGGCAACGACCCCGGGACAGCCGCAGCCATCAATCGCATGGGGGCACATCATTGCCCTTGTGAAACCACCGAGATGATCGTGGACACCGAACATCGGATCGTATCCACGCCGGCCTACATGACCGGCAAAGGACCGGCTGATGTTTACACGGGGATAGAAAAACTAGTCAACGAAATTCTCACCCTGGCCAATTGAACCCGCTGACGCGCGCTACCCCTCCCCATAAGAATAACCCAACCACGAAGACACTAAGAACGGCTGGGCACGAAAAAGAAATCGCCTTTCTTGGTGTCTTCGTGCCTTAGTGGTTCAAAGGCCTTCTTGGTCTTTGGAGCGGCGCTAGGCGATTCAAAACGTCTCGCAGATCGTTCCCGACCCAAGAACGCCGCCCCTCCAAATGCCCATTATTGACACGCGCCAGCCCCCATCTATACTGCCGGTGCCCAAGGCTTATCTGTCTTTGGCGATGGCGCAGAACTTCCTTTCTGATCGATGGTTGAGGATACGACGGTTTTGATGCGAACAGTCGGTCTCATGCTGCTGTCTACCTTGCTGTGGTTCCCTTCCATGGCTGCGGGCCAATCGTTGACTCCCCTGGGCGACGACGTCCAAGACCCACTCTTGCCCACCGGCATCAGCCAAGGCGATGTCGAAATCTTTGGGGCCAAAGTGTACCTTTCTAGTGCTGATGACGGTGCAGAAGTGATCCATGTCATCGGTGAGTTCGAATTGCACATTGGGCAGCGCCGCTACTTATCCGCTCGCGAGGCGGTCATTTTCTTTGAGTCGCGAAAATGGGAACGTCGATCCTACCAGCATTTTGAGGTCTACCTTTGGCGCGACGCCCACATCATCGAGTCTGCCGGCACGGTGACCAGCGCCCCTGTCTTGTACGCACTCTTGAACAGCATAGGGAAGGTCATCATCGGCGCCGATGCGACAAGCCGGGAAGGCGCCGACCGCGGGCCTGTCTATCGAGAGGCTGTCCGAATCCGAGACTTGGTTGCCAGAGCCGATCTTGGCGACATTGAGGCTCAGCCAGCCATCCATGTCATCGACCTGGAGTCCACACTCAAATCAACAGAACCCGAAGTTCGCCCCGTGTTTTATTTCAAGGCGGACCAAACCCGGGCTGGGATCGTAGACGGCCGTCAGGTCGCCAGCCTCATCGGCGGCGTGTACGCTTTCCAAGAGGGCAAGCCCTCGCTCGAGTTGCGGGCAGACGCAGCTGTGTTGTTCATGGCTGTTGAATCTACCGATGCAGCCCAATCCGATGAAGAAGAAGGCGTCCAACAACCTCCGGCTGACTTGATCGAACAGCGATCCGTCTCCGGCGTAGCCCTGCCCGGTATGCAGGCCGGGGCTATGGGTGGCGGGCAGGATGTCGAAGGCATCTACTTAGAAGGCGACGTGGTCATGACCCGCGGTGGCCGCATGATCCGGGCGAGCCGTTTGTACTACGACATTGCCCACGACAGGGCATTGGTGCTCGATGCAGTCGCCCGCATACTAGAGCCTACGCGCGGTGTGCCCATCTACATCCGAGCTGAGAAAGTTCGCCAGCTATCCACGACGGAATATCGCGCTTGGGATGCATTGATCAGCAGCAGCGAATTCCACACGCCTCACTTCGCGATGGGCGCCAGCGAGGTCAAGTTCACCGATAGCACCGCCAAGACTGCGACAGGTGTCCCCATTGGACTGCGGGCGGGCACGTTTGAAGCTTGGCACACGACCCTTGATTTAGGGGGCTCGCCCGTATCGTATTGGCCTTACACGAAGGGCGATTTCAAGGAGGGCGTATCGCTTCTGCGCGGCTTGCGAACTGGATTTAGTAGCCGATTCGGCGCCAGCATCGAAACCAAGTGGCATTTGGCTGACATGATGGGCCTATCGAACCCGGTTGGTTTTGATTCGACCCTGAGACTGGACTACTACAGTGATCGCGGGCCAGCCGGCGGAATCGATGTGGATTACGAACGGGAAAACTACTTTGGCCTCGCCCGTACCTACTACATCAACGATCAGGGCAAGGACAACCTGGGCAGATACCGCAACGAAAAACCAGACACAGAAAACCGGGGACGGGCTTTGATTCGTCACCGCCAATACTTGGCCAACGATTGGCAGCTCACCCTTGAAGCCTCTTACATCACGGATCGCGGCTTCCTCGAAGAGTATTTCGAGAACGAATTCGACGATGGCAAGGAGCAGGAGACTCTCCTCTACCTCAAGAAGCAGGTAGACACTTGGTCGTTCACCCTATTGGCCCAGTGGAGAATCCTCGACTGGACTACCCAGACGGAACACCTGCCCGAGGTCGAATTTCGGATGATTGGCGAGCCCTTGGGTGACACGGGGATCACCTTTTATAGTGAGAACCGCGCCGGCTTCGTCCGTTACAGGCCCGGGCAGCGCGATCTGCTCGAATACATTTTCGTCCGCCCAAAGGAGGACAGCTCTGGCGTTGTCGCCCGGGTTGAAACGCGGCAAGAGCTGGAATTCCCCTTCACCTTAGGGCCTCTCAAGATCGTTCCGTTTGCTTCGGTCCGAGGCACCGCTTGGGATGACTCGCCGGAACTGGGAGGCACGCAGCGGCTCTTCGGCACGGCGGGCGTCCGGGCCAGTATGTACCTTTCACGCATATTCCCTGACGTGCACAGTGACCTATTGGATATCGATGGCCTCCGCCACATCATCAAGGCCGACGCGACCGGGTGGGTGGCAGGTTCTAGCCGGGACTCAAACGAGCTGTACCCCTTCACTGCCAACGTCGAAGACATCGATGAGATTAGCGGCGCGACTATGGGCGTTCGCCAACGGTGGCAGACAAAGCGCGGTGGCCCCGGCCGTAAACGGGTAGTTGATCTCCTGATGCTCGATATTGAGGCTGGCTTCTTCAACGACGCGCCAAGTCGTGATCGAGAAGATTTGATCGAGCCGTTACGCGAGCGACGATTGTTGATTCCCAACACCGAAATCACCAATGGCTTCGCATCGTACTCCAGGCCTGAAAACAGCATCTCTCGCAACTATCTGAGCACGGCGATGAGTTGGCGGATCAATGATTCCACGGCTTTGATCAGCGAGTCCAACTTCGACCTCAACGATGGCGAGATGGCTGTGTTCAATCTTGCCTACGTTGTGGAGCGCGATCCGCGATTCAGCTACTTGGTCGCCTATCGCTACATCGGGGAAACTGACTCGAACCTCCTCGCCCTGGGGGCCAACTACCGAATTAGTGACAAGCACACTATCGCCTTTCGCGAATCGTTCGACCTTGATCGCGGCCAGACCGAAGAATTTACCATCGGTTTCATTCGCAAGTATCCGCGCTGGTATGTAGGCCTGACCATCGACGTCAACGAAGCCGACGACGATTTTGGTGTTTCGATCAGCGCATGGCCCGAAGGATTGCCCCGGTCCGGTCTTGGATCAAGGCGGTTTACCGGCCTGACCCAATCCACGGGTGTTCGCCCGAACTAGGATGCCTCGACGGCCAGCCGCGCATCCTGGTCTTACCGCAGGTGTAATCGCATAAGGCTTTCGGGTTGCGAGTTCGGTTGCTTTGGTTTGGCTTCTTGAGGATCACTGCCCCAAGCCATGCTTCTCTCCGCCCGCCACTTCTCGGTGCGACGTATCTCTGCCATCGTAGTGGCTGTCTGCTTGCTCGGTTCTGCCCTGCGGATCTTTTATGCCCTGCGCTGTGGTGTTGGCTATGATGAAGTGTTCGTCATGGGCGTCGGACTTGACGAGCTTCGTGCCTCGTGGTTCGCATTCCTGATTGATGTCCCCGTGCGGCGCAGTGACGCGATCACGCCATTGTGGTGGTGGGTGCAGTCGATCCCCGTCGCCTCGACAGACCATCTCTCCTTGATCGGGCTTCGTACGCTGCCTGTAGTGCTAGGATCAGCCACGCTGCTCCTGACATGGTGGGCAGCCAAGCGGCGCATTGGCCGAGGCCCTGCGGTCATACTGCTAGTCTTTACGGCTACTTCCGACGTCCTTGCCTTTGCAAACTGCCGAGGCGAATTCGCTGAAACCTTGCTGGTGATGATCGGCTTGCCTGCGATCTGCATGGTCGGTTTGCAGGACTACAAGTGGACCAAGGGACTCCTCTGGTGCCTGCTCATCATGACCCATCTGGGCAAAGGGGCCTGCTGGGTGGCAGGCCTGGGCATGGCTGAAGTGATCTGGATACTCTGCAGTGCCCAGCGCCGCAGATCAGTTCGTCCACTGTTAGCCAGTTTCGGTGCAGCCCTGGTCCCGGTGATTGGCTGGCTGGCCGTGGTCAACGCCAGGGCTTTTTCTTCCGGAGAAGTTGCAACCGATGCAGGCCCGCGGGATAGCGTCTGGCAGTCACTGGTCGAAATCACCATGGGGTATCGCCAAACAAAAAAGCATATGGTGGCCGCTCCCTTTGATACGCTTCAAGTGTTCCTCGACGCTGCGGTTTGGCCGCTGACAACCATCATGGCCGGTCCGCTGGTCTTTGGATTCGTGGCTGCGATGGTAATGCTCGTTTGTTCGAGGACGCGAGGTCGGCGACATGAATTGGTGCTCTCGTTGGCTCCGTGGGTCCTACTGGTTGCGGCCGCTGTCGTTCTTCGCGGGTTGGTGGGTAGCAGATTCCATTTGTTGTACCTACCGCCGCTCTGGCTGATCGCCTCCATAGGTCTATGGTGGGTGCGCAGCGCAAATCCGCTACTGCTTGTCCTCGCCGTTGTCTTGTGGGTTGGCCATCTATGTGTGGCAGAAGGTTGGTCGAGTTGGTCCGAGCGGACCATTGATTTTTCTGGGCATTGGCCCGCATTTGCCGCGACTCTCGCAGGTGCCTTTGGTGTCGCTTGCTGGCACCAATGGGACCGTCGCCGTGGCCAACTTGGTCTCTTGGTAGCTACGGCTGTGATGATCGGCGCTGCCTCATGGATGGGCCCGGCGCGCTGGGGGGCTGCAGCCCGCTTTGAGCCTATGAACGCGGCACAGGGAAGCCAGGAACAAGCATTGCTCGCAGCCATCGACTCGTGGCGCAAAACCGATGCTCCGTATCCGCCTGCCAATGGGCGTTCTCTATATATCGATCTGAGCAACTACTACCTACTCAAAGCCGATGTCACACAAGAAGATATCGCAAAGGCAGTTGATTATGCCGAACTGGAAACCCGACGCGTCCCTGATGATGCCCGCGCCTGGTTCTACGCTGGATTAGCCTACCAGCGCCAAGGCAGACCGGCCGACCAGATTCGTCGCGTCTGGGAGAAAAGCTACACCCTAAGAGCAAACCCCGGCTTGAAAGCGAGGTTGGATGCCCTCTCGCCACATGCAGAGGGTTGAATACACACCGACAGAAGGCAGATCAACTTGACGATCGGCAGACTCGCTCGCTACTGTAGAGGAGCAATGCCCGCAACTCATCCATTCAAGGGGTAGAATCGATGCCTGATCGCCAAACTGCTTCAGAAGTCTTCGACCGTGAGTTCCTCGAGATTCGTCACCGGCTGCTGGATGTCGCCTCAGCCCTGGATCGGATCAATCGAAGCGCGGATGCATCCAGCCTGCAGTCTGATCAGCGGATGGACCAGATCGCCCAAGCGGCGCGGATCATCACCGACGGCAAAGCCGACCAGGCCTCCAGGTTGCAAATGGTCTTTTCGGATGAGTACGACGAGCAATGGCGATAGATACCGCCAGGCGCAGAGAGGCTGGACCGACGCTGCTCTGCTTGATGTCTACCTGAATAGTTGGATCAAGGCGAGTATGACCGGGATGGCTGTCACCGCGACCGACCACTCAGCCAGTTTTCTGCCGGTCCGGTCATTGCGCCGGCCTATGACTTCCGACATGACCACCACCAGCATGACCAGGGCGAATTTGAACACGACCATGCCCTGCAAGCCAAAATTGTTGATCACCGAGGCGGCCACGGGATTCAATTCTTGCCCCGAGAGCTGCAATACAACCCAAGTCAGCATGATGTCCAGGGAAGACAGCAGGACGAACCAAGCGTAGGACCGTTGGTAGCGCATGGGCGGCAGGCTGAGCCAGCCAAGCCCCCTTAGCTGCTTAGGCCTACTGCTCGAAACCACCGGGCCTCCACACTCAGGGCAGCCGCTCATGGAGAGCGTAGCCACGCCTCGACCGCACTTGCTGCATAGGCCTGGCAGGTCGGTATTCTTGTTCGCGCTGCTCATCACTCTCATTCTAGGCAACTAACCGCCCAATCGTCGTAGCAAAGGCACTACTCTGACGCACGCAATTTCTTGACGAGATATCCGCTCAGAGAGCTATTCGGGGCTTGGCCCAGATTATTTGTGACCCGAAGAGCCGTATGGCTAAGGGCCAGCCGGCCAGCGTAGTCTTGCTAGCTACCCAGCGTGTCAGGGCCAAAATCCTGGTCGGTGTAGCCCACGTTGAATTGGACATCGGTGAGCGAATAGCGACCTAAAATCTGCTCTCCCGCGTCATCAGCGTAGGCATCACACGAGCTGGGCAAGAGAAACGCTTTGTCGATGTGGAACCGCAGGAGGCGATCCGGGTAATGCCCTTCGTCGCCGTCATAGGGCAGGTGGCGCTCGAAGAGGTACGTGGGCCGCCCGCCAAAGGTGCTAGAGCCGACATAGCGCAAGTCGAGCAGGTCAGCTTCAGCCGATTTGTCGCAGTATTTGATGATCAGATCCAGGGTGGCCAAAAAGCCAAATTGATCGATGGTTCTCCGCGAGGCGCTCTCAGCCATTCGGCCTCGGATGGGTATCTTGATTTTGCTGATGAACAGGCTCGCAATCGCCCCAGCCGGTTTGCACCACGCCTGATCAATGCCCTTCTTGCTACGCCAGCGCCCCTTGATATAGGTGACGTGGGCTGCATCACCGGCATTGAGCACCCATTTCATGTTGATGCTCAGCGGCTCGGTGCGGTACTTGACCCGCATAATCTGCTCGGAACTAACATCGCCCTCGACCAACTCCTGCTTTGAAAACGTGCAAATGTAGTCGTCAACACTTTTGCCGTAATTTTCGCGGCAGTGCTTTAGGAAGGCTAGGGGATCCCGCTGGGCCATTTGCTCAAGAGGGTCGGTGGTTTCAAGATCGACAAGAATCGCGGCTGCATCAACCCGCTCGAGGTTGCTGAGCGTCACCGGTGGCGACTGGTTGTCCGCCTTGTGGCACTGCGTTCCCAGGGCCATCACGATGATGAGGGCCGCCACGGCGTTTCGCCCGCAACGACGATTGGTGTTGGTAAGGTCGTTCATTCGGTCCATCCTGAGACAGCCAGCCTTAAGTCTAGGTTCACTGAGGTATTATCGGTACATCCCGACGCCGGCCTGAACCGGAACACGGGGAAGCCAGTCCCCTGTTGGATTCTGGACCAAGGGCTAGTTGTTTTCAGATTCGCTGGAGCGGTACCAAGCCGACCCGTGATAGCAAGCCCCATGTGCGAATCTACAATCCAAGAGTGCATTGCGCACGCCAGCAGCCACCCATGCACTCCCGCTGCGCGCCATCAGACTATTCATCATAGTAAGTTATAACTGTCAGGGCCAGTCAGGATGCGGCCAACTTGGCTACTGGCCAGGTTCGCACCTTAGGTTATGTGCAGCCACGGCCTTCAAAGCACGATCCTGCCGGGTTTGGGCTGCGTTAGGGGCCCGTTGAACACTCCTTTGGTTGCCGTTGTCTGGTCAATCGCTTCATCGCCCCTCCAAAGCGCTGCGCACATGGCTTAAGATGCCCGGCCGATTGAACCTCTGGGCAAAGTGGATGCAGCAGATGGCCTCACGCGAAAACTCGAAAACAACCAGCAAGGGCGAGGTCAAACGTTTCCATCCGACGCGGCCATCGCTGGCTGAGCCTTCTTGGGCCAACGCATCCGATGCAGAACTGCTCTCGTTGGGGTTCTGCGATTTGGGGGTACGCATCCAGGGTACCGCTCTGGTTCCAAGAATCAGAAAGCTCCAAGCGGAACTCAAAGCCAAGCACCTGATCTACAGGCCTCACTGTTGGTTGGCTGAGGAGTGGTTTTCGCCCGACGGAGTGCCGGGTATCGGCATTCCTTTTTACTTGGCTCATCCCCGACTGATGCAGTTGCAGATGCGGCAAATGCTGGAGGTCGAAGGTGGCACTGAGAAGTCCTGCCTGCGCATTCTGCGACACGAGGCTGGACATGCCATCGACACCGCCTACCGCCTGAGCCGCAAGAAGCGGTGGCGAGAGACGTTCGGCAAAGCGTCGCAAACCTATCCGGATTACTACATTCCAAAGCCGCACAGCCGCCGCTATGTACAGCACTTGGCAGCGTGGTACGCCCAAAGCCATCCGTCAGAAGATTTCGCAGAGACTTTTGCCGTTTGGTTGACGCCGGACTTTGACTGGAAGAAGCGCTACCGGGATTGGCCCGCCCTCAAGAAGCTGGAGTATGTCGATGAGTTGATGGGGCAGTTGGTCAATCAGCAACCGCCGGTCCAGGATGCGTCGCGAGTTGAACCCATTGTGCGACTGAAGAAGACTCTGGGCGAGCATTACCAGGAGAAGCGGGCCTGGTACGGGATCGATTCAGCCGACGTCTATGATCGAGACCTGCGGCGCATATTTTCTGACGACCCTGAGCATGCGCGCAACGAGACGGCTGCGGCATTCCTCAAGCGGATTCGTTCTCAAGTCCGCAAAAGGGTGGCCTTTTGGACAAACGCATATCAGTATATGATCGACCAAGTGCTCAAGGAGATGATCAGTCGCTGTCGTGAGTTGAAATTGCGGGTACACGGCTCTGAACCACAAACGAATATGGACGCCGTCATCATGGTGACCGTGCAAACCATGAAGTACCTCGGCAATGAGCGGCACCGGATTCCGCTATGAGGAAGCTCCGCATCCTGGCTTTGATGGACGAGGAATTCGTCCCCCCCGAATCCATCGAGGGGATGACCTTCGAGCAAATCGTCCCCTTCAAGACTGAATATGATGTCTGTGTCACCCTGGAAGAGCTGGGCCACGATGTTCTTCGCTTGGGTGTCAATCGTGATCTGGGCACCATTGCTGATGCGATCAAGAACTATCGGCCTCACCTTGCGTTCAACCTGCTTGAAGAGTTTCAGGGCGTTGGCATCTATGTGCAGAACGTCATCGCCTATCTGGAACTGAAGGGCCTAGCCTATACGGGCTGCAACCCGCTGGGGCTTGTATTGGCCCATGACAAAGCCCTGTCCAAGAAGCTTCTTTCATACCACGACATTCCAGTGCCGCAGTTCGCCGTGTTTGAACGTGGCAAGATCGTTCGCAGGCCCGAGGGTCTGCCGCTTCCGCTCTTTGTCAAATCGACGACCGAAGAAGGATCGGTTGGCATCTCGCTGTCGTCGGTGGTTCGCACCGACAAGCAACTGATCGAGCGGGTGAACTACATCCACGAGCGGTTGGAGACCGACGCCATCGCCGAGCAGTACATCGACGGGCGCGAATTTTATGTTGGCGTGCTGGGCAATCAGCGGCTCGAAACGCTGCCCATCTGGGAATTGATCTTCAAGAAGTTGCCAGCCGGTATTCCCCGTATCGCCACCGAGCAGGTCAAGTGGGATCTGGACTATCAAAAAGAAGTAGGGGTGATCACCAAGTTGGCCAAGCTCACCCCCGGGCAAGTCAAACACATCGAGAAGATCTGCAAGCAGGTGTTCCGCGTTCTTCAACTGAGCGGCTACGCCCGCATGGACCTGCGGCTTACGCCTGAAGGGGATGTCTATGTCCTCGAAGCCAACCCCAACCCGCAATTATCCTATGGTGAAGACTTGGCAGAATCAGCCCATTCGGTGGGTATCGATTACCTAGAGCTGATTCGCCGGATCGTAAACCTGGGCATGCGCTACAAGCCAGCCGGGGCTGATACCGTAGCATGATCACATGAATCTGGTCGATGATCGCGTCAGGTAGAGGATCGCGGTCTGGCTGCCCACACACCCATTTGAATGCAGATGGCAAGCAGCAGGCGGGCTGAGGCTTCTGCAGGGTGTGAGCTCAGCAAAGCAACCAAGCCCCACAGTACGACAACAATGGCCAACATCTGGAGGAGGCTGCCCGCCAAGCCCCGAAACGAAAAATCTTGATGGGCATGATCGCGCCGGCTGCGATCCAATAGGCTGCGGATGTCACGCAGCAGGCCGACGACTTCATCGTCGCGAGGGAATTCTTCTCGGCTGGGAGTAGGCTCAGCCGGCGTCTCCTTCTCGATGGCAGCGGCGGGAGGCAAATCTCCCTTGTCGGCCTGGCCGACCACAACGTCGGCCGCCTTGGCCAGTGAAGGCACCACATGATCTGGATGGCACTTGGTAGCTGATTCGGCTGATCCGTTGCGCTGCAGGAGAATGGTCTTGCAACCGGCGAGGCGACCGGCGTGGATGTCGCGTTCCGTATCACCGATCATCCAGGATGAGGCCAAGTCGATGTTTAACTCCTGGGCGGCCTTCAAGAGCAGGCCAGGCCTTGGCTTTCGCAATTCCGAAGTGCGGCGGTATTCCTTGACCACCGCGTCAGGCCCTTCGAGGTACGGGCAGTAGTAAATCGCATCGAGCCGAGTACCGTGGCTACGCAACATCTCTTGCAGCCGATCATGGATTTCGACTAGCCGCGATTCGGTGAACATGCCGCGGGCTATGCCAGATTGGTTGGTCACTACCACCAGCTGATATCCCCCGCGATGAAGTCGGGCCAGTGCCGGGCCGCAGTCTTCAAACAAGCGGACTTGCTCAGGATCACTGATGTAGCCGGGGTCTTCAATCAGCGTGTTGTCGCGATCCAAGAAAACGGCTGGCTGACCTTTCATAGCCCTGGGTTCCTCTACTTTTGACGCGGCTGGGTTGTGGTTGGTCTGCGGAGTCGATTGGCGACGTCGAGATTCGTCTGCAGGTGCTCGATGTTCAATCCACCCACCACCAAGCTGGTCACGCCCGCATTGGACAGCACAAATTCGATTGACTCAGCCGGGTCCAACTTCCCAGAGGCTAAGCCTTTCTTGACGATCACCGCGATCTTTTTCTCAGCGGCGTTGGCGATGACTGCTTCAGCCGCGCGGTTCTCCAGGTGGTATTCTACCATGATCGCATCAGCCCAAGGCAATGCCAAACTGAAAGCCTCTTGGCTGTAGCCGGAAAACCCGATGGCATCGATCAACCCTTCGTCGCGTAGTGCATGCAACGTCGGCACAACATCGGTCTCCGCCAACACAGCTACATCTTGCCTATTGGAATGGACCAGCACCAAATCCAGTTGATCGGTCTTCAAGCGATCCAGGCTGCGCCCGACGCTCAGGCGCACGGCTGACTCGGAGTAATCGTAGACTGACTTGCCATCGATGAACGTCTCGCCGACTTTTGTAGAGAGAACGTACTCGTCCTGTCGGTGACTGATGAAGCGGCCGATTCGCTCCTCGCTGATCCCATAGGCAGGGGCAGTGTCGATATAGCCAATGCCTAAGTCCAGCACTTGGTGCAGCAATCGCTCGGTGGATTTATCGTCGGGAAGCTCGTAGCCCTGGGGGTATTTGGTCTGCGTGTTTCGGCCAATCTTAAAGGCGCCAAAACCGAATGGGGCGTGATCTAACTTTGTCCATGCCATTGTCTGTCCCTTTCCCAGGGCGGCATCGCCACCCTCGGCCTGGGCCAATCCGGCGGAAGCTCGAGTTTCGATGAGGCTGCACATGTTGGCGCGTCCAACCGGTCCATGATTAGCTTAGTCAATTCGGGCACCAGGGCAAGCTTGGTAGGCCATGCAGTGATCACGTTGCCCTGTTGATCGATCTGGGCGCCGGCAGGCTTGCTGCCGCCGGGCGACTTGGCTTCGGCGCGATCAACACGATAAGTCGCCCACGCGAGTTCGGAAATGTCCAAGCCAGGCAAGACAGCTGCGAGTTCGCGTTGGGCGTGGGCGATTAACGATGTCTCTGTCATGGTTACGCCGTCTTCGGCGATCTGTCCGCCTACCTGCCACACGGTCAAGCCGTCGGTGCTGGTTGAAGAGGTGATCGTCGCCCGGGTCTTTGTGCCATCGACGCAGTGGCCAAACAGGTTGGGCAGTTTCCCTTTGACCAGCACCATGTGCAGGGGGCGGCGCTGCATCAGTTGACCATCCAAGCCCATCGATTCTCGAAGTTCGGCGTTTCCTTCCCCAGCCGTCAGCACGACAGTAGCCGGTTGAAGCTCCAGTGTTTGATCGTCCGTTGGGTTTAAAAGACGAACGGTGCGAACTCGACCTTTGCCGGCCAAGTCGAAGCTCAGGCCGTCGGCTGAATCGATCTTGAGCATTCGGTTCCGATGGCGGTCAGCGAGCGATTCTAATAGGCTGGGCGTATCGACCACCTGCTCATCAACGCGGAAGACCTCACCGGGGCAACAGCTCAAAACTCCTGGCAGGTGTTCTTGGGTAACCTTCGACGCCCCGGATCGCAATCCCGCCCGGGCGCCGACCATGCCTAATTGAGATGAGAGCGACTTGGTTCTCCAGAGGTGACAAAACGCGGCACTAACCCGGGTGTCGGAAATATCGGGCTTACTGTGGCCTGAGAGGCAGCTCTTCCACAGGGCAGGCATCTCGCGGATAGCCCGGGCTGATTCTGTCAGCAGGCCGCTGAGCGTGTACTTGATGCCGCCGTGAATAATCCCTTGGGCGGCGACGGTTTGTCCCGTACCCAGGGCGTCACGTTCGAGCAATAGGGTTGAGTACCCAGCACGACCAAGGCTGTCCAGCAGCCACAGCCCCGCTCCGCCACCTCCAAAAATCAGGACGTCCAGTTTCAAATCCAACAGCCTCCCACGCTAATTGCCCGCGTTTAGCAGACGATCCAGGGCCCGGTCCAAGATTGTGCCGCCGTCGTCGTGGAATCGGATTTCGATGGGCATCACCAGAACAGGGCAAGGCCAATCAAATGCTAAGGTTGACAGCTTGACAGCATCCTTCTCCGTAGTCACCACAGCCTCACAATTGTACTTCTTGGCCAAGGCTGCTGCTCGTCGCAAGTGGGCTTCCGCGTAATGGTGATGATCCGCAAACACGAGGTGATACCGTACCTCGGCGCCGAGTCGGCCGACTGATTGCTCGAACGAGGCGGGATTCCCAACGCCGCTGAGGCAAAGAACCTTCTGATCACGAAAATTGGCTGCGTTATCCAACGGCGACCCATCCAGACTGCAAAAATCCAAAGCACGATGGTCGCATCGGATGCGTGGGACGTCGGGTGCTTCGGTGGCCAGTCGCTCTTCCAGATGTTGAAGCTCATCAGCCTGAAGAAGATCACATCGGGTGATAATCAATAAGTCGGCTCGCCGTAGTGACCGGACCGGCTCGCGCAAAAGCCCACGAGGCAGCACGAACCCGTATCCAAAGGGGCGTGTTGCATCCACGGCTACCACATCCAGATCACGTCCCAGGCGACGGTGCTGGAAACCATCGTCCAACACAATTGCGTTTACGTTGTGTGTATTGACTGCCTCCTCGGCGCCGGCTGAGCGATCTGCATCTTGAATGCAGACCACCCCTGGCAGCCTTCGAGCGATCAACTGCAGTTCGTCTCCCAGGTGAGCTGTCGCTGCCTTATAGCCTCGAGATAGGATGGCTACCTTCTGCCCGCGTGATTCCAGCCGCCGGGCAATCTCAATAACCAGGGGGGTCTTGCCCGTACCACCGGTGGTGATGTTACCGATACTGATGACCGGCACTCTGGCTCGGAAGATTCCGCTTCCACGATCATAGCGCTTGTTTCGGGCGTTGATAATTCCTGTGTATATGAGGCTGCAGAGAAGCAGCACAGCCCGCACCGGCCAAGCCCAGAGGTCAGTGCCAGCCATGATGCGACGCATACGATCTTGGCTAGTCATCCGCTGATCGCTTCTGGAACACTGCGGCTGCACAGGTGACGCAATTTTGGGCAGACTCGGTGACCGCTTGGTGGTAGGCGAGCACTTCGACCTTCGCTTCGGGCAGGACCGACATCAGCGTGAACATACAGCCGGCGCTGCACACCCGCGTGGGGTTCTGCCCTCGGGCGATACATGCCCGAAGACCCGCGGCGTCGTTTAGGCCAATCTGCTCCAAGGCCGATTCGTTCAGGCTGCGGACCGAAGAAAGAAACTCCTCGTCCAACGGTTGTTCATCGCCAAAGAATGCGCCGACATGCGAGAAATCTGCGCCGGCAATCACGATGGTTGTTCGATCATCCTCCTCGATGGTCGAGCGAAGTGCTGCCGCAAAATCGAGCAGGTCAACGCCTTGCCCGTCGTAGGGCATGGTGCCGGTGGGGCCACACGGGTCGGGACAGAGGAATGGAACGATGGAGAAACTCTCAGCGCCGTAAATATGTTGCAGCCAGCAGACCTGCAATTCGATGGAGTGCTCGGCTGCGTGGTCGTATTCAAATTGTCGAAGTGGACCGCAGCGTTCCTCGACCTTTTCCAAGAAGGGTGCATCATTGTGGGTGACGCCTAGCGGGGTCGCAAAGTTCTGAGCGGTGGCTACCACCGAAGTGCTGCGTCCAAAGTGGTTGGTTCCCAAGATGACGAAGCGGTCCGGTGGCGCTTGAGAAGCCAGCGCCGCGTAGGCGGCTGCGTAGCACGGCTCGCCCCTGGCAAAATCCAGATGAGGAGCGATCAAGCCGACGATTTGGCCATCCCGGGGTTCGGTTGTGACTCCCGAAAGCATGTTGTCGAAGACAGCCTTGGGGTTGCCGTCTAGCCCGAGTGATTCTGGGTGGGGCATTGGGCGAGCGTCGGCGCCGCGGTAGTTGCTCACCAATGAGTCGTAATGACCCTGGAAAGCCGGTCCATCCAAGAGCATGGCGTCCTCAAGCCGGGCGACCATGTCGAACAATGTGGATTCCTCGACGGATTGCCGATACCTCAATTGGAATTGCTCTCGAACGAATTCGAGTGTGTTGGTTCCGTCAAACAGGCTGATGATGAACAACGCCGGTTCTGACATCGTAAGCATGATGGGCGACAATCCTGAAGGATCGCGGAGGCTAACCATGCCATCGCCCTCGCCGGGGTTGGCTTCGACCGGTCGAAGTAGCGGTTTTGAGTTTAGATCTACAATCATAACCATGCACCTGTGAGGGTCTAAGCTCTCATCTGCCGTTTTACCCAATCCCAGCCGGTGATGCCAGGGTTTGGGGCGTTGACGATGAACTAGGTTGTCAGCTAGCTTACGCGGCTTGACCTTGGGTGATAGCGGGTGACCGCAGCAGCGAATCCAGTCCCCAGAATCGCGCGAGTGCCCCACCCTTGGGCGCAGCGGATGGGTGGGGGACGTCTTAATTACACAGTAAGGAACCGTTGAATGGCAAATTTCTTGGTAACTGGTGGGGCGGGGTTCATTGGCTCACACATCGCCCGGGCGTTGGTGGCAGAGGGGCATTCAGTCCGCGTTTTCGATAATCTCAGCACGGGAAAACGAGAGAACCTAGCCGATGTGGCTGAGAAGATTGATTTCTTTGAAGGCGACCTGCGCCATCCCGAAGAAGTCATCCGGGCCTGCATGGACATCGAGACCATTTACCACGAAGCAGCCATCCCTTCGGTCCCCCGCTCGGTCGATGAACCCGTCGATAGCCACGAAGCCAATGTGACCGGCACGTTCAATCTTCTGCACTCTGCCGTCATTCAAAAATGCCGCCGGGTTATCTACGCAGCCAGCAGCAGTGCCTACGGCGACACGGCTGAATCTCCTAAGCATGAGATGATTCCGCCTTGCCCGCTCAGTCCTTATGCGGTTCAAAAGTTGGCCGGCGAGCATTACTGCCGGGCGTTCTTTGAGTGCTACGGTCTTGAAACAATCGCGCTCCGCTACTTCAACGTCTTTGGTCCCGGCCAGGATCCCAAGAGCCAATACGCGGCGGCTATCCCGGCCTTTGTCACCTGCATCTTGTCAGGGACGCCTCCGACCGTTTACGGAGATGGCGAGCAGACCCGCGACTTCACCTACATCGACAACGTCGTGCATGGCAACCTGTTGGCCGCCAAGATCGACAAAGCGCCAGGCCTGTCCATGAACCTTGCTTGCGGCGGGCAGATCAGCGTCAATCAAACCATTGCCAAGATCAATCAACTGCTGGGCAAGAGCGTCAAGCCCAACTACGTCGATTCAAGGGCAGGGGATGTGAAGCATTCCTGTGCAGACATCACCCTCTCCAAGAGACTCCTCGGCTTCGAGCCGCAGGTCCCCTTCGAGGAAGGCTTGGAACGGGCCATCGAATACTACAAGTTGCTTGCATGACGGGTGCCCTACCCTTCCAGCGTGGGGGATAACCGATTGCCCCAGCTTAGAACAACGGCACAGGCGCTTGCCACAGAGAAAGGCCGAACCTTGGTGGCCGTACTTGAGGGCTTCTGCCGCGCTGCTCTGTGATCTCTCTGTCCATGGTGGCTAAGAGCAGGCTGCATGAAGTGCCCGGCTGCGCGTGTTCCACCCCGATGCGGGCAAGATCCTACTCTCCCAAGATCTGGCTCAGCAACTGTGGGCTAGCTGCCTTGGTCTCGTAGTACCGCGAGTGAGCGTTCGCGATTCTCTCGCCACGGAATGACTCCCCGCATTGACACTTGCCCCTGCGATTGCGCTGGCAACTCTTGCAGAGACAGAGTTCCTCGTTGCACAGGCCACAGTACACGTCGTTCGTTTCTTGGCTGTTGCAGTTCGCACTATCGCAGCGTGCCATGATCATCCGTCCTTTCAATCAACCGTATCAAAGAAACCCGTCCGGAATAGAACAAGGCATGCCGCGTACCAAACGGCGGATGGTGCCAGTAGGGCGTTTCATGTTCAAAGCTGGGGCAATAGTGCCCATGGGGTGTGGCGGTAGTGGTGGCCTCGGACCATCAACAAGGCAGGCTGGAGTAGAGCCGAAGTGAGCAGGCTCAGGTTCATGCTGCGGCTAGCTAGAGTCAGCTTGGACCTGCGGGGGGGGAAATACACGCAGAAGGCCACTCATATCGCCTCTCCACATTCGCTACATCGTGGCTTGTCGAGCCCGCGCAAGATGTAACCGCACGATCTGCACCGGCACTCGCCGTCAACGGGCGGCTTGATGTAGATTCGGAGCAAGACGCCGAGCACGACACAAGGTAGCACAAGGAGGAATCCGATGATTACGTTTCTCACCACCATTCTCTCACCCGATGGGACCGACGGGGGGATGATGACGGCGGTTATCCATCGAACACAATGAACTGCCATCTCATACCATAGGGGGCAGCAGATGCCCATAATGATTGAGCTAGCCAGGATGGCGATGATGAGACGACGCCGGTACACGCTTGAATCTTACCACCCCGCCACGTCGAGGGCGCCAAACGCCCCGGAATTGGTTAGTATCGCCCGTTCTGTTGAAACCGTGGAGCCAGGGCTGCGAGCCTTGCCTTGACGTGGTTCGGAATCCAGTGCGCGGAGTGACACAGGGAACATGGACACGATCATTACCAACGCGACTGTCGTCACCGTGCAGAGTTGGGATCCAGTGGTGCTGACCGGCTACGATGTGCTGATCGACGGCGGCGTGATCCAATCGGTGGCTCCGACTGATCCTAGCCACGTCGAAGGGGCGAAGGAGGTCATCCCCGGAGACAGCTACCTGGTCATGCCGGGAATGATCAATACGCATCACCACCTCTATCAATCACTCACCCGCGGTTTGGCGTCGGTCCAGAACGAGCCGCTCTTCGGCTGGTTGACTGCCTTGTACGAAAAGTGGCGTTACCTGAACTATGAAGCGGTCAAGGTGGCCGCTTCGGTCAGCATTGCCGAGTTGCTTCTTTCAGGATGCACCACGACCAGTGATCATTTTTATATTTTCCCGGCTGAGTCGGGCCTCCGGATCGAAGCGGTCTTGGATGCTGCCGACGAATTAGGCATTCGCATTCATGCCTGCCGAGGGAGCATGAGCGTCGGAAAATCCAAGGGCGGACTTCCGCCTGATAGCTGTGTGGAGAACGAAGCCACTATCCTGGAGGACAGCCTCCGCGCCGTCGAAGCATTCCACGATGCCTCTCCCTATTCGATGCGGCGCATCGACTTGGCACCTTGCTCACCATTTTCGGTCAGCTCCGAACTGCTGCGGGATACGTTGTCGCTAGCGCGAAGCAACAACCTGCTCTTGCACACGCACGCAGCTGAGACAATCGATGAACAGAATTATTGCCTGGAGCGATTCAAGAGGCGCCCGATCGAGTTTCTGGCCGACCATGGTTGGTTGGGTGAGGACGTCTACTTGGCTCATTGCGTGCATCTAAATGAGAGCGAGATGGATTTGCTGGTTGAGACCCAAACGGGTATCGCCCATTGCCCATGCTCGAATATGCGTCTGGGCAGTGGTATCCCGCCTATCGCTGGGCTGTTGGAACGCGGAGCGAAGGTTGGCATCGGTGTCGACGGTTCGAGCAGTAACGACGGAGGCCACATGCATGCAGAAGCCCGGCAGGCTTTGTTGCTTCAGCGGGTACTTGGTGGAGCATCGGCGATGACTACCGGGCGGGCATTTCGCCTAGCCACCGTGGGAGGCGCAGCTGTGCTGGGACGTCAACGCTTGGGCAAGGTCGAACCGATGATGGCCGCTGACTTGGTGATGTATCGCAAAGATGACATCGCCTTCGCCGGCGCCGTCGCCCAGGATCCAATAGGGGCGCTGATGCTGTGCCACCCCCCTCGCCCGGACTGCGTCATGGTCGATGGCAGAATCGTGGTCAAGGATGGGCACTTGGCCCATATCGATGAACGCGCTCTAGCCTCGTCGCTGAACGATTTGGTGAGAAAAGCATTTCGATAGGCAGGAGTAGCCACCAGCGGCGAAGCCATGGTGCGGTCCTAGTCCAGGCCTTCTGGTGCGACTCGGCCCTGTGACCTTGCGGCTGGGGTTGAAGCTGCTTCAGGGCGATCCTCTTGCTGGCCAGATTCTCCTAGGCCTCGCTTGGCTAAGAAGGTGCCGATCATCTCAAGCCTGTCGATGATCGTTCTCATATCTGCGGGGCGTTTGTCAGGATCCTCCAAGCAACAATCCAGAATCAGGCGCTCGATGGGGGCAGCCAATTCAACCTCGACCGGTTCATTTAGCTCGCTGGTTCGTTTTCCAATCAGCCTGAGGCAGTGCATGCTGACGGTCTGGTTCATGCCGGTGGCCATTGGTTGGCCGGTGAGCACCTTGAAGAGCGTCGCCCCCAAGGCGAAAACGTCGGTGCGGGCATCGAGTTGGCCACGATTGACCTGCTCGGGGGCCATGTAGTCAATGGTGCCTTGGATGCGATGCTTGGAGGTCAACATCTTGCAGGCTTGGCCCAGGTCGATCAGCTTCACCCGTCCGTCGGGGGTCACCAATACATTGCCCGGTTTGAGGTCGGCGTGGACAAACCCCGCCCGGTGCATCGCCGAGAGGCCGTCGGCGAGTTCGCAGAAATTCTCGAGCAGCGTGAGCAGCGGGCAGGAGAATTCCGTGTCGTTCATGGCCACCCCATCGACGAATTCCATGAACAGCATGGCCGACTTGATCTTTGTCAGCCGGCGACGCACATAGCGTAGTTCAAACGTCTTGCGAACGACGGGGTGGTCGATCACGCTGCCGGCCGCGTGCTCGTCTCGCAGTTGATCGACGAATTTCATGTCTTCAGGCTGGTGAACCTTGACGATCTTGACCGTGTACTGAGCACCCGTCTGCATATTGCGGGCCAAGTACAGGCTGCTGCTGGCCCCGACGCCAAGCTTGCCCATCATCTGGTAGTTGGGTATGTCGATGCTCATCTTCTATCCACGTCCAATCCGCAGCGACCCATAAAGTCATTGGCTGCTGCGCGCTAACTAGACCATTCGATCCCCGCCGACAGACCAAGCGCCTTGCTTGGCGGCGGGAAATGGCAATGGCACTCGGCGCACACCATCTACCCGTAGGCTTGACTGCCGATAAATCGGCATCAATAAACCTCAGCAGCCGCTTCTGGGGCTGCACCGGTGTCTCAGGTAGATATGTCGTTGCCCCTTGGCGGCAATGAATACCAGAAACCATCCCCATCGGATGGTTGGCTGCGTGACTGGGGGATTTCGAGAAAAAATACTTCAAATGCTTCGAGAATGATGGCGTTTGATGATAATAACTTACCGGTCACCCCTTCAGCCACACAGCCTCCAGTATACGACGTCCCAAAAGTCGGTCAAACCACAGTCGCTGAATTCGCCTCTATTCTTCCCTGGGCCGATCCAATGTCCTCTAGGCGGTTCTTGGGAGGTTCGGCGGCCAAAATCGTCGATTTCAGCGTTAAAATCGTGATTTCGGGAGGGCAAAGAAAACGGGCTTGGATGGGTCCAGAACAACCCAATCCGGCGCTCACATGCATCCGCGTCCCATCCACCGCCCCCAGACCCCGGGCCAGTCTTGGCGGAATGTGGTCTGCAGAGTGGATACATCCAAGAAACGGGAGGCGAATCTGGCCTCCATGCGTATGCCCAGCCAAGAGCAGGCCTACTGCTCCTTGGGGCAGTTCGTAAATGGTCGAAGGATAATGGGCCAACAAGACAGAAGGCCTGCCCGGTGCGATCAAGCCCAGCGTACCGGGCACATCGCCCAGGTTGTCTTGGCTCTGTTCGACGCCGGCCAGCTCGAAATCAACTTGGCTATGCCGAATGGTCACGGCATGATCATTCAGGAAGGTCAGGTTCAGATCGGAATAGGTGCAAAGCTCACGCTTATCATGGTTGCCCAGGACCGCGTAGGTTCCATAGCGACAATGCAGGGGTTCAAAAAACCGTCGGACCAGCCTGACGCCCGCCCCAATGTCGCAGCGACCGTCAATGAGGTCGCCCGTAACAGCCAGCAAGTCGTACTTGAGGTGGAGCAGATGGGTTTGGGCACCTTCGATGACGCGGTCCCAGTCTGCTAAGTGAAGGTCGCTCAGGTGTGCGATGCGCAAACCACTCCCTGGAGCAGCCAGGGCTGGCATGGGCACCGATAGATGTCGCACCACAACAGGATTCATGGAAGCTGTGACCCCAATCGCTCTGCCGGCTGACCGTCCCCACGGTCGAAAACTCTGCCGACTGGGCATTTCAACTGGAGCCTAAAATCTGTTTGGCGTGTTGGCAAGTTTCGCCCGGTCCCGCGCAGAGCGCAGCGGTTTTCCCGGACTATGCCGAGATGGGCAGGCGTAGTGGGCGGCGAGTCGCAGCCGCTCAGGCCCGGGCGATGCGACCGATGATCGGCCCGCAGACTCGTTCCCAGTCTTCTCTGCGTAGTTTGATGGCTTCTGTGTGCCGCCCGGTTTGCATCGTGAGGTACTCGTCCGCGCTCAACGATTCATCCATGATCGTCGGTAGCCCGTAGACCGAGCCGATCGGTGGCTCTGCGCCCAGTTCGCAATCGCCGAACAGTTCAGCCATTTCGACCTCCGAGGCCAGCCGCACATGGGCATCCCCCAGAAGTTCGGCTGTCTTGGTCAGGTCCAATCGGGTGCATGCGGGCAGCACGCACATGGCAAAACCGTTCTCGCCCCGGACCACTACTGGCTTAGCCACCTCATAGCCCGACACATGCTCGGCTGCGGCTAGGCCCTGGGCGGTAAAGGTTGCCCGGTGCAGGTGCTTCTCGTAGTCGATGTTGTGTTCCTCTAAGAACATCTCCAGCAGCATGACTCAGCTCCCATTTCCCAACGCCTCGAAAGGGAATGTCACCAGCGAATTAGGGAACGAGTGCAGGAATCATGATCGCCGGCTAAGCAGGGGCAACTTGTGCAGAGGCGTGATGGCACAGCGCCCCGAAGATTACAGATATCCCATCAGCCTGAGGGAGGGCATCACTTTGACCGACGTGCTCGGCCAGCGCTCAATCCCGCGGGCAGCGAAACGGCGTGTTTGAACAGCAACTACAATAGACCCCACGATATGGGCGTTGTCAAATTGCTTCAGAAACAATGGCTTCCAAGTGCGGCAATTCAGTCAGCAATAACGCCGCGTTACTTGTTCTGACAGCGATCCGTTAGCGTCGCGCAGCGGCGCGGCGCCGCGGCGTGGGGTTGGTTTGGCCTCGACGTAGCTTAGCCTTGGTATCTCGGGCGGTTGATTTGTGATTTTCGATTATCTTGGCGGCCTTCTTGATATTTGCCACTTTGAAGACGCCCAGGGTTTTCCCTCCGGCAGCCCCAGTCGTGCAGTACATGTAGCTGATAGCGACGTGGGCAGAGCTGAGTTTTTCGCACACATCAGCCAAGGCGCCGGGTCTGTTGGCCATGGTGATCACCATGACCTCGGTCTCAGTCATGGGTACATTCAGCTTCTTGAGCACTTCCCGCACCTTGTCCGGATCCTTGGCGATCATCCGGAATACGCCATGCTCGACGGCATCCATCATGGTCAATGCGATGATGTTGATCTTGGCTTTGCCCAACTCCCGGCAAACCTGAGGGAGAACGCCGGGTTTATTAGCCAGGAACACTGAAAACTGTACGCGAGTATCCATGATATGGAATTCCCCCTTTATTCTGGTCAGCAACCAATTTAGAAACTTGGGCTACGATCACACTCGGGTGAACCAACAACGATCACCCACTGCTGCGACCGACTTTTCTTTGCTCGTCCACCTGCTGTGCTCTTCGCAATCGATCCTCCTTCATCTGATCCTCGGCGCGTTGCCGAATCCGATCAGCTGCTTTTTCTTGGAACTTGCGGCGTTCCTTCTCGGTCATGGTATCGCTGAACAAGGTGGTCCGACTGACCTGATAAGGCCCGGTGACGCTTCGATGGTTGGCTTGCAGCGCGCGCTGCACGGCGACTTGCTCAGAGGAGGTCAACGCCTGGTCTTGCTCATACTCAAGTCCGCCCCAGGTCGTGGATTTCTCTGATTCCGAACACGAAACCCCACACCCAACCACGCAGAGAGCCAGGAGCATAAACCAAGATCGACTATCGGTGTGGTACATCCGCATGTACGGTTGGCATCCCATGCGCAGTCTACGGCCTCAGATCGAGCAGCAGTGCGAGTACAGTATAGCCGCGCAATTGGCCAACGCCAATCGAATGCTCTACCAGGGGCGGATTTCAGCGGAATAATGGGGCTATAAAGCCCTCCGGCGAATGCCCACCCAGCCGAACACCATCAATCCCAGGAGCATGGGGCTGATAACGCCGACGCCGCAGGGGCTTCCTCCGCCACCGCCACCGCCGCTGCTGGACCTGCCAACATTGCTCATGACCTCTGGATCAAGAGGATCGGGATCGGTGTCATCGTTTTCGCCGTCGCCGTCGGTGTCGGCGTCATTGGGATCGGTTCCGGCTGCGAATTCACCTTCATTGCTCAGGCCGTCGTCGTCCGAGTCTTCTTCGCTGTCGTCTACCATGGGGTCCAGTCCGTTGTCGATCTCGAAGCCGTCGTCGATGCCGTCGTTATCGCTGTCCGCGTCGCCCGGATCGGTGCCCGCGGCCATTTCTTCTTCGTCGGTCAGACCATCCCCGTCTGAATCGTCGGGCGTAACGCCGTCGGTGTTGATGTCGCCGTCCGTGTTGATGTCACCGCCACCGCCTCCATCACCGCCTCCACCGTCCGGTGGGGTCACCTCCCCCGGTCCGACGGTTACCAGGAACGGCTCATCGGTTGAGCCTAGGCCTAGCTCGACAGCGATATCCGCTATTTCAAATTCCATGGTGATTGGGTTTTGGAATAGCTCAAAGGCACCTGGCGATTGCACGCCAAATGCAAAGAACAAACTATCGTCAGCTTCGGCAGTGCCACGAATAATGATTTGATCAGCCACGACAGTCATTTCCCCGGCCAAGCCTGACTCAGCCGTCAATGGAAAATCGAGGACGTCCAGAATCAGCTGATAATCGTTGATCGCCGCCGGCGATTCAGCCGAAGCATCAGACGCCGTCCCACGGCCTAGCAGGGATACGCCTTCCAGTGGTTGGTCGTTGAATCCGATGATCTCGACGCCTTGTCCCACCTCCAAGTCGGCATTGAACAGAACCAGGATCGCATCCAATCCGATCAACGAGGATCCGTCCGGGACGCTCACTAGAATATCGACGGTGGCTGTATCGCCCACAGCCAAGGTGATGCCAGCGGTCTCAGGTGCGGCACTGTTTTGTAGAGCAACGGTTATCTGGCCCAGGGCAGTTCCAGATAGAATCAGCACGGTCACAGCTGCGCATCGAATCACGTTCATCTTCGGTCCTCTCGATTCCGGGTACGTTCGTTAGATGGTCGGTCCGCCGCACTTTCGCTGCGATTCAGGCTAAGACGCCCGTCTGCCGTTTGGCAAGCAAGCCGAGCCTTCCACCTATTTCGGGCGATTATTCACCGGTCCTGGCTGTAGTTCTTATACGGCTCAACATGTGGCCAAGTCCAGTCAAACACGGTCTTTATGTCCCCCTGGCTCAGAAAAATGGTCCTGAAGCAGGATTAGATCGCCTTGACCAAGCCCGAACGGGCGTGGCTGGTAACTCTTTTTGGGGTCGATCAACCCTCAAAGAACGTCTTGATGGCTGCGGCGGCGAATTCTACTTCTTTGTCGCTTAGCATGGGGTGAATGGGCAGCGACAGGATTCTGCCAGCCACTTCCATACTCACCGGGAAATCGCTTTCCTCGTACCCCAGCGGCTTGAAGCACTCCTGCATGTGCAAGGGGATGGGATAGTAGACGCCGCAGCCGACTTTGCATTCCTTCAGGTGGGCCATCAACTCGTCTCGGCGGTCGCAGAGTATGGAGTACTGGTGGAAGCAGGATTTGTTATGGGGCCTGATCGCAGGAGTTTGAACGGGAGAATCAGCCAGAAGTGCGCCATAACGGGCGGCATTGTGGACCCGAGCTGCTTGGAAGCCAGCAAGGTGTGGCAGCTTGGCCAGCAAAATGGCGCACTTCATCGTATCGAGCCGAAAATTCCCGCCAACAAAGGCGTGATGATAACGACTGGTCTCACCGTGATTGCGGGTCATGCGGCATCGCTCGACCAGGGACTCGTCGTCGGTCACGATCATGCCGCCCTCGCCAAATCCGCCGAGGTTCTTGGTCGGATAGAAAGACATGGCAGCGGCGGTTGCCAAGGAGCCTGCGGGGCGATCTCTATACGTCGAACCAATGGCTTGGGCAGCATCTTCGAGCACCGGCAGGTTGCCGTTGCGGACCGCGATATCGTTGATCACGTCCATCTCGGCACATTGCCCAAACAAATGGACCGGTAGGATCACCTTGGTCTTGGCCGTGATGGCTGACTCGAGGAGTTTTGGATTGATGTTGAAGGTGTCCGGCTCGATGTCAACGAACACCGGCGTAGCCCCCAACCGGTGGATGCAACCCGCCGTGGCAAAGAAGGTGAACGGCGTGGTAATCACTTCGTCCCCAGCTTCGATGCCCAGCGACATCAATGCGCAGAGCAGGGCATCGGTGCCGCTGCTGATTGCGGCGGCGAACTTACAGCCGCACATGGCTGCTAGTTTCTCTTCGAGCTGCTGAACCTCAGGCCCGCCCACAAACCACTGGTGTTCCAGCACGTTTTCGATGGCAGCCCGGACATCATCCTTGATATGTCGAAACTCAGCCTGCAGATCCAGCATGTTGATCGCTTCCATGGAGTAATGCCTCGATGCCCTTCTACTTCTGCGGATGTACTTAGGAGTCTTGCCCGCCATCCTCGGTTTCATCCAGGGCGAGCACATGCATGGTTGATCGGTACCAGACGCCGAGGTTCTCTTCCTCGGGTTCAGCCTCGATCTCAGTCACCTCGATGCGGGAGTGGTTACCGCCGCAGCGATCTTCGAACTCTTCCACCAATTCTGTGGCTTGATCGGCGCTCTCTGCCCAGACGCGATAGTAGCGGAAGTATCCGTAGGGCGGGTTGGCCATGTTATCATCGCCCTGAATCTCGTCGATCAACTCTTGCTCGGTAATCTTGCCCTCAAGCTCGACCAGAAAATCAGAGGCCCGCTCAGAGTGCGTTCCGTAGATGCCCCGGAGCTGATCCAGAATTCCTTCGGTCAGGATTTCGCCGGCAAAGAGATCCTCAACAAATTCGTCTATGTATTCGCGTAGATCGTTGCGGGCGGCAACGCCTAGAACAGCGTCGGCGCATGATGCTGCCTCATGGAGATCTTCCTCGTCGCCCTCTTCTTCGCCGTTGCGGACCAGATCCCATGCGTCTTTGCACAGTTCCCACGCTTGCCAGGTTTGCTCTTCCAGCTCGGCTTGGAGGGCGCGGACGATTACCGTTTCCCAGGTATCGGGCGTCTTCTCCTCTAGCTTGCTCAGGCAGCCCAGAAGGCGATCCAGGTCATTTCGAGAAGCGGCTGCCACTGCCCAGTTGTAGTAGAGGTCGATGGGGTCCGCCCCGATGCGTTCCATGGCTTCGTAGGCTTGGTCGGCTCGGTGGTGTTCTTCGATGTCGCCCAACAGCACCGCCAGCGAGAGCCACTGCTCCGCATCGTCGGGCCGAAGTTCCAGGTAGCGTTCATAGGACTCGACTGCTTCTGTAAACTGCCCGCATTCAGCTTGGCATCTTGCTTTTCCCAGGACAACCGGAGCAAACTCGGGCGTTTGCTTGATGGCTTTGTCGTAGGCGTCCAGGGCCTCTTCAAATTGCTCGCCACATTCCAAAGCCAAGGCCAAGTGCTGCAAGGGTATGTGGCTAGTTGGATCTACCTCGCATAGACAGCCAAACACTCGAGCGGCAGCGTCATACTCGTTCTGGTCTGCCAGTTCAGCGCCCATAGCCAAGAGGTAGGCGCGGTCTTTCTGGTGCAGATCAAGAGTGGAGAGCAGATCCGCGGCAGAATCAACTTGAGATTCGTCGTAGAATGCGCACAGCCAGCCCAGGCCTGCCGCTCTGCCCTGCAGCTCCTGCGACTGGGCCGACCAATCGACGGACTCGACCAGGGAACGGGCAGCCGAGAGCGCATTGGCGTTAATCAGCGAGCCAACCGTGTCGAGCAAGTCCAACGCTTCAGATTCGGGCACAGGCTTCAATCCCAAAACAATTCTCCCAAAGCCGCCAGTATAGCCATCTGGTTGCCGCTGCCTAGCCGTCTCGGACACCCTGCAATCCTGATTCGAGCCGTGGTAAGCGGAAATGCGGGCAGCTGTTTGGCCGCGGATCGCATCCAGCCGACATTTCCTGGTTCGCACGCTTCGGGGCGCGTCGCCAGGGTTCGCGAATCAAGATCTAGCACGACGCTTGCCTTGAGGGGTCCTCCCGAGCGGGGCGCGGTCTCGAAGAATCGCGACGGATCGGCTTTCTGGCCCCAACATGCGAACCAACATCCTCTCCTGGCAGTATGAACATGTATGCCGCACGCAGGCCCAGGATCCGACGTAACTGAGGTTACGCAGTATTGCCCCCGCTGTAGATACGATCTATTTGGGCTTGTTTCGCCGCGCTGTCCGGAGTGTGGCAACACGTTGAATCGGGCAGTGATTCCGTTCGTCCCGCGCGGCTTCCTCCGAATCAGTTGGGCTGAGCGTTGGGCAAGCCTCTTGCCCACGATAGGGCTGTTCTGGGCCGCTGCCGTTTGGTGGCATTGGCTGGCTACAGGTAGCCTCCGTAACTCAAGCAATGTCGGCGCACAACTTCTTCTGGTTCCATCGTACCTCCTCGTTTCAGCTGTGCCTCGAAGGGGAATCCCCCAGCGAGTCTTCGTTATTGCGTGCGTCGTGGCCCTTTGGAGTCCCCGAAGGATCTTTGGTCTTGTTACATTTCAGCCCTTCATAGTCTGGCACTTCTTGGCGCTGCTTCTTCCGTCGATGATTGCCCTCTTGATCATGAAAAACACTGCTTGGGCAATTCGCTATCTAGCTGGAGGGCAAACAGTTGTTGCTGAAGGCAAGTGGCTGCGGCGCTGGTACAGAGGTTCCGCGGTTATGGTATCCACCTATGCTGCGGGGCTTTGGTTTTGGCCACACCATCCCAATAGCCCTGCGTGGGGGCAACCTTGGTGGCCTCTTGGCCTACTTGCCGCATCAGTGTGGCTGGCGCGGCGTCAGCCGAATCTGCATTGGACGGCCCGGAGGAGTGAGCGGAGAGCATCGCTGATTTGCATAGCGATTCAAATAGCCATGCTCTGTTGGTGCTGGCAGGTCATTCGATGGTGGCATGTTCCTACCTGGATGCACGGCTAGCCCCGGTAGCCATCAAATCCCTATGGAGCTGATAGATCAACCCGCGGCGCTTTGCTTGGCTTGTCCGCTTATCGCTGATTTGCTGGATTCGTTGATTTGCTTGCGGAGCTTGAACAGCTCTTTGAAGGCCCGCAGGATGACCCCCAGGTTAGCTCCGGTTTGTTCGCCGGCGGTTCGGGCGTAGTGATGCACGCCGATCTGCCCGATGCTATAGCCGAGCTTTGTGATCCGAGCCAACACTTCGGTATCGATCAGGGCACCTTCCGAGTGCATTTCGATCTCGTCGATGATTCGCTTGGGGAATAGCTTAAAGGCGCAGTCGATATCGCGGATGTTCATCTTGAACAGGAAGCGGACCAGCGTTCCCCAGCAGAAGGCATTGAGCTTGCGCATGGCCGAGTCTTTGCGGTCCAACCGGTAGCAACTCACGCAGTCGTACTTGTCGAGGAGCGGAATGAGCTTCTCGATCTCTTCAAAATCGAATTGGCCGTCTCCGTCGGTGTAGAAGATCCAATCTTTAGTGGCTTCGCGATAGCCGCGCTGAAGAGCGCCGCCGTAGCCGCGGTTGGGGTTGTTATGCACAGCTTTGACCTCGGGGTACTTGGCGGCCAATTCATCGGCTAACTCGGCTGTGCGGTCTTTGCTGCCGTCGTTGACGATGATGACTTCGAAGTCATCAGCCAGCCGCCGGCACGTCTTGAGCGCAGACTCGGTGGTGTTGACCACGTTGGCTTCTTCGTTGTAGCACGGGTAGAATACGGTTAGACTGCTGATCTTCTTAACGGCATCACTCACAACTAGGTTACTCCCCGGGATTACCCCCCAACGAACTATCTCTCGGCCGAACGACGCAACATCATACCTATCGGCTACGCGCTTTGCCAGCGACAGCCTCCAGCCAGGTTCGGCTGCAGGGGGCGATAATCGTGCGCACTACGGGCGGCGGCGAAGAGGTCGGCCCGACTTCATTGCCCAGGCGGCGACGGTTTTGGCAGGTCGAAGCGGTCGCGAACGGTGCTGTAGCCATCGCCGCCTAGTCGGCCTACCAGATCGATCTGGGCGATGTCGGCTGTGCCGTTTTCCAGGCACATCTCTTGGGCGATGTGGAAGCACTTGATTTCGCAGATGCAAATGTTGCCCGAGAGAGGCCCTTGCCCGACTTTGACGATTTCGATCAGCGTTGCTTCCATCTGGGCGGGTGATTCCGCTACCCGGGGCGGTTTGACGATGATACTTGGTAGCGGCGTAAAGCCTGCGGCTTCAAACTCGTTCACGTCCGGTGGGTAGGGGAACGATGCCTGGTTCATAGCCTCACGGATTTCGTGGTTGACCACGTTGATGACGCATTCACCGCTCTCTCGCAAGTTGCGTAACGTATCCTTCTCTTGCCCCTTGATGTTGATGGCCGGCGAGAAGATCACCGCCGGTGGGTTGGCGCAAATCCCGGTGAAGAACGAAAACGGGGCCAAGTTAGGCACGCCGTCCGGGCCAAGGGTGGAGACAAACGCGATCGGCCGCGGCAATACGCAGGACAAGAGCGTATGGTGATTTGCCCTCGGCTCGCGCTGGGAAGTGATCAATTCGGTAAACCGTTCGTACTTACGCATGATTCGATTCCTGGGTGACATCTTTGGAGTATCCGGCACGGCGGCTTCGATGCTTGGCAGGGCGCACACCGCAAAAGCGCAGTTTGCACGGTCTAGCCGATGCAATCAAGGTGTCATAACCAACAGTTACAGTCGATCCGCGTCCACATTATGGGTCAAGATTCATTGCTGGAGGATCACTTCCAGGATCGTGCTCGAAAGGCCGATGAACCCCTGGTGCGGGCATAGCATAAAGGAGAAGCCTCATGAGCAGCATTGATTCAGTCTCAGCCGTTAGCCAAAGCCAGACGCAGGTTGGAGTTGCAACGGCCACCCTCAAGATCGCCAACGAGCAGCAGCAGCAGGCTGCCCAACTCGTCGAGGATGCAGTCGCAGGCGTTGCGGCTGCCATTGAGCCGGGCAAAGGTGGGCGCATCGACGCCCACGCTTGACCAAGCGCCAATCATGTTCAAGATTCGTCGCCCACCACCGAATGGTGATGATGCGGATGCCCCGGGAGATTCCTCCCGGCTTTCTTGTCCCAATCGTCGAAGTTTGGCTGCGGCGTCCACTGCGCCTCCCTATGGCCAACGGGGGGTGGCCGAGGTAGAATGTGGGCGTCATGGCGAGAAACCGATACCTAGCTCTGATCGTAGCCTTGTGCGTCGGCCATGCGTCCCTGGCAGAAGAATCGCACCTTCTCAGCGCCCATGCCGCTCATACAGATCATGATCATCATCAGGACAGGGATCCGTCGTCACCGCCGGGACATTCATCCGAAGACTGCTCGATCTGCATCATTCTGTCCCACGGTGGAAAGGGTCTACCCTCCGAATTCCCGCCCCTCGTTTTCAGTGCCTGTGCTTTAATAAACCATCCAGTGACGCCTTGCTGGGTTCGTCCAAGCGGCCAGCTTGTACGCGAAATCATCCCGCGCGCTCCTCCCGGCCACATCACGCCATCGAAATCGTTTTGACCTAACCGGTAGTCTACAGCACTACCCGGCGCGCTCGCCGAGTGGCCGACGTCGCGGATATCCGCGGCGTTGCGGTGTGCGCGCTCGCACGCCCTTGCGGGAGGACTGATCATGAATCGCCGTGCCTTTACACTCATTGAACTCTTGGTGGTGGTTTCAATCATCGCATTGCTAATCGCCATCCTTCTACCCAGTCTTAAGAAATCACGAACCTTGGCCAAGCGCACTGTGACTCTCGCTCACCTCCGTGGAATCGGAACGAGCACAGCCACCTATGCAAACGACAACCGAGATCGCTACCCGGCCTTCGGCGAAGACCTGGAAGGAAAAGCTTTTCTCAGTTTGAGCATGCTCGGCAAGGACGCTGACCTCGCCTCCAAGATGTTTATCAACCCCAACACATCCGATACCGCCTCCACCAAGAAGACCGCTGATGGTCGATTTGTGCTGGCGCAATTGAGCGGCACCGGGATCGATGAGGCGGTCCCTGTGATGCCTGCCGACGTCAAGAACATCCTTTTCCATTGTTCATACGCCTACGACAGCGATATCAAGCCGAACAAGACTCCAAAAGCGGTGATCTATCTGGGGGACCGAGCGGACTACAAAAAGGGGAGAACCTTCTCCGCAAACTGGCGGGGCGAGGGTATGTGCCTGCTTTGGACGGACCAACATGCCGAGTTCGTCCGCAAGAAATCGGTTCCTTTTCAATCCGACCCCAACATTTATCACCACAACGAGGTCGATGCCGAAGGAGGTGATGAAGTTGTCGATGGGATCATGGTAACGGACAAGACCTTCGATACTCACATACGTTTCTTCAGCGAAGAGGAGGACGACGAGCTTTTGCCGAATTGATTGGAATCGGATGGGCGTGTAGAGGTACATGTTGCGATGATGTTGATGTGGACAACTTATTTGAATCAGCCAGTACGCGGCCGAGTTGTGCGCAAAAGTGAGGATCCGGACTCGCCGTGACCCGGATCCTCCAAGCTAGGCTGTCCACCCGAAGGTGGAGACCCACAGCCGTACACAATTCATCGGAACCGATTGGAGCCTTCTTTAGTTATAGGTATTTCCGACTATCAGCACACGACAGCCCGTCATCGACGCGGCCTAATGGCTCACTCGCTGACGGTGGTCTCATAAATGGTTCCGTCCAAGAAAAAGACCACGCGAGGTCCCTGGGCAAGGATTTGAGCGGCCCGGCGATCTCGCCTTGCCAGCTCAAAATAGGCTTGGCTGTACACGATGATCTTCTGGCTAGGCGCTCCCTCTTCGATAGAAGAATCCACCCATTGGCCACTTTGGTAGTAGAGCGTTCGACCAGCAACGCGGCGGATCGGTTGCTCCATTCTTCCCGGGGCGATCTCCTCCTCGAACAAGTCAGCCAACGCTCCGCCAATAGCCACGTTGGGAGCATTCGCCTGCTGAAGGCTGAGGGCGGATTTTGAGTCACTGATCTGGACCGAACCTGAAGGCGCACTGCGCGAGCCCCGGAACGATCCGCGCTTTAGCAGGAGGCGTGCGGGTGCAGGTCGTTTCATCTCTGATCCCCGGCGCTCAGCCCGCTGCATGAGCTGATCGAGGGCTTGACCGCCTCGGGTGCGTCCTCCGGTGAGTCGTTGCTGCTCGTGAACCAGGTAGGCGGTATACGGCGTCACAATGCCATACTCGATGGACAGCTTAGCCACCGCCTCTACCAATTCTTTGGACTCGCCGTGCAAGCGGATTTCATCCAGCAGGAACCCGACCTTGCGCATGGCCCACAATTGCGGCAAGAAGGCGTGCTCGGTGCTGTGCTCTGCGAAGTTGGTTTCGTAGACGAATCGCTCTTTGGTAGAGCGGCGCTGGCCCAATAGTTCGACGGCCCGGTTTCCTGACTGGCTGTATCGTCCCACCACCACTACTTCGCTGCCGGCGAAGAGGTCGGGAAGCCGCTTCGGGAAGACATCGTGCACGCCGAGTTTGGGGAAGTGCAATTCGAGATTGGCTAGCACCGGGTCAGCGACCTTGCGGTAGAAGGAGGAGACTTTGATTTCCAGGTTTTCCTTATCGCCGATGTAATCCCTTGCCCCGTGATTCTGCTCAGCCAATTTGTCCAGCAGCTGGGTGTTGACGTCATCTCCGACGCCAAAGACGAAGAGCCTGACCGAACCGGCATTGGCACCCGCTACGTTGGACAGGATTTTCTGTGCATTGGTTTCTCCGATGGTCGGTTGACCGTCAGTCAGGAACACCATGAGGTAAGGCCTATGTCCCTCTCCGGATGGACGGGATTTTAGGCCGTCGAGGATGGCATCGTTGATGTTCGTCCCGCCCTCAGCCTGGATCTGTTCAATGAATGCCACGGCTCGCTTGATGTTCTCAGCCGTGGCGGGCACTAACTCCTCGGCTAGGTTCCGCGTCTCGTGGGAGAAGAGGACGAATTGAAATCGATCCTGCGGATTCAGTTTGTTCAAACAATATAGCAGAGCCTTGCGGGTCTGCTCAATCTTGGCACCGGCCATGCTTCCTGAAGTGTCAGCTATGAAGCAGATGTCTTTGGGCACGACCTCTGATGCGCTGACTTGGGCCTTGGGGGCGATTCGAGCGATGAAAAAGCCATCTTGCCCCGGCTCGTTGTATGTCAGGAGCGAAAGACCGAATTCTTCATCGCTCAGTGAATAGTAGAACACCAAGTCCTGGTCGGGCTTCACGTTACGGTCTTCGTAGCTGGCTGTTGCTTTTGAATCGGAATGTCGGACCACAGCCATGTTGTGCGTTGGGCAAAAGACGCTCTTGATCGGTTTCTTGGAGGACACGTTGACCAACACACTGACTTGTTCAAGCGGTTGTGACGAGAATTTCTCGGTGTTGAGCGGATAACGATAACGAACCAAGCCGTTGTCGATGCCCAACACCTGGGCATACTCCAGTTTGACCCGCACACTTCCTGAGGCTGGGATGGGGAAGATTCTGGCTTTGTACATCCGCGTGCCCACATACTCCAGCAGGGCTGGGTCGCGCATGCGGGCGACAATCGATTCGTAGACTTGGCGGGCTTTGTCGCGGTCCAATACTTCGCCTTTGAGTTCCCGACCATTGACGAACATGCTGAACCCGCTCAGGGCAATGTCGTCGTCGAGCGGAAAGATGTAGGTGCCTTCGACTTGATGGGCGTTGGGGTTGTAGAACACCTGATCGATACGGGTAACCGCCACGCCGTCGGTTATGTCGCAGGTAACTTGGTGATTGCGAACAGCCAAGGGTACATCGCGTACCGGCGGGCGGGGAGGCCGGGGCATGGGCGGCACAATCGGCATTGGCCTATCGATTACAATGAACCCGTCCGCCCGTGCCTCGCCAGAGGTCAGCGACAGCAGCACGATCCCCACAACCAGCATCGCCATCCAACGTCGAGTCATCATGCACCTCCCGCAAGAATCTGCCATCAGCTGCCCACCCGCTGTACGCTACCTGATAGATGATACCTTGGACGCTGCTTGATGGGCCAAAGTTCCGGGCAAATGGGGAATTGGCTGCTTCCGCCGGCGAGCGGCGCACAACTCAACCACGAATCTGGAACTCATCTGACGCAGGCGGATGCCGACGTGGGGGAGGGTTACTGGCTTTCGGTGGCGCCTTTGGCTCGTTCGAGGATGTTTCGGCCGGCAGTGGATTCCTCAGCCAAATCGCAGAGCGTTTGCCAAGTGGCATTTGCCCGGTCGATCAGCCCCATGTTCTGCAGGGCCAGGGCTAGGTTGGCGTGAAACTCGATTCTGTGGCAGTCGCCGCGCATTGCCTCTTCGAACTGCTCGACGGCCAGGGCGAACTGGTGGCGATCTGCGAAGATGAGGCCGAGTTGGTAGTGCAACTCCACCGATCCGGGGTCGGCTGCCAGGGCTTGGTGCAGGATGTCCGACGCTTCATCTGATCGGCCCAAGCTTTGCAGGGACAACCCGAGTTGGATCAGCGCCTTGCTGTAGTTCGGGTTGATGGCTGTCGCCTGCTCGAAGCACTCGACGGCTTCATCGAGATTACCACGGTGTTTGAGCAAAAGTCCCAGCCGGTAATGCAAATCCGCGTAGTTGGGCCGTTCTCGCAGCATCGCCCGCAAGCGATCAATCTGACAATCGATCAAATCTTCCGCTGCACCCGCCGCGGGCAGGCTGTCTAGCTGGGCAATCTTCTGTGGGGAGAGGTACCGGTCAGACTGTTTCTGCACGCCCATTTTCAAGTGAAGGCGGGCGGTCTCAGAAAAGAGAAGCGTCGAGTTGGGTTCCACGTTTGAGGCCATCTCAAGACTAGCCAGGGCTTCATCGTGTTGACCTAGCTCATGCTGGGCGATGCCCAGACCCACGTAGGCAGTCAGAAGCCGGTCATTGATCTCGACGGAGCGGTTAAACCACAGGGCGGCGTCCTCGTGCTCGCCACGGCGAAGGTGGGTTGTGCCGACCTTCACAACAGCCTCGAGGTAATCCGGACTCATATCCACAGCCATCTTGTATTCGACCAGGGCTTGGTCTTCCTTCCCAAGTTTGCCGTACAGATCCCCTAGCCTGAGATGGTTGTCCGCAAAATCGGGCTGATCCGACATGAGCCGATGGAGTTCTTGTATGGCTTCGTGGACCAAACCTGCTTCTTCGTAGGCAGCCACCAGGTCGTCGCGGGCCTCCCAATTGTCCGGCTCGATGGTCAACACTGTTTGGTATCGCTGAATGGCTTCGCGGTATCGTCCAGCCTGAAGAAAGAGGTTGGCCAGGGTCAACAAGGGGACAGCCTCTCCGGGTTCGTGCCAGCAAATCTGTTCGTATTCTGCGATGGCTGAATCGATGTCGTCCATCTTGAGATGAAGAGCAGCCAACCGTTCGTGGGCATTGCGGAGGTTGGGGGCCACTTTCTGGCACTGCTCATAGCAACTAAAGGCGCGATCAACATCGCCCCGTTTTTCGTAGCAAAACCCTTGGGCAAACATGACCGTCGGATCTTGGGATGCCACTGCGTGGGCTGTTTCCAGGTGCTCGATAGATTCGTCGATTCGCCCAATCTCATCATTTACGCAGGCCAAGCCCACCAGGGCTGGTAAGTCGTACGGTCGAGCAATCAGGGCGGCTTCAAAGATCCGCCTAGCCGCGGTGTAGTCGCGCTGATTCAGGCAGCGGACCCCATATCGAGTGGCCAAGGCGGCGTCGCCAGGGTTCGCGGTGGCGGCATCTCGCAACTCGGCATCCGAGTGGTGGGGGTCGTCAGGCAGCACGTCCCTGAAAGCAGAAGCCAGTTCCGCTAAGAGGCCTCGTCCCAAGATTTCCAACAGGTAGGACATAAATCCCTCAGCGGCTATGCAGCCAACGACGCCAGCGCTTGCCGGGCGGCTTCATATTTTTCATTCAACGCCAATGCGCTACGGTATGCTTGTCGGGCCAGACTGTCGTCGCCTTTGCCTTGATAGAGGCTGCCAAGTAGGTAATAGGCGTCAGCGTAATTGGCCCCAAGTCGAATCGCTTCTTCTAATCGGGCGACTGCTTCGTCTTCTCGGTCGGTGCGGGCATAAAGGCGAGCCAGTTGAATCAGCCCATGAACCAGCGCCGGATCCAGCGAGAGGGCTTCTTCGGTGGACAACACGGCTTTGTTGGTATTGCCGAGTTGTTCATGGATGCGACCGACGGCGCAGTGGAGTTCAGGATTGTCGGGATTGCGGTTCAATGCCAAATGCAGCGTTCTAGCAAGCACCGAGTAAACCTCACGATCAGGATCGTCGAGTTTGTGGCTGCTCGGCAGCAAGAGAAACGCATCGATGAAATCGGGTTCTTGCTCCACGACATGGCTAAGCAACTCGATCGCTCCTGAGTCAACTTGGCTAACTGGCGGGATGTGGGCCTGAACACTTACGTTTAATCCCTGCTCAGCCAGCGCGGTGACCGCTTGTGTCAGAAGATGAGCAATGCGGGCATCGTGAGGCATGATCCGCTGGGCACGCAGCAGGAATTTCTTGGCCTGGGCAGGTTCCCCACGGGCCGCGTGACACAACGCCAAAGAGACCAACGATTCGGTGTGCTCTCTATCGATTGAAATCGATTGCGTGAATCTCAATTCAGCCTCATCCGTTTGACCTAGGCCCGCCAGCAAGATACCCAGTTGAAAATGCAGCTCGGCGGAGTCCGGGTGGTCCCTCAGGGCATCGCGAAACGCGAGGATGGCTTTGCTGGGCTGAGAATCCTTCCAAAGCGCCAACGCCTGACGCACGCGGTTGGTTACATCGTTCGCCCCCGCCTCAGCGGCATCAGCGAAATCTTCTGCCGCAGCTGCGTAGCGAGCGTGCCCTACATGGCAAGCCGCCATCATTGCCGCAAGCGATCGGCTATCTGGATTGATCTCCGACGCCTCTGCAAACGCGCGGGAGGCCAAGCTGAATTGACCGGCATTCAACAAGCAAACACCACGTCGAAGATGGTCGCTCGACTGAAAATAGCGACTCACCGCATCGCGTATGGCAGACGATTCCTCGGTCTCAGCCGCCAATGATACGGATGTCCCCCTTGATCGTGCGCGGGTGGATGGATTCAGAGGCATGAGATTCTCCCTATTCCTCTAAAGGCTGGGTGAACTTCTGGCGCTTACTGATCTATCGGCTCAGGGCCGGGCAGGGGTTACCTATCTTCACAGCCGTCACCTGCCAACGGTGGCCGGGAATGTCCTGTAACCAGTTGTGAAACATTGGGTTATGGGAGCTAGTGGGGTGGGCTGGCATTGCGGAGCTGGCGAGTTTGTCGGTGTGAGTCCAGAACGATCAGACTTCCGTTACGCGCTGGTGCGTGGGAAGCCCCGCGGCATTGAGGACCGCACATAGGCCCGTCACGTCACTGTGATCGAATGCCCCTAGATCGAAACTGTCTACGTCTAGAACGCCCCAGCAGGAATCATCTTCGTCGAATAGAGGGATGATCACTTCGGATCGGTCTCTGGGGTCGCAGGCGACGTAGCCTTGGCCCAGCGCTGCGACGTCGTGGACCAAGAGATTCTCGCGACTGAGAAACGCCCGGCCGCAGGCGCCGTGCATGCCGATGGGGGAACAGGCTGGCTTGTCCCGCCTAGGCCCGAGCAGCAGTTGGTCGGCGTCAGGGTCTTTGCGGTAAACGCCTACCCATGACACGCCCAGGTCATAAAGCCCATTCCAAAGGGCATCAACGACCTGCCGGAGGGTGGCTTCTCGTTCCTTGAGGGGGGAAACCTGTGCCATGATTGCGCCGTAATCGCGCAGGGACATTTGATCACTCCTTGTTGGCGTTCGCCTGGGCGTTCGCCTGGCGAATCAGACGCTTGATTGTCTTTCGGTTCTTGGTTAGTACCTCCAACATCACCAATTCTCCGAGCGATTCTCTTCGCGGCTTGGCTGGATTGCCGAACATCGCGGCACCTGGAGGCACATCGCGGATTGCCACTGCTTTGGCGCCTAATTGGGCGCCCCGCCCAATCTTGATGTGATCGATCGCGCCCGCGTTTCCCCCACAAACCACGCCCTCTTCCAACACCACGCTGCCGGACAACCCCACCATGCCAGCCAAGATCGACCCTTGCCCTATTTGGCAGTTGTGGCCTATCTGGACCAAATTGTCGATCTTGACGCTGCGTTCTATCACTGTGCTGCCGTACTTGCCTCTGTCGATGCATGCGTTGGCTCCGATTTCCACGTCATCATGCACGACCACGTTGCCAACATGAGGCCACTTGCGCAGCTTCCCATCATCCACGAAAAAGCCAAAGCCGTCCGCCCCGAGAGATGCTCCGGCGTGAATCAAAACGCGGCTTCCGATCTCGGTTTGCCGGTAGAGAACCACATTGGGGTGGATCACGGTCTCAGCCCCGATCGTACAAGCGTCGCCGACGCGAACACCCGCGTGCAGATGCACCTGCTTTGCGACACGAACGTCCTTCCCAATGACGACCTGGGCTCCAATGGTGGCTGATTCGTCGATCTGGGCCGTCTCATCGATTACCGCGGTCGGGTGAACCCCCGGACAGGCTGGGGGTTCCGGGTGAAAGAAGGTCAACAAGTCAGCCACATAGCCGTCGGGAGACTTGCAGCGAATGAGCGGCTTGGTCGAGGCGCGGGCATCGAGCGGGACGATCACACAGCAGGCGTTGGATGCCTCAGCCTCGGTGAGCAGGCGGTCGTCCATGGCGAAGGTGGCCCAGTCCGCGCGGGCCTGATCCATGCCTATGACGCCGGCGACTTCGATTCCGGGCGAACCTTCGAATTGGCCGCCGAACTTTTGTACCAGATCTTCAATTCGCATCTGATTGACTCCCTCTGTCCGTTGATGACGCTGCTGCGATGGGCAAATCGTCTAGCCAACAAGTGAAGCAATCTCCGCTGTCCCTCAATGGCGGCAGCATGGGAAATGCCTACTCAACAGCCTTGATGAGTTTGGCATACAGCCCTTCATTGGCCTTGATGAAGAAGCCCATCATACCGCGCATCTCCTCGTTGTCCTGGTAACCCAGTCCATACGAGATAATTCGTGTCTTGTTGCCGTCCAACTCCTCAAACAAGATCACGTTGTACAGTTGGGACGCTTGTGACTTGAGAACCTCAGGCCAGTTGGCCGAGACATCTGCCTGAAGCGTCAACATCTTTTGAGGAACGTAGTTTATGATGCGAAGCGTATTCGTATTTGGATCACCAATTTTCGCCTTGGGATCGTATTGTGTGCGAATCGAACCACCAACCCGGCAATCGACCTCAGCAACAGGGGCAGCCCATGAGGCAAAACCGGCTGAGGTTGTGTATGCATTCCACACTCTGGCGACAGGAGCAGCAATTGTCACGGTTTCGATGAGGATTAGCTCGCCTGCTTTGGTTTGCTCAACTTTGCTACTGATCGCTTGGGCCACATCATCGGTGGCCACGCCGGGGGGATTGGCCACGGCCTTGGAATATGGCCCCGCCGATATCGACGACGCTGCCAGTATGGCAATGACCCAGCTGTGCTTGAGCTTCATTTGCATATCCTCACTTTGCTTTCATCTGGTCCAGAGTAGTGTGAGTACTCTTTGCCGGAGCAGTTCCAAGTATACTGAGTGATCCGCCACCGGTCTTCTTGGGTCGTCGCGTTACCATCAAACCAAGGAGAAATCTGACCAGAGATTTCGCCCGCTTGCAGGGTTGGCCTCACCAAAGCGAGAAGAAGCACGCGACGGCGCGAGCTGCGTAGCTCGAATTCGCACCGATATTCTCGTTCGTGCCAGTGTGCCTAAATACCGGCTAGGTTTCAAGACTACGCGAGAATTCGGACGATGGTGCATTCGCGTGTCGCTCGGCCGATGCCCGGGCATGAGCATAGAACCATCTGGAAAAACCAGGCTACGCGAAATTGCATATCCACAAGCAGGCGGGCAGCCCGTACCATCAACCCAATCAAGAGCGTTGATCGACAACGGGCGAGGAAGTGATGTCGAAGGAAGTGGAACTGGTAAGGCTTGAGTCGCATCCCAGTGGCCGTTTCCTGGGCAGCGCGGTCATTCTGATCGTTGCGGGAATCCTGTTGACCGTCATCCGGTCGCATGCGTCCGAGCTTCCACTGGAGACGGACGAATGCAACTACGCCTACATAGGCGCCCGCCTCCTGGAAGGGCAGCAACTCTACACGGATGTTTGGGATCACCAACCGCCTGGAATCTTCATGCTGTTCGCCGCTGCTATGGGTTTATTCGGCGACTCGGTGTTGGTCTTCCGTTGCATGGGCGTAGCAGCTTCTCTTCTCTCGATGGTCTTGGTTTTTTCCATCGTTCGGCGGACGGCCGGTTTGTACGGGGGATATGTCGCCGCCTTTCTGTTTGCACTATTGAGCGCCGATCCGGGCACTGCCGGTGAAGGTTGCAACCGGGAAGTCTTCATGAATCCGATGGCCCTGGCCGGTGTCTGGTTGCTGGTTCGCCAAAGGCGACCCGCCCTGGTTTTGGTTGCCTTGGCGGGCCTCTGTCTTGGTCTGGGTTCGCTAATCAAGACCGTCATGGCTGCCCAGTGGCTGGTTCTGGCTGTCTGGTTGGTCGTGATGATCGGGCAGAATGCACAGACGGATCGCCGCCTGCGGACAATGGTAGGATCTCTACTCGCGTTTGCGGCTGGGCCATTAGTTGTTTGGCTGTCCACCTGGTTGTACTTTTCAGTGACAGGTAGAGGCACTGACTTCCATGAGGCTGTCTTTGCTTTCAATCTAGGCTATAGCGATACTGCCCCGAGCTACCTTCAGCGATTCATCGATTTCTTTAGCAGGCCTGTCCACCGCCATGTGTTTGATGGAACCGGATCGCTCTGGATCGCGGCTGGGGCAGCTGCCTTGGCCCTTCCATTCATTCCCAGGAGCGGCAAATCCTCCACACCTTGGATTCCGGTTGTTTATCTGCTCGGAAGCTACTGGGCGGTTTGCCTGCCGGGTCAGTTTTGGCCTCACTACTATTACCTGATGCTGCCCGCCTTGATCGTGGTGTTCGCTTCGGCTGTGGGTGCACTGAGTTCGGTGGCGAGGCAGCGCGATCATGGGCGTCTGTGTCATTGGGTGGCACACGTGGTCACAGCCGCTGTCTTCTTTTCGTTGTTGCTGGCTCAGACACAGGAATACTTCTTAGTGCCCTCGGTACAGATCACCGAGAAGCGATACAAGACCCGCGACGTCTGGGCCAAAGCACAGGCGGAAAACGTGGCCAAGGTGACCGACCCAGGAGACACCGTGTTCGTGTACGGGCAGGATGTGGGCGTCTACTACTACTCGAAGAGGCGATGTGCCTCGCGATACACCATGGTGGGCGGCTTGCGGAAGGGCGCGCCTGATTACCAGAAACGCAGGGCGATCTTGCTGGAAGAGCTGCAAACCAACCGCCCCCGCGTGGTACTCATTGTCGATGAGCAACCCTACCTCGCCCTGGACACCTTCTTGAAAGAGAACTACTTCCAGGTCGGGCTGGATTATCATGACCAGCGCCAGGAAGAAGTGATCATGATGGCCCTGATGGACAACTCCCGACCGGTTGTTCAGATCGACTGGAACTGGGATCGTTCATCCGTCTACGGGATTGATTAGCGGGCCAGAGTCTGCTTGCACGGGGTCAAGGAATGATGATGCTCAAGGCTATTAGCAGCGCCCCCAGGCAGCCGACGCCAACGCCTAACGCATAGTTGGGCTTCTCCTTGAGCAGCTCCAGCGCTTCACGGGGTACACGCATGGTCCGCAAGATACTCAATCCCAGGCCAAAGGAGAGAAATCCGCCGATCGCGCCGCAGGCACTGCCCAAGCCGGAAAACCCGCAGGTGATCGCCAAGGCCATCATCGCGCCGCTGACAATGGCAACGCGCAAGCCTGCTTTGGGCACGTCGTTAAGGTCTTGCAAGCGGTACACTTCGCCGGTTACCTCGCTCGCATTCTGTTCCAATTGCCTACGTTGAGAGGTGGCGCCACATTCCGGGCATCGCGAAGAGGTCAAACCGGTCAGGTTATAGCCGCACTGCGGGCATCTTGGTGGAACCTTGTAGATCCAAGGCCTGCCAGCCATGTGGTCGAGTTGATCGTTCTCGAGACTCATTATCGATTGACCGCCGATTTGGTTCGAATGTCTTGCCTCGCTTCGGCTTCTTCCAGTTCGCGTTTGATCGCCCGGGCAGCTTCAGCCACGTCGGGTTGGGCAATGACGGCCGAACAAACAGAGGCGATGTTGCAGCCAGCCTTGGCTACCTGCCCCACGTTGGTGGCATCGATCCCACCGATGGCGACTACGGGCAACCCCATCGATTCAGCTGCGATGCGCAGCGTCCCCAAACCGGCCACATGGTTTTGAGGCTTCGTGCTCGATGCAAAGACCGGGCCTACCGCGACGTAGTCGGGCGATGCAGCAGCAGCAGCATGAATCTGGTCGAGATTGTGCGTGCTCAAACCCAAGAGCATGTCGGGGCTGATCAGCGCACGGACGGCAGCCACCGGGAGATCATCTTGCCCCAGATGAACGCCGCCAGCAGCCGCAGCCGAGGCAATATCTGGTCGATCATTGATGATGCTGAGCACGCCGTGATCACGGCAGAGGGAGGCCAGCTGCGACGCCCGGTCAAGGAGTTCCTTGTCGGATAGATTCTTCTCGCGAAGTTGAAGGCAATCGGCGCCGCCCTCGATGGCTGACCTCGCCACGGCGAACCAGTCCTTGGCGCAGAGCGATTCGGTGATCAGGACATAAAGGCCTACGCCTGTAAAGCGTTGCCTTGCCTGAGCGCGGATCATCAATTGCCGTTCGATTTCGTAGCCCTGATATCGGACGCGCTCAGCCAGTCGGGCTAACGCTTCGCTGTGTGGTTTTGCGTATTCTTCGATAGAGCGCAGTGACTCGGTGAATCGCTTGCCAGCCGCCAAAGCCGGTGCCTGGAGCGATTCTCGGTCATACTCAGCCGGGGTTTCGATATGGCAACCGACGTCGCCGATGATGTCTCGTGCTCGGATGGTATTCCCTAAGTCGTGCTCCTTGATCATTCCGGCTAGCTGGTGGCGGATCGTCTTGATGTGGGCTGACAACGTCGGATCGTTCAATACAAAGCGCGCGTAGTCTTCCATAACGCGGGCGGCTTCTCGGGCGCGATTGAAACTGGCGTCCAGTATGCGGGCTGTCTTGGCGTCAATAATCTTGAATATCCTCCAGGCGCGAGCAGGCGCGCCTGAACTATACTAGGCGATTGCAGAACGCCTCTCCACTGATTTTAAGTCGTACTGCACCGCCGCTTGGCATGTGAAAAATTGGCAGTTTTTTTTTGCCTCTCGCCGTTTCGTGTTGCATACTTGAGTCGATGGCTGGTGACAGCCGGCGACGCAACAAGAACCGTGAACTACGGAAGCTCGCGACCCGAGGCGGACCCAGATCTGGTCTGATCGAGGCAACGATTACGAGCTTCTGTCTTTTTTTGCGCCGGCATCGACGTCACTTAGCCAGCAATTCAGGCAGCGCAAATACGATTAGCGGCGCTGAACTAACCGCCTTGCCCGGCGAGGCCAACCCAATGTGCAATTCCTTACGGTTTGGAAAATAGAAGACCGTTTGCAAGGTCTGAACGCTACCGACTTGCGCCACTGAGGAAAGGATTTCCTTGGCCTTGGACAGGTTGATCTTCTGGGCTGACTCTAGCACTCTTGCTACGGCGTCAGAGATGGTCCCGAACCGCTTGGCTGAGTCGAACGGATGGTTCTGTTGAGGTGGTGCCTTCGTGCGAACGCAATAATGATTCGTGCAGGTCAGCCAGCAGGGGGATGGCGTTGCTGTCGAGAACCGCGGCGTAACTCCGCCATGCTTGTCCAGATTTCCGTCGTACTCGAAGACGACGGCTGGGTTGGGCTGACCGTCATAGGGCGAGCTGACGTGGATATTGTTGCCCATCATCGCTGGGGACTTGATCAACACGCGTTTGACATCGTCGATGGCTGTGCCTGCCCGGGCGGTTTCCATGGCAGCCCGGAGGGCTAAAGACCGCGGCACGAATGCGCCCTGATGGGTCGGCTGAAGCGGCGTGGCGTCGTGCATGGAGACCGTCACGCCTTCCGCATTCATGGCTGAGTAGGCCCCGATCAACCCAGGCCAAGCCAGGGAGACCCAAGGCAGCCGCCCACCACCAGGGCTCAGATAGACAATCAAGACATGATCAGCCAGGCCCGGCAGCGGGATGAAGTCCAGATTGCGGGCAGTGATCATTTCGCCACCCTTGGTAGCTGGTCCCCATGCGCTAAAGCTTGAACAGGCGAAGGGGTACCAGTCAGCCATGCTGTTCAGGGCCATCAAATCGAAGACGTCCAAGTCGCGATGGAGCTTCTTGAGCTGGATCCCTTGGAGGCCGACCGCTTTGACAATGCCGCGAAGCATGCCTTCCAGCTCGGCCCGCTGGTCGGCCGTGAAACGAAACCGGCGCACCAGTTGGCCATGGACTTTGGATTCATAAATCTGGGGCGCATCAACGATGCGCTCGTTGAGCATGGTGTCTTCAAGGCTGTCCATTAGGTCGTCGCCAAGAAGAAAGCCATGGGCATAGCCGCGTTGATCGGGAGTCCCCCAAAGCTTGAGCACGCGAACCCCCCGAACAGTTTCCAGCGAACCGGTGACTGGCTGGGCCAGCAGCGGCTGAACAAGTGCAAAGCTTGATGCAGCAGCCAGTAGCCAAAGGGAGTTCCGCCAGGTTCGTTTGCAGGTGATCAATTGAATTCTCCAATCAGGGTAGCTACGGCGTAATCAATCTGACGAATTCGGCGAAATCCTCTTCATCCACGTCGTTGTCACCGGTGAAGTCGGCGTGGTTGAACCGTTCCTGGGTGCATAATTCGGGCACCGCAGAATTTCCCGGCCCGCTTAGGCAATCGGTGAAGGCGGTGTGGTCGCCGTTCTCGAGCGTGCCGCTGCCGTTGAGGTCGCCTGGAATGGGCAAGTCAGCCCGCCAAGCTCCCCGGCCATAAGTGCCGGCGGTGATCTCCTGCCGGATCGGGTCGATGGCTAAGTCGCCGATATTGACGTTGGGCAGGTCCAGCCCATCCTTGATCCAGTTGACCCCTCTGTTGGATGATGAATAGACGCCCACCCCGGTGCCAAGATAGAGGTGCGGCGGATCAAATCGCCAATCCATCGCGAGTGCCCTTGGTGAGACTCCTGGTGGCAAGTCGCCGTTGATCAGGTTCCAGCTCTGACCGTAATCATTAGTCCAGAGCACGCGTTTGCCAAAGCTTCGATTGTAGCATGCGTAAGCGATAGACGGTGAGCTTGGATCGAGAACCAAGTCTGCGACGTCGCCAATTGCGGCGAAAGGTGTGCGATTGTCCCACGTCGATCCGTCAGTGGTGGCATAAATCTTTCCCGTAGAACTGCCCGTGTAGATGGTGTCCGAGGCACCGACACCAATAGCCAAGGCTGTCAGCACACCTCCGCCAGCTACGGTGCTCGAGCTGATAGCTGTCCAATTGGCTGAAGTGTGGGCGTCGGTCGTTCGCCATACACGGTTGGTGCCGCCGACCAGGGTATGGGCGTCGTTGGGATCCATCACCAGTGGAGCAATGAAAGCAGCAGGGTCTGAATCCCAAGGCCCGGTGATCTCGGCCATCCCTTGCATCGTTCGGCGATAGACAGTCAAGAAAACGTAGGTCATGTACGTCCGCGTAGGCGTGTCAAAATCGTAGGCTAAGAACCCGCCATCGCCGGATAGAACTTGCGGCCAAGCGTTGCTGCTTGACTCTCGGGCAACAGTGCCATTGTCTTGTGTTCCCCCCATAACTTGATTGGTGTCGGTCGGGTGCAAGGCGATGTTGTAGTTCTGGGTTACCGTCAACGTGGCGTTGGTGTTGATCCAGGATTGGCCACCGTTCACGCTCTTCCACACGCCGCCGTCACACCCCACCCAGACCGTCCCCTCAGGGCCAAAGGCTACGGCGTGCTGGTCTGGATGTACTTGTCCGCCGAGGGCTCCTATGGTGATGTCCGTCCAGCTATCTCCGCCGTCGGTTGTCTTGACGACGCCGGCCGGAGTGTATGTCGGAAACACGCCGCCGGCATACACGGTGTTCTCATTCGTCGGATCGATGCCCAAGAAGAAATCGTACCACCCCTGTGGAAAAGGGAAGTTGGGTGTGTTGTCCTTGAGCGTCCAGCTGTTCCCACCATCTGCACTTCGATACAGCCCCCGTAGGTTCGATGAGTCATCGGTCATGGCTGTGTAGACCACATTAGGATTCGAGACCGACACGTCTACCAGGACTCGGGCGATATTGCTACTGGGTAAGCCGCCGGCGAGCTTTGTCCAAGATAGGCCTCCGTCGAGCGAGCGGTAGACGCCGTCACCGTGACGACCGACATAGAGAATCTGTGGATCGCCAGGATTGATAGCTAAGCCTGAGGCTGGGCCACTAAGGCGGTTTGTCCAGGACATCCCGCCATCATCCGAGCGGACGTAGCCTGCATTGCCGGTCAGGTGAATCACCAACGGGTCGTCCGGAGCTACGATGACCTTCGTGCAGGTAGTGCCAACTTCGGATGTTGTTGCGATGCGCTCCCAATTCTGGCCGCCGTCCAACGAACGAAACAGTCCGCCGCCGGTCACGTTCAGCGGATACTCCCCCGTGCCGGCATAGACCACCTCGGGGTCGGACGGATCAAGAGCGACCGCGCCATGATTTAGCGTGGCTAATTCGTCGGTCAGGGGGATCCAATTCAGCCCACCGTCGGTGGTCTTCCAGACGCCGCCCGAGGCTGAGGCGATGTAGCAAGTATTCGGATCGACTGGATGAGGAGCAATGGAAACGACTCTGCCGCTGGCATCGTCACTGCCGCTCCAGTATTCGTTGATGATCGGCCGAGGACCTAGCTGGGTCCAAGTAAGGGCAGTACCCGCCCCGCGCGGAGCAAGATGCATGTCAGCCGGTTGCCAATCAGGAACAGCCTCCCCGCGAATCCTTGCGTACCCCGGCGGAGGAGGCCCGAACTTCATCGCATGCTTGATTCGCCCGGCAGATGGAGATTGACAACCCGCGATGACAAGCAGCAAGGCAGCGACCACCGGCCAATCCCAATGGAACCTGAAACGATGTCTATCAGCCAGCGGGCATCGAGCCACGATTAACTCCGATCATATGAATTGTATCGAATTCAAAAGTCACGATTGTGCCAGTATAGCAAACCAGACCCCCGCAGCGAAGCACCGTCAGGTTATCTGGGCGAACCGCGAATTGCATCGAGATCAACGGGCTTGAACTTCCTTGGGCGGGATTACGACGCGGTTGCAACTCGACGTCTTTGCCTATGGCTGTAGCGCTTCCTTGACCTCAACCAACCAGCGGATGCGTGCCTGGCTCAGAAGGAGTGCGTTTCTAGCGGCAAGTCGCGAGAGTGGGGATTTGTCATTCGCGTGCTCGCGGAAATCCTCCTTCGACCTTAACACCTCCTGGCCTAGAACTTCGATGGCACCAGACACAAGCGACCGAGCCTCATCTAGCGGAAGGGCGTCTAGAAATAGTACCCAGGTTCGCAGCGGATCGTGCAGTAGGGCAGCTTCGGCTGGACCAAACGGTGCCCGGAGCCATCGCTCAAAAACGGATCTGCCGCGCGGGGTGATCCGATAATCTCGCTGCGGTCGCTTACCCCGAACAGTGGATTTCGACCTGACCAATCCGCGCAATTCAAGCCGTTGGACCAGGGGATAGATTGCGCCGGCACTGCCACTCCATCTGGGAGCTCGCGATTCGCGAAAATCCTGGCGGATGGCATACCGCGTACATGGCCCGTCCCGCCACACTACCCCCAGGACGGCCGCTTCAAGCTCTGTCGCGGCGTTCGTCGTCTTGCTCTGCTTCGCCATCTGGCTGACTCCATATTTGCTGACAGGTTTGATCCAAGACCGCCGTCTAGTATAGTACGAATCGTACTAAACAGGAGTTGCCTTCTGGATCAAGGAACCACCGTCTTTCAAGAGAGGATGAGCAATGCTTATCAGGATTACGCGCCCACTCCAATTATTCGTCATCCTGCTGACCCTGGTGACATCGGCGCGATTCAGCGCAGCCCAGCCGCAGCGGCGGGGCTTGCCAGCGCCGGCGGAATCAATCATTCCTCAGGATCCGGTCGAACTGTTAATGCATCGTTTCAACCGACTGCCCGTGATCGATGCCATGATCAACGGGAGTGGCCCTTACCGGCTCGTCGTCGATACCGGGGCGGCGGGCCTCATTTTGAAGACTGAGATTGTCAAGAAGTTAGAACTTCCCGCCCCTCCCGGACTTCCACCCGGGGCTGGCAGGGTGCAGCTGGCGTCACCCGGAGGTCCGGTTTCAGGCTCGCTCGGATATGTGGAATCACTCGACTTTGGGGAGGCTAGCTTTCGAGGCATTTGGACTGTCGGCGTCGACTTGCCGTTTGGGGATGAACTGGATGGAATCGTGGGCATGAATGTTTTTAGTGAGTGCCTGCTGACTTACGACTATCCGGGCAATCGGATTCGACTCAGCCGCGGAGCGCTGCCCGAGGCCAACGGGCGCGACATTCTCGTGTTTACTACGCCTGGGTCGCCAGGCAGCCATCCGACTATCGAGCTCAAGGTCGGCGGTAAATCCATGCGTTTCCTGGTTGATACGGGGATGCGAGGCTGGTTCGCCATGCCAGCAGATCGGGTCGAACAACTCGATGTCGTGGAAGGCCCTGTTGCAGGGCTCAAATCCTTGGCGGTGGGCGGGTCGAGCCGCCGGAGCATCGCCCGGCTGGGCACGTCCATTGCCTTTGGCCACTACACAGTCAACAAGCCGCTCGTCTCATTGCAGGGGGTGGACGGCGACCCCATTCTTGGGACCGGGTTGGTTCTGGGGACTCTGCTCCTGGAGCACTTCGAGGTCACTTTCGATGTGCGCAACAGCCTGGTTCGCTTCGCCCGAGAATCGAATACCCCGATCACACCACCCAGCGTGCGTATGCTCGGTCTAGGCCTGAGGCGAAAGGGCCAAGCCATGGAAGTTTGGTCTGTCTACCCGGAGTCGCATGCCGCCTCGCTTGGAATCATCGAAGGTAGCCTCGTTCACGAGCTTAATGGAAGGCCGGCTAGAGAGCTGTATCACGCAAACGAATGGCGCGAATTGCTCCGATCCGCCGAGACGGTGAAGCTGCGCTATTCCTTGCCGGAGAGCAACCAGAGCCAAACAGCCGACGTACGCATCGTCGATTTGCTGTCACCTTAGCAGACTGTTGAAGAAGTGTGGCGCCGGCATCTTGCCGGTGATTCCTGAAGTCTGGTCCCCCCTGCCATGGCGGATACAGCCCATTTTCACCGGCTGGACGCCGGCGCCACACCAGAGACCAAGTTTCTCAACGGGCTGTTAGGCGAGTAGATCGGGGCAAAACTCGGCAATGAAGAACCGTATCCTGCCCATGGTTGGGACGCCTCGCTTTCTTGTACACATTGAATACTGGGTCCGACAAACATAGAATCGGACTTAATGCAGTTGATCTCAAACGAGCAAGTTCGTTGCCCAATGGTTTCGCCGGACAAGACAGCCTTCATGTTCCAACGGCATATTCTCTCTATGGATCTTTCATTGACCGTCTTGTTGGTGGGACTGCTCCAAATGGTCGTGATGGCAAGACCGTCCGGGCTGGAGACTTCTCAGTAGCTCAAGTTCGCCAGTGTTCTTGGGGCCATTAAGGCTGCTCTGGCCGAACTCGATCCGGTGATGGAAGTTCCAAGCTTCATCAATCCAGAATGAGTGGAAGGGGTCGATGTCGATGCGGAAGTTTGTGTCAAGGAGGCGCAGGGAATCATGGTGGCGGGTGTACATAGGAAAATGAAGCTGAGGATATTGCTAGTCTGCCTCTTGAGCCTTAGCCCTGCGGCGTGCAAGCGAAAAGCGGCTCTAACTAGCGCGCCCCCGGCGGTAAGCAGCACAATGGATGTCGATGAGCAGAAGAGCCTGAATGCGAGCTTGGTCGAACTTGAGGCAGTGCTGGTCGCCAAGGCCCCCTTCATCCACAAGAAACTCGCTCCGCTGGCTACCAATAGCCAGCTGACTGAGCTGCGGGCAGGGCTTGGTGGTGCTCGGGTGCAGTCGCTGGAGCTTTGGTATCAATGGCATAATGGCTGCTCTGGTCGCATTACCAACGTGTTGCCTCTCGGGCGGATGCTTTCAATCTCCGAGTCTCTGCAAGACCGGAACATGATCCAGAACGTCCCCTTCGTTGACCAGAAACGCAGGAATGCGCTGAAAATTCTGGATGACGGAGCGGGCGATGGCTTTTTCGTCGATGTGGCTAGTCCTAGCCCGCGCGTGTTCTACCACATGCTGGAGGATCCATTCCCCCGCGACTACGGAACCCTTCCAGAATTCGTTCAATTCATCGTTCAGGTGCATGCTGCCGGCCTGGCGTCATTGAATAATCATGGCATGGTGAACTTTGACATGGCTGGGTACGCCAAGCTAGAAACCAAGCATTTCGCGAAGCTGCGCGATAAATCATGACCATCTTGACGGCAGGCAGGGGTCGATTCGTTCGGGGAGTGGCACTTTGGTCGCGCTATTGATTGCTCCTCCTGTGATACCTAAGATGATTCTGTATCGCTCAGCTAAGCACTCGCCCAGCATTTCTGGCGTAATAGGGCTGTCCTCATGTTTCGACGATGCATCCTCTTATTGGCTTTGATGGTGTCAGCCACATTGGCTGGGATAGCCTCCGCTGACGAGCCATCCGCCAAGAGTGTCTTGAGCGATAAGGGGCTTCGCAACGTCGGTAAGTATTGGATCTTGCGTGGCGAGAAGGATCTGGGCAAGCGGCTCAAGTCATTTGGCCGATTCCGGATGCAGGTCTCCAAGGCTGTGCAGCAGCGCGACGAATTCGAGCAGAACATCGCTGCCATCAAGAAGAGCATCCGCAGCCTCTATGCAGAGCGGATGCAGAAGAGCCGCGAGCTAGGTCGGGCTGATTCGGGCTGGGCGTACAACAAGGCTGTTTCGCGGATCAACGAAATTACCGACCAGATGAGTCTCTACTACCAGAGCATAGCCGACGCCGAACATGACAACCCAGCCCGGCGCGCCCTCGCTGCGGCCAAGGATGCTTATTTGGCTGAGTTGATTGAGATGCAGGCGATGGCCAAGAAGACGCAGGCAGATTATGACCTGCTGTCTAACGATGCCGAGGTTAGAGATGCCCTGGAAGAATTGAGTGCGATCATGGGCAAGGCGATCAAGCTTGGGCCTCGGAAGGTGTTTGGGCGGTATGTCAAAGACCTGGCAGCCCTAGCCTCGGTCGTGCAGACCGACAAGATTGACTTGGAGCGCCACGGCGAGGTGTTCTATGTGAACACGGTTATCAACGGCGAGCATCATGAACGCATGATGTTCGACACCGGCGCCAGTATCGTGCTTCTTCCCCATAAGCTGGCAGAGCGAATCGGGCTTAGGCCGACCGACGACGATCCCCGGATTCAATTGACCATTGCGAATGGCCAGCGCGTCGAAGGGATCTTGATGACCCTCGACTCCCTCCAAATCGGCAATGCCCGGGCCCAGAACGTAGAATGCACGGTGCTACCAGCCGAGATGGCTGAGGTTACCCCGCTACTGGGAGGCACGTTCCTCCGGCATTTCAATTACTCGATCAGCCCCGATGCCGGCATCTTGACCCTGACCCGCATCGAATCCCCGGACAAGAAGAGATCGTCAGGCAAGAAACGAAGGCGTTGAGCCTTGCTCGCACAGCGGCCGCGGAGTGTGGGCCGAACTGGCGATCCTGAGCAGCCTCAGCTACCCATCGACACCTGTTGGAGGAGTATCCTGGTGCCAAGGCACTGGCTCAACTTGACCTTGACATTTCAACACAAGGCGGTTGCTGTAGGATCCCCTGTAATCGCAGATGCCTAGGAGGGCCAGTTCCAGGTACCACAGGCCAAGTTCCCACGCTTCGGAACAAAGTTCAAACATGTCTCTTCTGTGTTTCTTTTCTGGGTGAATCAGGGAATTCCGTACTTCGGTCAATGCCTGGGGGCTGTCCACCCACTTCAGTTTCTTGCCAAGCATGATCATTTTCTTCGATGAGCCGGGAATTTCAATGGGAATATTCAACGACGAAAATAGCAGCCTGAACTTGTCTGAGGCCCGAAGGTTTCTGAATCCACCAGCCTCAATCAGTTTTCGATCCAAGACTACATACTGATACGACAATCGCTCGATCGCGGCCTGGGTGAGGATAATACCTGCATCGATTCCGCGAGCTGAATCATTGCTTCTCAAATACCAGTAGATCGTCTCAACAAGTGCAGTGCGCCACTGCTCATTCTTCCACTTAGCCAAGAATCCGGGGATGAGGGCAACAAGCTGTTCACAGTGATGGGCGTCGAACCAGGAGATTGGGCGTCGCCACGACCCTTGCGGCGATGACCACTCTTCCCAAACACGTTTCTTGGAACCGTCAAAACCAACGGGACAAATAGGGTTACACCAATTTCCTTGCGCAAAAGACAAGAAGAATCGGAGAAATTGGAGCATTTGGTTTGCCTCTTTCCCTGAAAACGCTCCACCTCTACTCTTGGCTAACGAACCTATGTGCGTCAAGCCGCCTCCGCCCTTCGCTTTCAACTTCTTGAAACGATTCCACGATTCGAACAACGAGCGCAGCTCGATGCGCCAGTCTTCCACGTCCAGTTTGACATGAACAATCGCGTGCGTACCAGACTTGCGTTTTTCGCTACTTCTGCTTGTTCCAAGGATGTCCTTGAAATTGAAGAGATGAAAATGTATGTTTGAGATCCGCGTATTCTTGTTGCCTACTGCTCGTACTGGCTCACTCGATGGGCACCAATCAACATCAGTACCGCCGGACGTCGAACGTCTTACGTCCGTTGCGAAGCCTTCGATGTGGCATTCGCGGTCTCGCAGTGTGAGCACCCCTGATTCTGAAAGATTTTGGCCGAATGCCGCCGTATTCTTCACACGAATATGAATGCCAGGTTTGGGCAGCACTTCGAGCGACACCCGAGCTTCACCCTCAAAAACGACATTCCCTCTGCTGTCCTTGATCGTTGCTTGATCATCTGCGAGGTGTACGCTTCGGTTCGGAGCGCCAAACCGAAACGCTGGTTTCAATTCCTGTGTCGCCGTTTTCTTGCGCGCCGGTGGTTTCGATGAAAAAGTGCCCTTGGTTCTCGTTGTTCGCAGTGACCCTGGCGGCGTTTCGTGCTGACTGCCCGTTGCGGCAGACGTTGATGTTCTTGCTCGTTGTCGTTTCTTCACAGCATCTCCCTTTCAATCGGAAGTAATCTGGGATCATTATCCGCATTACGGTGATATGCACCATATGTGTGGGCCTGGGGCTGTAGTTTAGGCTGATGATCCTGCTTCGGGAGGATGGCGTGGACGCGGTCGGGTACTATGCTGCGGAGCAAGAATGCTTGGGCTGAGAACGTAGAATGCACGGTGCTACCAGCCGAGATGGCCGACGTGACCCCGCTACTGGGAGGTACTTTCCTCCGGCATTTCAATTACTCGATCAGCCCCGATGCCGGCATCTTGACCCTGACCCGCATCGAATCTCCAGACAAGAAGACATCGTCATCCAAGAAGCGGCGGCGATGATGCTCGCGATCCTCAAGGCCAGGTGAGTGCGATCATCCCTGGTTGGCTTGAGTCTCGATGGCTGCCAGGTAGCGTGTGAGCTGGTCAATGTGCGAAAGATCATGGCCTGGGACGAAGGTCATGGCTGAATCCAGCGTCTCTTCGCCTCGTTCACTGTGTTGGCAGCCGCGTTGGCGTTGTTCGGGGGTTAGGCTTTTCCAGAACCGCAGGTTGAGGGACCGCAGGGCGGTGAACGTAGCCACCAACTCGCTTGCCTCGGGCTCGTTGTAGTGTTGGGCGTTGACCCATTTCTCTTGGTCGATGCCGTAGATAGAAGGGGTGTCGTCGCAGGCGATGGTTCGCGAGCGGTAGCCAAAGACCCATTCGGTATCGATTAGATGGCCGATGATTTCGTTGGGCGTCCACTTGCCCTCGAAGGGGCGGCAGCGACAAGTCTCAGCCGGCACGCCGTCGATGAGCTTAGCAAGGGCAGCCGGAGTCTCGGCCAGCACTTCGAGACCATCGCGGTTGCCAACAAGCTTCTTGAGCTTAGCGATGTAAGCCTGGGGATCGGTCAGTTCAATACGCTCAGCCATGCTGGACATGTCGGTTCTCCTTGGGGGTTGTCGGTCCGAACCCGCCCATCCTACCCGCTGTAGCGGTAGGCCTCCAGGAGCTCCATTCCGCAAAGGTGCCCGGGCGTTGAAGGGTCGTATCTCGAACGCCCACGACTGCGTTAGAGGCTACTCAGCGCCAAACAGTATCGCAAACTCGGCGAAGTCCTTGAGGTCGGCATAGCCATCGGCGTCCAGGTCGCTGTTGGCGTAGTCGCAGGGCACGCAGCCCGATGGGGCTGAGGCTATGTTTGGCCCGTTGGTGCAACCGGCTGCGTCGGCGAAGTCGCCTAGGTCCACGAAACCATCGCCGTTGATGTCGCCGTCTCTGGTTACGCAGGCACAGGGTTCCAGGCTGGCGGCGAAGGCTCCTCTTCCGTGGGTGAAGGCGACCAGCGTATCGTAGTGTTGCCAATCGAGTGACTCGACCACCGTGTGGGCTAGCCCGTTGTTAGCTGGGGTCCAGTTGGCGCCGGCATCGTCGCTGACAAAGACGCCCAACTCGGTGCCGACGTACAGCTGCTGCGAATCGCACGGGCGGACTGCGACCCAGTGCGCAGGAATGTCGGGCACGCCTGCGGCTGCGATTCCGTCGATTGAGGTCCAGTCGGAACCGCCGTTGATCGTGCGAAGGACATGCGGGATGCCATAATTGGAATAGGTAAGGTAGGCGATGTCCGGATCATCGGGGTCCACAGCCATGCCAGACACCCAGCCGCCGTAGAGCCCACTAGTAAAGATGGTCCAGGTGGGTGATGGGTCCAAGCCGTTCGTGGTCCGCACGACGTACCCGTTGTTGAAGCCAAGATAGACCACGTTGCTGTCGGACGGAGCAATGGCGATGGCTGAAATCTGAGCCGGGCCTGCAAAGTCCGGACCGACCACCTCCCACAGACCGGCTGCGTCGGTCGAGCGCCAGGGCCGCTCTCCCCCGGTCCAGATGACGTTGGGGTCAGCCTGATCCATTTCAAACGGGGTGATGAACAAGCCATCGGTGTCGGTGATGCCGTTGACGGCTGGCTCGAAGGTTTCGCCGCCGTCGGTTGATTTCTCGATGGTCGGGAAGCCCTGGATTTCCAGGTAGATGGTCTCTGCATCAGTAGGGTCGATAGCGACATAGCCTCCATCGCCGCCGTAAATCATTTTCCAATCGTCGGGCGTGTTAGCCGCTAGAACTCGGCTGGTGCCGTTGTCCTGAGCGCCGCCGACGAACGTATCGGTCTCCTTGCCACTATCACCGTGGTAATACTGGGTGACGCCGTAGCCGTTGTTGGCACTGGCCCAGAGGATCTCCGGCGGCGGGCCGATGACGCAGCCCGGCTCGTCGTCGGGACAGAAAGGGCATGCTTCATCGCTGGTAGCTGCCCGCGAGTTGTCGGTACGAAAGAGACCTCCGTCGTTGCCCGCGTACATGATTTGATTGGTCGTCCCGTCGTAGTCGGGGTGGAAGGCGACCATGTGCTGGTCGGGGTGGATGTAATTGGGCGGCGGCGGATCAAGCAAGTAATTGAACCAGTAGCCGGACAGCCCGAACGTCTGTCCGCCGTTGTCCGAGCGGTAAAGATTGATTCCCCCGACCCAAACGATGTCGGGATCGACCGGATCGACGGCTACGATGTTGTCGTACCAGCCTTGCGAGTAGATCACCGGGTGCTCGAAACAGCCCAGAGCGATGGAAACGTAGCTCATCAACCAGGCGCTAAATGGGTGCCCGAAATCCAGCGTAGAGTTGAAGGTCCCGCCGCCATCGTCGGTCCGGAAGACGGCGACCAATTGTCCCCAGGCGCCGCCGGTGCCGTTGTCAGCCATCACCAAGTAGAGGACGTCGTTGTTGCTCGGGGCCAGCGCCAGCGTCATGCGGCCTTGGTTCGTCGGCGTGGTGTAACCGACCCAGCTATCGCCGCCGTCATCGGAGCGGTATAGACCGTCCTGAACATTACTACCGAACGAAGCGAATAGGACGTCCGGATTCCGGTCGTTGCGTATCACCAAATCAAGGCAGCCTACATCGCAGCCGTTGGTTTGCGGAGTAAAAGCGATCTCGTAAGGGTTGCCCAAGACGACCGACCAGGTCACCCCGGCGTCGAGACTGCGCCATACCCCGGACCTTGTGGCTGCGTAGATGCGGTTCTGGTCGTTGGGGCTGATGACGATTTTGTTGACGTAGTAGAACGCACTGGCTGGGGAGACGTTGATGGTGCCAGGTAGCTGCACCCAGTTAGCCCCAGCGTCGGTGGACTTGAAGATCCCCAAGCCCTGCAAGAATGGGCCGCCATAGAAGCCCTCACCGGTTCCCGCATACAGCACGTTAGAATCGGTGGGATCCATAGCCAAGGAGCAGACAGCCAGGTTGAGCATCATGTCATCTGTGGGATTCCAGGACGCACCTGCGTCGAGGGATTTCCAGACGCCGCCGGCTACCCCGCTGGCGTACATGATTTGCGGGTTGTTGGGATCGATCACGATCACCCGCGTTCGGCCGCCGATGTTGCCCGGGCCAATGGCCGTCCAGCCGAGTACTCCACCTGGTGGAGGTCCTGCACCACGCAGTGCAGCCCGCGCTGATTCGCGGCCTCGAATTTCCAAGAGTTGTGCCTGCAAGTGTTGGAGGGGGAGTTCCGTCGCACCGGCCGCGAGACGTTGTTGAAAGAAAAATTCCTGCGCTTCGGCGGGTTGATCGAACCGCTTGCCGCCCCCGGCCACAAGCTTGGCCCGCTTGCGTTGAATGGCCTCCTTGGTAGTAGCCATTTCCGAAGCGGAGGGTCTCGCAACCGAAACCGATGCAGCAAATGCGAGGGGCTGCACTTGTTCGATTGGATCAACCGACCGGGAACAATGAGTGCCGAGTGCAAGAATCGAAGCAAGGCAAGAAAGCCCCAGTCCATACTTCAACATGTTCATGTCAAAACCCCTCAAGTGTCGCCGGTCAGACGCCGGATGTGTCAAACCAGCAAAGCTAATCTGGTGATCTGTTTGCCTCTATGGTACCAAGGATGGCCCATCAGACTCAAGCACGAGGAGGGCCAACCGGTGGGGGAATGGGCGGGAGGCCCGTGTATCGGCGCCTTTGCCTCTGCTAGGAGGAAGGGTTGTGCCATGAAAGCCGAATAGCCGGACCGGCTCATATCTTCTCGCCACATTCGCTACACGCCGGACCCGCCAAACCGCGGAGCAGCAAGCCGCAGGATCTACAGTGGCATTCGCCGTTCGCCAGCGGCATGCGCATTGCGTACAACAGCACGCCCAGCGAAACTCCGGGAACCAGCGTAGCAATCCAAAGAACCATGACGTTTATGGCCCAAGAATAGAACGGTGAGAAGATGGCGAGACATCGCCCGGTCACTTCAACTTGAATCCACGGCCCTAAGACATAGGAGAATAGAGCCGACAAAGCAGACCCGACCAGAACAGACACAACGAAATAACGCCAGCTCATATCGCTTCTCCGCATCCAGGGCAAATTGGCTTCACCAAGCCACGAAGAAGCAGGCCGCACAATCTGCATCGGCATTCGCCCTTCCCGATCATCGAACGCCGCCAATACGACCGCACACCAATCGCAACGCCCGGAACAAAGCTGACAACCCACAGAATCGCGATCTCCACCGCCAAGAGGTGCTCAGGAAGCACAAGTGCAGAAAACCGTGTGGTGAGTGCAAGATCTATCTGCGGGAGAAAACCAAATATCATGAGGGCTGAGAAGACAGAGCCGGACGAAACGGACACGGTGAAACGACGCCAGTTCACGCCGCGTTTGCCCGCTGGGAGCGTCGAGATTCCGCTAGCTTGCGGAACAGGTGTCCGCACTTCCGGGAGTGGGTCGCCGCACTCCGGGCAGATCGGCCCCTGAGTGTGGCTAACGTTATAGCCGCACCCGATGCATTCACCGGGATACTTCGCCTGGTGCCCCTTCTGGAAGAGGCGAACTTGCTTTTCGGACAACTGCAAACGCGGCTTGACAATACAGAAGGTAAGCATGGCGGCCGTGAACATGCAAGTAATCAGCTCAACCGCACCCAGAGCAAACGTAGATCCCATGAACATGGGCCAGAGAAAAAACCACGCAGGACACAGGAGTGAAACGGGAACTATCCATGCCATCATTCGGAAGTACTTACGTCTAAACCTGTGGGAGTCGAACAGTCTCATGTCCGCACTGATCCTACTTCGTTTTGGACAATGAGGGAACTTATTGGACTGCCGCGACACAAGCGCGGCGGACCGATATAGGCAGGTCCAGGTAGAACGGATACAACCATGCGGTGCCTATGCATATCGCCTCCTTGCATTGTCTGCTAGAGAGGCTGAACTAGTATGCCCGCGTCAGATGCATCCCGGGATAATAGAACTTGAGAATCTCTGCGGCTGACCGTCCTTGGAGTGCTTGGCCTTGGGTGCCCCATTGGCATAGGCCCATGCCGTGTCCGAAGCCTTGGCCTTTGCTCAGGGTGATGGTTGATCCGTTGTCGGTCAGTCGGCAATCGGTGCTTCGCATAATGCGGCTGCCTACGGTCAGCCGGAAGTCCTCGGCCCGTAGTTCGTGGGACAGGCCGTTGACGTCGCTGATGCGGATTCGGCCCGGTCGTCCGTGGCGGGTTCTTGAGGTTTCTTCAATCGACTTGATGGTGCTCATGGATTTGAGATTCGAATAGCGGGCGATCAACCGGGATCGGATCTTGGCTTTTTCAATGGTGACAGGCCCCCAGCGATAGACGTTGCCTTTGGCGATTTTGCAGTAGTTGCAAACGACGCCGCCAGAGAGCGGCTTGATGCTGGGTCGCGGCTTGCAGTCGGCTACGTCTTGGCTCTTACCGCCGCATGCGGAACTGTAGTAGGTGCAAAAAATGCGCTCGCCCTGAGGAGCAGTCCAGGTGCAGATAATACCACGGGTGTGTTGGGCAGCTTCGACCGCTTTGGAAGCGCTCCTGCCCTCAGCCAACCCGCCGTAAACCTGCGAAGATTCGGTTGCGGTCACATCGAAGGCGCGTCGCCCTCGCTGAGCCATGATGTAAAGGGCGTAGGTTCGGGCGGCCACCGCTTGGGCGCGATAGGCTTCTTGGTGGAAATCAGGGTAGAGCTCGCGGTTAAGAACGCCAGCGACGTAGGTGTCAAGGTTAACGTAATTGACGGCTTGCAACTTGCCGCTTCGTTGGCGGCGGATGGTCAAGAAGCCGGGGTAACGGCGCGCCGGCGACCAGCCCTTCTCAGTTCGCTTTGAAAGTTCAAACGTGCCGCCCGGCGCGGGCTTGAGGGTTGCCTCTTGGCCGGAGATTGAGCGTTTGCCGACGCGGACACCATCAGCGGTCTGCACCAATAGCCATTCACTGGTGTGGTCGTGGGCGACGACCGTGCCGCTAGCGTCAACGATTACAAATGCCCCGTTGATCCGAACTCGAGTAGCGTCGCTGCCGGATGCAAGCAAGACGCGCACATCTCGGACGACGACCGGCGGGGATATGGTGTTTGGTCGGTTACGTGTCTGGTCAGCCCGACCGACGCAGCCCGAAACCACCAAGGCGGCAGCCCAAGCAAGGGCAAGAGCCGCCTGCTGTCTTCGCTGCGCCTTGAAGCTCACCGACTTCATGAATCAAGCCTTCGCAATCCTCCGGCCAGGGAAGAATTCACGGGCTACGACTGGAGGGATAATCCCATGTCTATCATGCGCCGCTTAATTTCGTTCAGCGAGGTGAGGCCAAAATTCTTGATGGACAGCAGCTCAGTCTCACTCCGGGCGGCTAGCTCTCCCAAGGTGTTGATGCCCAGCCGCTGAATGCATTTTCGCGAACGGACGGACAGCTCCAACTCGTTGACCGACTTGCCGTAAATGCCGTCAGAACCGAGGGTTGGCAGGGCAGTCGGTGCTTCAGGAGATGGATCGTCCAGCATCTGCCCCAAAACCAGATTCTTCTGGGTAAGCAGCGCCTTGATTTCATTTAGCGATGTTTCGCCGAAGTTCTTGTAGGCCATCAACTGCGCTTCGGTGACATTCATCAAGTCGCCCAGCGTATGAATGTCCATCTGCTTGAGGCAGTTCCGAGACCGAACACTCAGCTCGAACTCGCTGATGGGCATGTCCATGATCGCATGGTGCGATTCCATCATGCGCTCTTGGTCTTCGTCATAATACATGGTCAGTGAGCTTCGAACGTCCTTGAGGAGCAGTTGGGCCTTGGCATGATTGGGATGCCGATCAAGGATCAATTCCAGGCAGCGCTCAGCCTCATGGTACGACCCGTCATCTTCATACAGCACAGCCAAGTTGATCAGGGCGTTGACATGCAGTGGGGGGTGCTTGAGGCACTGCTCGTAGAGCTGCATAGCTTCCTCATCCTCGCCGTGCAAATCGAGGAGGAAAGCCAGCCGGAAAGTCGCTTCCAGATGGTCCGGGTCAGCCTCGGTCGCCTTGTGGTAGGCGTTGATGGCCTCGATGGTTTCGTTTCGGGCTTCGTGAATCTGCCCTTGGAAGTAGGCAGCCTCGGCAGCGTGCTCAGCCTCGCCGCCAAGCTTGGCCAGTGCGGCCTCAGCCTTGTCAATACTTCCGCTCTCAATCAACTCTTCAACTTCATACAGCAATTCCATAGGCGACGTGCATCCGAAATGGAACTCGATGGACCACCGGCAAAATCCAGAATTTGCCGTCCGAACCCCGCACTCTAACTCGGGGATCGTCTTCATGCAAACTGCGGCCGCGCCAAACCTGGTGGGCTGGGGCCAGAGCGATTTTTGCACGCCATTTTTCGAGAAATCGGCGACCGACTACTCTTTCGGGGCAGCTATTTCGTTCAGATAGGCCTGGAAGTCGCCCATGTGGTAAGAAATGAAGCAAAATGCGTGGTGAAGGGTCAGCCACTCCATATCCTCGGGGTTGCCCTCAGCCTCTTTGCGGAGTTCGTTCAATTTGGCCAACAATGGTTCAGCTTTCATGCAGGGCTCCTCGGTTCCTTGGAGTGAGTGGTCATCCAGGCATGATAGAGCGGGAATCTTGGCTAGGCCAGCGGTTCCCGTTGGGAGGGGGCGCCCGTTGTAGGCCTTGACAACCCTAGGGCCTGAAATAGACTCCAATGCAGGTCTTGAGTCCCCGTAGCCCAATTGGATAGAGCGTTGGCCTCCGAAGCCAAAGGTTGCAGGTTCGAATCCTGCCGGGGACGGTTCCCACCACATCAGGTCTGATCTCAGCTATTCGACGGATCTCTTCTGGTCCACAGCTAACTTGGGCCCAGCGCCGCTGCTCAGGATTTGGTCGGAATCAGGAAGCTCAAGTGATGGCCTGCATGGCAGAGGTGGAAGCGCTTCCAATGCGATTGGCTCAGGCGACCGAAGATGGGATGCGTGGTGGTCATCGGTTCCGCGGCGATCCGGCCCAGTGCCCCGCGGAGGCGTTCGATGCCGAGTTCGGTCTTGACCGGGGCTGGCAGAGGCATGTGCCCCTGCCTCTCAGGGATGAACCACCACCACAAGAGCGAACAGAGAGCGACTCGACCAATCGTGGCGCGATAAAGGGCTGACATTTTGAAGGCGGGCGGCCCACCATCCAAGGAGAACACCTGGGTAGTAGCTAGGTGATCACAAATCTGGCCCAGCGACCATTTGCCCAGCGTGCGGTGGCCAGCTCGCAGATTTACGACGTCGTCGATTACATCCTGATAGGCCTGGAACCTGAGACGGCGCCGTCCTGCTGTGCGATGAAAAATCAAACCAACTCTCCGGGTAGGTCAGGATCCGATCATAGGTCCAAGCCCAGCCTGTGTCGAAGCGGCGGGATGGGAGGGAGCAGATCTTTGGGCATTTGCACGCGGCGAGGTGGAGAGGTTGGCTGTTCCTCATGTAACATCAATAATCTTGGGGCGACCAGTAAATATTCTGTGCTGGCCAACGTCATCCATGTGTCAGGGAGGTTCGGCCATCCGGGTTCTACCATTGGGCAATCGGGGGATGAAGAATGACGGATTGGGCAAATCTGCTCGATGAGCACGGACCGGGGATGTACCGGACTGCCCATCGCCTTCTTGGCCAATCCAATGAAGCGGAGGACTGCGTCCACGATGTCTTCGTAGAGGTAATGGCCATGACGGACCACTCCCATGTTCGGACATGGCCTGCTTTCTTGAAATGGATGACCGCGGTCCGCTCGCTGGACCGTCTGAGGCAGACTCGCAATCTTTCCTTCAATGAAGCGACCGACGCCTCCGGGCCAGCAGATCATTCGGAAGACGCTTTCGAACGGGCAGAACTGTTGGAGTGGATCCGCGGCGCCGTTGCCAGCCTGCCCATGCGGCGCCGCGAAGTGTTCTCCTTGCGATACTTCGCGGAATTGAGTTATGCGCAGATCGCCGAACTTCTCAACCTCGAAGCCTCGACGGTAGGCGTAACGCTGCGAGAAGCCCGCCAGCAGCTCCGCGCATGGTTGCCGACAAGTAGCAAGAAGGATCTAAGAAAGGGAGCCCCACCATGAATAGCCATGACCTCACCCGAGACCAAGTCATCACGCAGCTCATCACGGAAATCATGAGAAGAGACCCATCTACTGAGGATGTACGGGCCGCCTTAGACCGCTTGAATCGCCGTCTTGGAAGTCGATCCACCGTTGTCCCTCCACAGCCACGACCAAGCATTCGCAACGGTTGTCTGGCCGAGTCGGCCCGATGGCGGCGTCATGTGCTGCGACTGGGCATTGCTGTGGCTGTCATTGGATCGGTCGCCCTGTGGCAATCGAAGTTGGGCAGCCAAGTTAGCGCGGGCGTAGTGTTCGGGCAAGTCCTTGATGTCGTGCGGCAATCAAACTCGATGACGTACACCGTGGTCGAGCATCCGATCGAAGGGGATGGAGAGAGTATCCGGTTCCAGGTCCTGGGGTCGCGGTGGCTCCACATTGCTAGCCCGAGCAAGGGCGTCCGCATCATTGATTTAAAAGGCGCCAAAATGCTCCAATTCGACCACCCTCAATTCCCGGGGAAGCAAGCAACGCTCACGACCTTCATCGGCCAGGCTGCGCAGGCACTACAGGGCGCTGCGGGACCATTGGCCGAACTTGACGCCCTCTTGCCCGGGGATGGCGAGCCTCTCGGCAGCAAAATGGTCGACGGTCAGGCAGTGACGGGCTTCCGCATAAGGCGAGCTACCCTTGTCGGCGGTCGCGGGGACCACTCGGTCTGGGATATCTGGGCCGACGCGCAAACGGCCCAAGTAGTTGGCGTGGATATCCACCATGAACTCGGCGAAGGGGGAGGTCGGGTCACCCTCATTGATTTCAGCTTCGATATCGAGTTTGGAGATTCTCTATTCAATCTCCAGCCACCGCCTGGCTACACCATCGTCTACGAAACGGTAGAGGAGATTGATCCCGTTGATAAGTAGTGCCAGAGATTGCGTCGATGACTCGACGCATCTGACGTTCGTACAGGAGCATCGAGGATCGCTTGAAACGGAACGAGCCCCAGGCCTACTCCGTTGGAATGACCTCGGCATGGGGTTTGAGGATCGTGCCGCGCTGGTTTCTGCCATCAATACGCACATCGAAGGGATGCTCGGACCGGATACCGCGGATGTATTGGGTCTCGGCGAATTCCTCTTGCTCGGCTAGCCACGCCCAATCTATGAAGCCCCGCTGGGTTGCGGGATCAACCGCGAAGTAGCCCACGCCCATCGAAGTGATGTTCTGGAAGAAATGAGTACCTTGAGATGGCGTCACCAGAAAATCTTTGAGGGACGTTTCGATGATGACTTGGGCTGTAGATATCTGCTCCCAGCTTACCGGGACGCCAAGCCAATGGTCGGCTGATCCCCACCTGCCGGGCCCGATCAGCAGACATCGCCGACCCGCCTTAGACAGCTTGTCGTTGATTTGGGCCAACTCGCTGGCGATCTGAAGCGTCTTGGCTGGATCGAAGGCCTCTGGTTTGACATAAACTACATCGTGCACGTCGGTGAAGTGTCCGTTGCCCAACGCCTTGGGGCTTTCGCAGAGGACTTGATCGATGCTGACCTCCTCAGCCTGGACGTCTGCGTGCTCTTCGTTGGTGATGGTGGGCCTAATTTGCAAGAAGCCGAACTTCATCGGCCCGCTGCTCATGTTTACGGCGAACTCAATTTCGACAGGACAGGCCATCCCTTCCTCGCCAATCTTGAGCAAGAGTTGCAAGATGTCAGCCAGCGGAAACAGCCCCGACTTGAGCACATGCGCAAAAGTGACAAGCCTTGGCCCTGGCCTGAAGATACCATCGTAAATGGCGTCATTCTCTGCCGAGTAGACCGATCCGATTGGAGCGAGCGTGCCATCTTCCTCGGCGACCTCAAGTTCTAACTTCAGCATGTGGGCATCACCCTTGGCGTCGGGATAGGCGCTGGGGTGACTCATATCCAACGCATAGAACGTGCGCTGCGAATTGGCTAACGTGTCTGTGATGGTAGCGAACTGTGGCAGGGTCCGCGGTTGAGCCGGCGAGAAGATTAGGCTTTCGCCACCTTCGACGACGGTCTTGCCCAGCCCAAGGGCAACGCAGGCGACACCCTGCTCGGGAGAGACGTTGTTGGTTGGATAGTAATTGTAAGAGCGGGCGACTCCTGAGAACGTTGGATAGAAGCGTTCGCCGTACGGGCTGCCGACCAACTCCTGAAGGATCACGCCCATCTTCTCTTCTTCAGAATGGCGACCGGTAGCCAGGAGGTATCGCCGTGCGGCTGGAAAGAAGGTGGAAGCGTAGACTAACTTGATGGCGTCACAGAGCTGATCGCGGCGAACGGCTAAGTCCGGATGATTGTTGGGCAGCATGTGCGTCGTATAGATGCCGGCGAAGGGCCTATCCTGCGAGTCTTCCAGCAGGCTCGACGAGCGGACCGCGAGCGGATACCGCACCAGATTCAGGAAGGCAGTCAGGTCGCTGTTGACGGTGCTTGGTAGCTTAGCTGCGAGGAAGGCATTGATGACCTCTTCTTCTGACGGATCCCTGGAAATCAATTCGTGGAGATTGTTCTGGTCGAGGAACGTGTCGAAGACGTCGGTGCCCACGGCTGCGCTGCGGGGAACGTTGATGCTCACGTTTTCAAATCGATGAGCCAGCTTGTTTCGCAGGATCAAGGAGTTGATAAAAGCCAAGCCGCGGGCTTTTCCGCCGATGGAGCCGCTGCCAATGCGGGTGAAGCTTGTGGCTACGTCGAATTTTGCCGGGGAGAAATCAGCGATGACGCCGGTTTGGCTCTGCTCGCGGAATGTGGCTAGCGTTTCGAGCAGGTAAGTTCTCAGCTCAGCCATCGACGCGAAGTCTTCGGCGTTCTTGGGTCTCAGGCTGGCCGCCAGTTCAAATTCGGTCCGGGCCATCAACCAGTTGCTGATGTGGTTGTGGCTTGCATGGAACTCGAGTGATTCTTCGGGGATGTGATGCAGAATCTCTTCCAGGGAACGCAGATCCTGGGCTCTGCCCACCTCGGTACCGTCCGGAAGGGTGAAAACGAAATCGCCGAACCCTAAGCTGCCAACGATGAAATCCCGCAGATCCTGCAAGAGTCGCCGCGACTGCTTATGCAAGAAGTGTGCCTGCAGCTCAAGAGCTGCCCCGGCGAAGCCCGGTTCGGACGATTGCAGCATCACCGGAAGGTGCGGGGAATCAGCCCGAACACGACGGGTGAACTCCAACCCAGCCTCTGGATCCAGTTGGCCGTTGCGCGGGAAGCGCACGTCGGAGATAACGCCTAGCATGTTCTCACTGAATTTTTCGTAGAGATCGATCGCTTCCTCGAAGGTCTCAGCTAGCAGGATGCGAGGCCTCGCCCGCTGGCGAAGAAGACGATGCTGCAGGTTGATCCCCTCAGCCATCAGCGATTGGGTCAGCTTCATCAATTCGGTGTAGATGAGCGGCAGATAGCTCGAATAGAAGCGTACCGAGTTTTCGACCAAGATAATGATGCGGACATTCCCGGTGCGAATGTCTTGTTCGACGTTGAGGGCATCCTCGATAAGCTTGATGATCGCCAGCAACATTTTGGCATCGCCCGTCCAGACGAAGACGCGGCTGATGTGGGGGCTAGTCTTGATTTCCGGCTGGCGGACCAATTCTCGGGGTTCATCAGCCAGCACTACGACTGGCAGATCCGCATGGAGTTCCTGGACCCGCTCGGCAAATTCTGGGACCCCGATGCCCCGGAGGCGGGTCATGGTAATCACCAGATCGAACCGCTCATTAGCCAGAATCTTCAGCGCTGCCTCGGGTGTGGACACTGGCGTGACTCGCGGTGGATGGGTCAGGTTCATGTCCATGTATTCGGTGGTGATCAGTTCGCTGACCAAGCCTTCGGATTCAAGAATGAATGACTCGTAGAGGCTAGAGACCAGCAGCACCTTGAGGATGCGGTTGGGCATCAACTCAGCAAAGCCGCCGAAGTCCCGGCTCCAATCAGGCTTTGAAGATGTCGAAGCAGAGTCAGCCATGTGCAATCCTGTACAGCGCGCAGACGTTCTACCAATGAGGGCACGCGAGCAGCCCGTCAATGGATTCAACAACAGCCAAGCAAAGATGTCAACGAACTGCGTTGCTCCACTGGGCATGAAACCCATGGGACGCCAATTCAGACGGTCTGCCCACCCATGCCTGTCCGCTGGGAGGAGAGTCCAGAGACGGTGGCATTCAGGATCTAATCCTACATCCATGAAAAACGGCGGAGCACCCTTGGGTGCTCCGCCTTATGATTGCGCGACGATTGGAAGCTGTCGCGTTGAATCGTGCGGTCAGCGTTGAGCGTGCCGCTGTCTATGCCATTCCTACACGACGCCTTGGGCCATCATGGAGTCGGCTACTTTTAGGAAGCCGGCTATGTTGGCACCGTTAACGTAGTTTCCTGGGGTTCCGTAGGCTTCGGCGGTTTCCATGCATACCTTGTGGATGCTCTTCATGATGCTGTGCAGCTTCTGGTCTACCTCTTCTCGGCTCCAGGCTAGCCTCATCGAGTTTTGGCTCATCTCCAGGCCTGAGACGGCTACCCCGCCGGCGTTGGCGGCCTTGCCTGGGCCGTAGAGGATCTTGCTCTCCAAGAAGACGCTTACCGCGTCGGGCGTGCTGGGCATGTTGGCACCCTCAGCCACACAGGCACAACCATTTTTGACCAGGTTGGCGGCGTCGATTTCATTGATCTCGTTCTGGGTAGCGCTGGGTAGGGCCACGTCACACTTAACATCCCACAGCAGATTGCTCTTGGCCCCTGCGCTGGTTGGCTGATAGTTGGCGTTGGGGTATTTTTTCTGGTATTCGCTGATTCTGCCTCGGCGGTTGTTCTTGAGGTCCATCACAAAGGCCAACTTCTTGGAATCGATACCTTCCTCGTCCACGATGTAGCCGCTCGAATCAGAGAAGGTCAACACTGTTCCGCCGAGCTGGATCACTTTCTCAGCCGCGTACTGGGCGACATTGCCCGAGCCGCTGATGACCACCCGCTTGCCCTTGAGGCTTTCGCCGCGGGTTTTGAGCATTTCTTCGGCGAAGTAGACCTCGCCATAGCCGGTGGCTTCGGGACGAATCAAGCTGCCACCCCAGTTGAGGCCCTTGCCGGTGAGCACGCCCTCAAACTTTCGGGTGAGCTTCTTGTATTGGCCGAACAAATAGCCGATCTCGCGACCGCCGACGCCGATGTCACCGGCTGGCACGTCGGTATCTGCACCGATGTGCCTAAACAGCTCGCTCATGAAGCTTTGGCAAAACCGCATGACTTCCATGTCGCTCTTGCCTTTGGGGTCAAAGTCAGAGCCGCCCTTGCCGCCGCCCATGGGCAGGGTGGTCAAGGCGTTCTTGAAGACCTGCTCGAAGCCGAGAAACTTGATGATCCCCAGGTTCACCGACGCGTGAAAACGTAGGCCACCCTTGTAGGGGCCTATGGCGCTGTTGAACTCAACCCGCATTCCGCGGTTCACCTGCACGTCGCCCTGATCATCCACCCAAGGGACGCGGAACATGATGACCCGCTCGGGTTCGACGATCCGATCAAGAACTTTGGCACGCCGGTATTCCGGGTGTTTGTCGAGCACGGGCATTAACGACTCAACCACTTCCTCGACCGCTTGGTGAAATTCTTTCTCGGCTGGGTTCCGGGCGATTACACCTGCCACGAAGGTGTCTACTGCACTGGCCATCACTGCATCTCCTCGAACAACGTAAAAAGAACTCGTACACCTCAGAAGGGGTGTTGCGCTCCATGTAGTGCCACGCAAGCCGATCAGAAGGCGACTTCCTCGACCCCAAATGTCGGAAGGCCATCCCGGCTGAGGCGAGACATTGTAGCGACTCAATCCAACTATGCGCCCCCACGTCCAGGACGTAATTGGGCTGAACGTCCGGCAATTCTTGTGCCAATTCTGGCAGATTTCCGCCCGATGTTTTGGATCCTGGTGGCTGGCATTCCTGACCGTTGCGGCGCAGAGAGGAGGTCCAAGCGGCTCAGGTGCCCAACCCCGCCAGCTGTGGCATGGAGGTCGGTGACCTAAGGCATACTAAGGGCAGCCTTTAGCAAGGATTCCCTGCAGGGCCATACTGAGGGCACCCCTGAATATGGACGCCGCTAGTTGGGCGTGTCGGCTTTGCCGTCCGGGCCATGGCGTTTCTCCCAAACTTCTTCTGCTTCTGGGCGGCGGATGTAGATGGGGGTTAGGTCAGCTAGCGGATCGAATAGCCCTTCTTGGGCAGCGGCATAGCCCAGGCGATGGACGGCCTCTGCCCGGGCGCGG